>CAJTLS010000028.1 GCA_910577295.1 uncultured Eubacterium sp.
TGTAAAGGTAAAATCTACTCTTTATTTGTAAGGATAAGTTCTACAGGGAGAGGACGCAAGGGGTAGAAATTAACTTTTCAATTGAGTCATTGACAAAACTGTGCAGACTCAAGATAAAGTTCGTTGAAAAGAAGCCAAAAATAATGTATAATAATATTGGAAATTTTTGGAATCAGAATACATTCTATTAAATAGTTGAATTTATTCATGGGTTAAAAGATAGTTTGGGAAAATGAAATGAAACAGATACTTGTATTAGAGGATAACGAACACACACGGAACAGGTTGGTTAAGATACTGAAATCTTTGGAGCAGAAAGTAAATGTATTTGCTTTCTCGAATCAGGAGGAAGCTTTCGGCTGCGCAATGATGCACCGGATAGATTTATTTCTGGTGGATATTATTCTTTGTCCAAAGGAGAAAAATGACTTTTCAGGAATCAGCTTTGTGGAGAGAATCAGAGAATGTGCTTCCTGCTCGGCAGAAGTTGTTTTTATTACGAGCATTGCAGGATTAGAGGTTGATTTACTGCACCGTGTACATTGCTATGATTATATTGAAAAGCCAATAGATGAAGAGCGGATTAAAAGGATTGTCAGCGAGATACTTAATCGTGGCGAGAAAGCATCCAAATTGCCGGAACGTATTTATTTAAGAAACAATGGGATTTGCTTTCCGATTGATGTAACTGAAATCCGATATGTACTGAATCAAAATAGGATAATGTATGTTTATACTGCGGAAGAATGTATTGAAGTTCCAAACCTGACATTAAAGCGGTTTTTAGAACAAGTCAGAGACTCTATTTTTCTTTCCCCGTTAAAGGGGGTGGCAGTTAATATTGCCCACATAGAGTCTGTTGACTATGTCAATCAATTTATTTATCTGAAAGGGATAAAAGAACCGGTCAGTATGGGCTCCGTTATGAAAAAGCGCTTTCGTAATGAGTATGAAGCATACATAAAACGAGGGTACTAGAGAAATGAAAATAACGTATTTACTATTAGCAACGACTACTGTTTTAGAATTATTAAGTAGTACTTTTGTAGTGAATGGGTTGGTGGGGAAAGAGAAGACAATTCCGATTTTTAAGACTTCTATATTTATAGTGGCAACAGTTGCTTATATTCTTATGCTGCCGGATACTTTGACGACAGGGAGTTATCTGCTGTTTCTGCTATATATAAAGTGGTCTTATAATGAATCATGGAAAAATAGTCTGATTACGTTAATACTATGTATAATTTTAGTCGGCATTGTAGAATTAGTAAGCTTTTTTCCTTTTGCATTTATGATGCATGGATGGCTATCGGATATAATGAATAATCTATTTGCTTCGTTATGCAGTGTAATTCTTTGTTTTGCTGTGGCAAGATGTATTCCAATTCAGCATTTGAAAAACTGGTGTAAGAAAACAGAAGTCACCTATATAGCAGTTGTACTTTTTAGTCTGATTTTAATGTGTACAGCTATTATTGATTTGAAAATGACAATGCATCTTGACTTAGGTGATTACATTTATATTACTGTCTGTGTTGTATTAATGTGGTTGTTAGTAGTCCGGCTGATGAGATATCGGTACGAGGAGAAGATTCGAAAAAAGTACTTTGATGCGTTCTGTAGTGTCATTGACCAAATGAAAAGACGTCAGCACAAATTCCGAAATCAGGTGGATGTCGTTTATTCGCTACATAGGTTGTACAATGATTATGACACACTTGTTGAGGAACAGAAGAAGTATTTAGGTAAGCTGGTTGATTATGAAATGCCCACGGATGTACTGGTGTTAGAGAATCCGATTATTATTGCACATATTTTTGAAAAGATAGCGGAGGCACAGGAAGCGGGACTGCGAGTCAGGATGAAACTTTCATGCAGTTTGGCAAACTGCGACATTGATGATATACATATGATTGAGATATTGGGAACATTTTTAGATAATGCGATTCAGGACATGATAGCGACGGAGCAGAAGGAGTTTTTGTATATTGAAGCAAAATATGAGAATGGCATCATAGTTCGGGTTGCCAACCCGCATAGAAAGATGAAGAATCAGGAAATACAGCAGATGTTTGAGGACGGATATAGCACAAAAGGAGAAGGACGGGGAATTGGTTTGTATCACGTAAGAAAATTAGTTCAGAAATATAAAATAGATTTAGCAGTAGAAAACCAGAATCAGGGAGAACAAAACTACATTTGTTTTTCAATAATAATGAAAGAAAGCACTCTGTGATGGAGTGCTTTCTCTTATTGTTAATCTTATTCTGTCGGAAGCTTTGGCTCGCCAAAGAAAATAAAGCTAGGATGTTTTATCGTTATAATAGCTGTCAAAGCTAAGCAAAGCGTGCACAACTTATACATTTTTGGTGTAAACAGTTTTTTCATAGATTTCTCCTTTCCGTGCAATTTTTGCACATAATAATTGAAATATTTGTAACACAATTACCCAATAGATAAGTTCTCTATAAGGCAGTGTTTCCAACAAAATCAGTAAACTGGAATAAACGAGCAGAAGAATAATTACACGGTGTGAAAATTTTTTTACTTCTGCCGCTGTTAATCGGGGACGCATAACGGAAGTAATTGGTCCGGTGATTAAAAATATTCCCAATGAAAGTAACAGTCCAAGCGCCAGATAGCCGTTGGACAAAGGGTATCTGGAGAGAGCAATTGCCATAACGTAAAAAGCGGAAGTAAATAAGAAACAACTTATATAGTGGGAAAAATGTAATCCTCCGCTGTTGCATCGTATGGATAGCAGGACGATAGTTGCAATCAGTACTTCATCGGCATACCCCAAAGGAAGCGCTACCAATAATGCGATAAGTAGTTTACTCAATTCAGAAAAAATTGCTTTAATAGCATAAATAATTCTGCCTGCGTCTAAAGAACTGAATTGAAATTCATCTTGCAGATATGCTTTAAATTTTTTCTCCACAACTGCAACCCTCCAAGCTGCTGTATATATTAGCAGAGCAAATGCTTCACAGCGATATCACCATAACAGAAAGAACAAGAGGAATGGACATATATTACTAACCGTATTCTTTTTTGTGTTAAAAATACTGATCGTATAGTATTTGTTGAAAATATGGAAATTAATGTCGAAAAAAATAACGCTTTAGTGATATATACCCAATTCCTGCCAAAGTGGATATATAATTGAAAAATAGAATTGTTTCAATAGTTTCAATAAAAAATTCAACAAGAAAAACAAATGATAGGAGGGTAAAAAATGCATATGAATAATGCGCTTGTTGGCAAGCGTATCAAAAGATTACGGTTGAAAAATAAGATGACAAGGGAAGAACTTGCAGAAGCGGCTAATATTTCTGTATCATTTATATACGAGATTGAGACAGGGAAAAAAGGTTTCTCGGTATGGACGCTGAGAAGATTAACGGAAGCGTTAAAAGTAGACCCCGATTACATTATTTATGCTGATGAACAGGAAGACTCAGAAGAGGCGATTGCAAGAAGAAAGCAGGTAGCATGTTATGATAATTTAGTGCATTTGCAGAAACTTTTAACGGAAGCGATGGCAGAACTTAGCGAAGTAATAGACAGTTAAATATGATTATGCCGGAAAAAAGGTGCAAGCCTGTTAGCTGCACCTTTTTTGATTCTGTCTTTATTTATTTTTGAAAATCAATCGCCGCACCGACAAAGCCTTTGAATAGCGGGTGCGGATGATTTGGTCTGGACTTAAATTCCGGATGTGCCTGTGTGGCGACAAACCACGTGTGGGTAGGGAGTTCAACCATTTCCACAATGCGTCCGTCCGGAGACAGGCCGCAGAGAGACATACCGTTTTTCTCAAAATCATCCCGATAGTAGTTATTCACTTCATAGCGGTGGCGGTGGCGTTCGTGTATCGTCTCCTCACTGTAGAGTTCATATGCCCTGCTTCCTTTGACAAGCACACACGGGTAAGAGCCGAGACGTAATGTGCCGCCAATATCCTCAACGCCATTCTGGTCTGGCATCAAATGAATAATCGGATGTGTGGTCGACGGGTCGAGCTCCGCGCTGTGGGCGTCGTTCCAGCCGATGACGTTGCGGGCAAATTCCACAAGCGATAGCTGCATTCCGAGGCAGAGTCCGAGGAATGGGATATTATTCTCGCGGGCATATTGAATGGCGTAAATCTTACCATCGATTCCCCTGTCGCCGAATCCGCCGGGAACAAGTATGCCGCTGACGTCGCGGAAGTAGTCAGCCGCATTTTCTGTTGTCACATTTTCGGAATTAATCCATTTAATATTCACTTGCGCGTTGTGGGCAAAACCACCGTGCTTTAATGCTTCCACGACACTGATATAGGCGTCGTGCAGCGCGGTGTATTTTCCGACAAGCGCCACGGTGACTTCTTTATTCAGCGTCTTAATTGATTCAACCATATCTTCCCAGCCTTTGATATCCGGCTCCGGACAATCCAAATGCAGGCATTTGCATACGGTTTCGGCAAGATGTTCCTTTTCCATAGCCAGTGGAACTTCATATAACGTTTCCACGTCAAGGTTTTGGATAACCTGACTGTTTGGCACATTACAGAAAAGAGAAATCTTATCGCGAATGGCTTTGTCCAACGGAATTTCCGTGCGGCAGACAATGATATCCGGCTGAATACCCATACCCTGCAGTTCCTTTACGCTTGCTTGTGTCGGTTTGGACTTTAATTCCTGAGAAGCCTTTAAGTAAGGCACAAGCGTTACGTGAATCAAAATAGCATTTTCATGGCCGACGTCCAACTGGAACTGGCGGATGGCCTCAAGGAATGGCTGACTCTCGATATCTCCCACTGTACCGCCTACTTCAATAATCGCAATCTGCGTTTCTTTGATGCCGTCGTTGCGGTAAAAGCGGCTTTTCAACTCGTTCGTAATATGAGGGATAACCTGTACGGTGCCGCCGCCGTAGTCTCCGCGTCGTTCTTTGGAGAGAACCGACCAGTATACTTTTCCGGTGGTGACATTACTTTGCTTTGTCAGGCTTTCGTCGATAAATCTCTCATAATGACCGAGGTCTAAGTCTGTTTCGGCTCCGTCGTCGGTGACAAATACCTCTCCGTGCTGGATGGGATTCATAGTTCCCGGGTCTATATTGATATACGGGTCAAATTTTTGCATTGTCACTTTGTACCCGCGCATTTTCAAAAGTCTGCCAAGTGAAGCAGCGGTAATTCCCTTTCCCAATCCGGAAACAACGCCGCCTGTTACAAAAACGTACTTTACAGCCATATTTTTCCTCCTAAACGATTTCGGTAATGAATGTGAAATAAAAAAACAAATATGTTCTAAGTATACCCTTTTTAGGAAATGGTTGCAAGAGTCAAATTCACTAATCTTTCACATACTAACCATTGATTTATATTACAAAATCTTTTATACTTATTAATTGGAAAAGATTCGCAATAACGAAAGGATACGAATAAATGGATTATAATAAAAACAATAGAAACGACCGTAATCCGAACAGGAAGAAAAGAAACCGCACGAATATAGCCATCTGTATTATGGCGGCAATGTTTGCCATCGGTTTGATTTTCTTTCTAAATTCGGAAATACAGAGAAATACGGAGAAAGAGATTTCCTATACAAAATTTATCGAAATGTTGAAAAAAGAACAGGTAAAAAAAGTTACGTTCAAATCCAACATGATTTATATTGAGCCGAAAAAGGAAGAGAAAGTTGCCATGTTGACGGTGACGTATTATACCGGCTATGTCAATGATGAAAAATTAGTACAGGATTTATTGAATAAATATGGCGTGGAGTTTAGTGCGGAGATTCCGAGCAGTTCCGGTATCATGGACTTTTTGTTGTCGTATTTACTGCCGATTATAGGGCTCTGGGTGCTGCTGTGGTTCTTTATGCGCTCAGCGACCAAAGGCGGCGGTCTTATGGGCGGCGTCGGCAAGTCGAATGCCAAAATGTATGTGGAGAAAAAGACTGGAGTAACCTTTTCAGATGTGGCGGGCGAAGAAGAAGCAAAAGAATCGCTGACAGAATTAGTTGATTTTCTGAAAAACCCGGAAAAATATAAAAAGATTGGCGCCCGGCTGCCAAAGGGAGCTCTTCTCGTAGGCCCTCCGGGAACCGGTAAGACGCTGTTGGCAAAGGCGCTGGCAGGAGAAGCGGGAGTTCCGTTTTTCTCTCTTTCCGGCTCGGATTTCGTAGAGATGTTCGTCGGTGTCGGTGCATCCCGTGTCCGTGATTTATTTAAACAGGCGACGCAGATGGCGCCGTGTATTATCTTTATTGATGAGATTGACGCCATCGGTAAGAGCCGCGACGGCCAGTTTGGCGCCGGTAATGATGAGCGCGAGCAGACGTTGAATCAGCTTCTGTCGGAGATGGACGGCTTTGATTCTTCCAAGGGAATTATCATTCTCGGAGCGACGAACCGTCCGGAAGTTTTGGACAAGGCATTGCTCCGCCCGGGGCGTTTTGACCGCCGTATTATAGTAGAGAAGCCGGATTTGAAAGGGCGCGTGGACGTCCTGAAAGTACATTCCCATGATGTGCTGATGGATGAGACCGTCGACTTGGAAGAGATTGCTCTGGCGACGTCGGGAGCAGTCGGAGCAGATTTGGCAAATATGGTTAATGAGGCGGCGATAATGGCTGTAAAGGACGGACGGAACGTAGTCGGCCAGAAAGATTTATTTGAGGCGGTAGAGGTTGTTCTCGCCGGAAAAGAAAAGAAAGACCGCATACTCGGCAAGGAAGAGAAGAAGATTGTCGCCTACCACGAGATTGGACATGCGTTAGTGGCAACGAAATTAAAAAATACCGAGCCGGTGCAAAAGATTACCATTGTACCCCGCACGATGGGGGCGCTCGGCTATGTAATGCAGGTGCCGGAAGAAGAGAAGTATCTGATGAAGAGAGAGGAGTTAATCTCTGAAATTACTACGCTGATGGGCGGCCGTGCGGCCGAGGAAGTGAAATTTGACGATATTACGACAGGAGCGTCGAACGATATCGAGAAAGCGACTTCGATTGCACGTTCCATGGTGACGCAATACGGTATGAGTAAGAAGTTCGGCATGATTGGTCTGGAGACGATACAGAGCAGATATCTGGACGGTCGTCCGGTGTCAAATTGCGGCGAGGTGACGGAGAGCGCTATTGATGAAGAAGTTATGGAGATTTTAAATCAATGTTATGACAAAGCGGTTTCCTGTATTGAAGAACATCAGGAAGTGATGGATAAGCTGGCGGCGCACCTGATTGAAAAAGAGACGATTACCGGCAAAGAATTTGTTGAGATTTATGAGGAAATTACCGGTATCAAATTAAAGAAAAGAAATTCAGAGGGTAAGATTGTCGAGGAAGAAGAGGAAGAAGAAAAGCAGGAGAAAAACGAAGCGGAAAATGAAGTGGAGAACAAAGAGGGAGAAGAGTAATGGCATATGAGCTTTTGGTATTGGACGTAGACGGCACGCTTGTCAATTCGCATAAGCAGATTTCCGATATTACCCGTGATGCCATTTTGGAATGTCAGGAAAATGGTATCAGGGTGGCGATTGCGTCCGGCCGCTGCACGGAGGGGATTCGACATCAGGCAAAAGAGATTCATCTGGATGAATACGGCGGCTATATTATTTCCTTTAATGGGGGCAGGATAACAAATTTTCAGACCGGCGAGGTAATCTATGATATTCCGCTGCCGAAAGGAATGATACATGAATTATATGATTATTCCGTACAAGAGAAAACCGGAATATTGACATATAACGAGGGAAAAATCGTATCTCACAGCGATACCGACGGGTATATCGTCATGGATGCCAAGGGATGTGATATTCCGATATGGGTGCCGGAAGACTTCCACAGAGACGTGACCTTTGACGGCAATAAGGTTATTCTCACAGGCAATCCGCAGCAGTTGGAGGCATTAGAGCCGAAAGCGGCCAAAGACTTTGAGGGAAGATTATCGGTATACCGCTCAGAGGGCTTTTATCTGGAAATGATGCCGCTTGGTGTCGATAAGGCTTACGGCGTTTCCAAGCTTTTAGAGCGGCTTGGGTATCGCAGAAGTCAAATTGTCTGCTGTGGAGACGGCTTTAACGATTTGCCGATGATTGAATATGCGGGACTCGGTGTTGCCATGGATAATGCACCGGAAGAACTGAAGCAACTGGCCGATTATATCGCCCCCTCCTGTGACGAGGACGGTCTGGTCGATGTTATCGAACGATTTATAAAGGATTGGTAGATGTGTTTAATCGGGAAGAGGAATTAAAGAAACTGCCGGCAAAGCCGGGAGTCTATCTCATGCATGATAAATCCGATGAGATTATTTATGTGGGGAAAGCAGTAAGCCTTAAAAACAGGGTTCGCCAATATTTTCAAAAGAGCCGCAATGTCTCGCCGAAGATTGAGCGTATGATTGAGCGAATCGCATGGTTTGAATATATTGTAACGGATAGCGAGCTGGAGGCTCTTGTACTGGAGTGTAATCTCATTAAGGAGCATTCTCCCCGCTACAATACGATGTTAAAGGATGGTAAATCTTATCCGTTCTTGAAAGCAACGATTCAGGAAGCCTATCCAAGGCTTCTTTTTGCGCACCAGATGAAGCGTGACGGGTGCAAATATTTTGGCCCGTTTACGAGCAGCAAAGCCATTCGGGATACGATAGAACTTGTAAATAAACTTTTTCATCTGCGCAATTGCCGGAAAGTGCTGCCGCGGGATATCGGTAAGGAACGGCCGTGTCTCTATCACCAGATAGGCCAGTGCAAAGCTCCTTGTCAGGGCGCTGTTTCACAAGAGGAATACCGCGCCGGTTTTGAAAAGGCGCTTAAGTTTCTGCAAGGCGATACGCGGGAGATTTTGTCGGAACTGACAGAGAAAATGCAGCAGGCGGCGGCGGAAATGAAGTTTGAGGAGGCGGCGCAGTATCGGGATTTGATTCAAAGTGTCAAACAGGTGACGGAGCGTCAGAAGATTACTTCGTCAGACAATGAAGACAGGGATATTGTGGCGATGGCAAGAGGCGGCGACGAGGCGGTTGTACAGGTCTTTTTCATCCGCGGCGGTAAAATGCTCGGGCGGGAGCACTATTATCTCACAGGGGTAAAGGAAGAGAGTGATTCGGCGGTGTTGTCCGCCTTTGTAAAACAGATGTATGCCGGAACGCCTTATGTGCCAAAGGAAATATGGATGGAGGAAGAAGTGGAGGACGCGGCAGCCATTCTCGAATGGCTGTCAACAAAGCGGGGATACAAAGTGTATTTCCGCTATCCGAAGCGCGGGCAAAAGGAGCGCATGCTAGAGCTGGCAAAGAGAAATGCGGAGCTGGTTCTTATCAAAGACGCAGAGAAGCTCAAGGAGGAGAGAGCCCGTACGGTCGGCGCTATGGAGGAGATACAGCAGCTGCTGGAAATGGACGGCTTAAAGCGTGTAGAATCTTATGATATCTCTAACATTAACGGTTTTGAAACGGTCGGCTCCATGGTCGTATTTGAGAACGGAAAAGCAAAAAAAAGCGATTATCGAAAGTTCCGCATTCGCTCTGTCAGCGGGCCGGACGATTACGGAGCGATGCGCGAAATGCTGACGAGGCGGTTTGAGCACAGCAGGCGCGGGGGGCTGTCGGAGCTGGATTCATTTGGCAGACTGCCGGATATTATTTTCATGGATGGCGGTAAAGGTCAGGTCAATATAGCAGAGGAAGTATTGTCAAATCTTCACATTACAATTCCTGTGTGTGGAATGGTGAAAGATGACCGCCATCGGACAAGAGGACTTTATTTCCAAAATAAAGAAATTCTGATAGATACTCACGGGCAGGGATTTCGTCTGATAACAAGGATACAGGATGAGACGCACCGCTTTGCGATAGAGTATCATAAGCAGATACGGAGCAAAGGACAAGTTCATTCGGTGCTTGATGACATACCGTTCATTGGCCCTGCGAGGCGGAAGGCCCTGATGCGCCATTTCGATTCGCTGGACGATATCAGGAAAGCGGGACTGGAAGAACTGATGGAACTGCCGGAAATGAACGAACAGGCGGCGAGAGAAGTTGTCTCTTTTTTCCGCCAAACCGATGAGAGCGAGTCATAGGAGGGAGCATATGAAATCAAACGCTGCATTTTTACCTGTCTCAAAAAAAGATATGAAAAAGCGGGGGTGGCGCCAGTGTGACTTTGTTTTTGTTATTGGTGACGCCTATGTTGACCATTCTTCGTTTGGCCCGGCCATTATCAGCCGGCATTTGGAGGCTCACGGCTTTAAGGTAGGCATCATTTCACAGCCTGACTGGCGGGACGAGAGCAGTATTGCGATGCTGGGAGAACCACGTCTGGGTTTTCTTGTCTGCGGCGGCAATATGGATTCTATGGTAAACCATTATACGGTGGCGAAGAAACGCCGTCGTCAAGACGCCTATACGCCGGGCGGAAAGATGGGGAAAAGGCCGGACTATGCAACTATTGTATATGCCAATCTAATTCGCCGTATATATAAAAAGACGCCGATTATTATCGGAGGCATTGAAGCGAGTCTGCGCCGTCTGGCGCATTATGATTACTGGTCAGATAAGGTGAAACGCTCTATCCTGCTTGATTCGGGGGCGGATTTGATATCTTATGGGATGGGAGAGCACAGTATATTGGAGATAGCGGAAGCGCTTGACAGCGGCATGGCGGTAAAGGATATTACGTTTATTGCCGGCACTGTGTACCGGACAAAAGAGGGAGAGCTTTCTGCCTATGAGCCGGTTCTGCTGCCCTCGTTTGAAGAGATTGTAAAGAGCAAGAGAAAATATGCGGAAAGTTTTATGACGCAATACGAGAATACCGATTCCTTTACTGCAAGACCATTGGTAGAGGCCTATCCTAATAAAGTACTTGTCGTGCAAAACCCTCCCGCAAAACCGTTGACGACACAGGAGATGGATGATATTTATGCTTATCCGTATGTTGGCACGTATCATCCGAACTATGAGAAACTTGGCGGTGTGCCGGCCATTCAGGAGATACGTTTCAGTTTGACGAGCTGCCGCGGATGTTTTGGAGGATGTAATTTTTGCGCCCTCACGTTCCATCAGGGGCGTATCGTGCAGTCCCGCAGCCATGAATCCATTATAAAAGAAGCCGAAAACATGATTCAGGAAAAGGACTTTAAGGGCTATATACACGATGTGGGCGGGCCTACCGGGAACTTTCGCAGGCCGGCGTGTGAGAAGCAGATGACAAAAGGAGTCTGCCGTAAGAAACAATGTCTGTTTCCGAAGCCGTGTAACAACATGAAAGCAAGTCATAAAGATTATATAAAACTTCTGCGGAAACTGAAACAACTGCCCGCAGTAAAAAAAGTTTTTGTGCGCTCCGGTATCCGTTTCGATTATGTGATGGCAGATTCCGACGATACATTTTTGCGCGAACTGTGCAACGACCATATTAGCGGCCAGCTTCGGGTAGCTCCGGAACATGTGTCGGACTGCGTGCTGCAGGCTATGGGAAAACCTCCGCATGCCATATATGAGCGGTTTTTAAAGAGATATGCGCGTGTGAATCGCCTGACCGGAAAGAAACAGTATGTAATACCTTATTTTATGTCGTCGCACCCCGGCTGTACGCTGAAAGAGGCAGTAGAGTTAGCGGAATACATTCGCGACCTCGGTTATATGCCGGAACAGGCACAGGATTTCTATCCGACGCCGTCGACCATTTCGACCTGCATGTACTATACCGGACTGGACCCGCGCACGATGAAGAACATATATGTTCCGCGAAGCGCGCATGAAAAGGCGATGCAGCGCGCGCTGCTTCAGTACCGGAATCCGGACAACTATGAACTGGTAAAAGAAGCCCTGCAAAAAGCAGGGCGGGAAGACTTAATTGGTTTTGGGAAACATTGTCTCATCGCGCCGCGCAAACTGGCAAAAAAGAAACCAGTGAAAAAGCGCAGGCGTTAGCCTTGGCATCGTCAGGCTAGGTTAATTATGCACTTCACAAATAGATCCTGACAGATAGTTTGGTACGACGAGAGAGGAGTCTGACGTATGGACAGACTCGTTTTTCTGCAAATAGACGGCTGTATATATTTGGGAAGCCGGACAGCCGTCTCCCGCCAGACGGCCGGAAGTTCTGCATATCTTGCAACGAATGTGGCAGTCACATGCCTCGGTCGGCACAGAATCGATGGCAAAAAACTCTTTCCTTTCGCAAGAGCCGCCGATTGCCCTGTTGCAAAGTTCTTCGATAGCCAGTTTGCCGCATTTGGTACAAATGGTTTCGGTAGTAATCGACGACGGTTTTTGGAAAGAGGAAACGGTATAGTTCCGGTTTAATGTCTCCATGATATCCCGCCAGATATTCTTGTGGTAGGAGGTCTGGCTTTGTTTCCGGTTGCTGTCATATCCGCCCCAGATACCTGCGGTCAGGTTTGGAGTATAGCCGACAAACCACAAATCTCTGTTTCCGGTAGAAGTTCCCGTTTTTCCCGCCTGCGCCATAGGAAGATTACGGAATTTCAGCAATTTTCCGGTTCCCTTTTGGATGACGTCTTCCATCGCGTTTGTCAACAGCCACGCAGTAGAATCTTTGATGACGGATTTTGATTCCTGACCGCCTGTATTGTCAAGCAGCACATTGCCATCATGGTCGAGAATCTTAGTGTAAAACGAAGGGCGCTGATACACACCGTCATTGGCAATCGTGGCAAAGCCGGAAGTCAGTTCCAGATTCGTAACTCCCTTTGTCAGACCGCCCAGAGCAAGAGGAAGGGAAATGTCAGTATACGTTTTGCCGGAAGTGTTTGTATAATTGTCGACTAATGTCGTAAAACCAAGATTTAACAGGTAATCATATCCTGTTTTCGGAGTAATGTCGTCTAATGTTTTGACAGCCACGATATTCATCGAATCGGCAATAGCCGTCCGCAGGGAAGTAATACCCCGATAAGAAGAACCGTACCAGTTTTTCACGGGTTTTTTAGTTCCCGGATAAAAGTATGGCGCATCGTTTTGCACGGATGCCAGTGTTTTGCCCGCGGTGTCAAGAGCAGGCAGATAGGTAGACAAAATTTTAAATGTCGAGCCGGGCTGTCGCACAGAACCGGTGGCGCGATTGAGCGTGCGGCTAGCGGTCTTTTCCCCTCTACCCCCGCAAATAGCCTTGATGGCGCCGGTCTTTTGGTCCATGAGGACAAAGGAAACCTGTGGCTGAATAACCAGATTGATTGTCTCGGAAATAATTTTGTCTCCGGGTTCAATTATTGCTTCGCGAAATTGTTTAGCCTGTTTGTAGGCTGTACTCTGCTTGTCATAATAGGCGGAACATTTTCTCTTTTTTGTCTTCTGGAACCATTTCTTCATATCCGCAAAAGTATAGGCTAATTCCGTACCGTTTGCTTTTTGCAGTGTCAGTTGGTAAGATAGCTGGTATTTGGAGTCTTGCGGATAATATTTTTTGTTATTGATAATGCGGTCGACGGTGCGCTGCATATTACTGTCCTGTGTGCTGAAGATAGTTAAGCCGCGTGTATAGAGAGTGTTGTAGGCCTGTGTCTCTGTATAACCGCATTTTTCTTTTAAGTCTTGAATGACCTGCTCAATCAGGGCGTCCGTAAAATATGATGTAATCGTATCTGCCTGTGTTGTCTTCTGATTAATTTTCTGTATACGCGTATAGACGTCGTCTTTCATGGCCTCCGTATATTGTGCGCTGTCAATGTAGCCTTGACTCAGCATATAGGAAAGCACGGTAGTGCGTTTCGTACGGTTTTTTTCCGGATGGGAAATCGGATTGTAAGCAGACGGATTCTGGGTAATACCAGCCAAAACGGTACATTCAGACAGCGTAAGTTCGTTTACCGGTTTGTTAAAATAACGTTTTGCCGCCGCTTGTACGCCGAGAGTGTTCTGACCGAGATTAATTGTGTTCAGATAGTACTCCAGAATTTCGTCCTTTGAATATCGCTTTTCGATTTCAAGAGCTAAATACTGCTCCTGAATTTTTCGTTTTAATTTGTCATAGAGAGACGGTTCGTCGCCACCGTGAAACACCTGATTTTTCAAAAGCTGCTGTGTTAAAGTACTGGCGCCCTGAGTGAAATTGCCGCTATTGCGCAGTCCTGCCGTGATGGCGCGGAATATACCCTGCACATCGACGCCGTTGTGGGTGCGGAATCGTTCGTCTTCAATGGCAATCACGGCATTTTGTAAATTTTGCGGGATATCGTTAAGTTCCACGTACTGGCGATTGGCGTTTTGGCCGACAAGCGTATGCGTCACTTTGCCGGATATATCCAAAACGGACGTCGTATAACCTTGTGGAATAATCTGAATTTGTTCGGGATTTGGCGCCGAGGAAAGAATGCTCTGGAAAGCGCCCGCTATCATGCTGATGCCAAAAAGACACATAAAAATTAAGCCAATCAGAAAAAAACGGACTCCGATAAGCTGCAGCTTGTGTATGCGGTTTGTGACGGGAGAATGAAGCCGGTTGGCGCGTTTCTCCACTTCTTTACGGCCGTAATGCATAAATACCCTCATTTCCGTACTGCCTTAGATGGCAAAATAACTTTTGCTCCCAACATCATTTTTATCTTAGTATAGCAAAAACTCTTGAAAAGGGGAAGTAGAATTAGTACAATTATAATAAAAAAACATCAAATCAATACAGGAATTTCAAAAGAATTGGGAGAATGGATATGAATCATGTCTCACGCATTTTGCACAAAGGAGCGCAGGGGGAAATCGTTGAAAAAAAGTCCCGCTTTATCGCCAATATCTTTCCGGTAAAGACAGAGGAAGAGGCGATGGAGAAGATAGCGGAAATGAAAAAGAAATATTATGATGCCAGACATAATTGTTATGCCTATATCATCGGCGCCAATCAGGAGACGGAACGTTCTTCTGACGACGGAGAACCGTCGGGAACAGCCGGCCGTCCGATGCTGGAAGTGTTGGCGGGAGAGGGAATTTGTGATGTACTCGCCGTTGTCACCAGATATTTTGGCGGTACGCTCTTAGGTACCGGAGGTCTTGTGCGGGCATACTCCGGCGCCGTAAAAGAAGCGCTTTCCGATTGTGTTTTTCTGGAGCAGGCGATGGGGTATTTGTTACAGATTGATACGGATTATACCGATTTAGCGAAAGTGCAGTATATAGCGCGAACGCATGAGCTCTGGGAGACGAATGGCGCTTATGCGGAACGCGTGACGTTGGAATTATTAGTGCCCGCCGAAAAAATAGACGCCGTGGAAACGGAAATTACAGAGAAGACTTCCGGACGGGCAGAACTGAAACGCAGCGACGCCGTGCGCTATGGAATCACCGGAAAAGAAGTTATAATGCTATAAATGAGGAGTACATTGAAAAATAAGCTTGATAGCTTATTTTTCCTCCGCTACGCTTCGGAATGGAGGTTAGTGTATATGGATTTACTGGATTATATGAGTCAGCAGCAGAAAGAGACCGAATCGCCTCTGGCCTCCCGCCTGCGCCCCCGTACGCTCGATGAGGTAGTGGGCCAGCAGCACATTATCGGGAAAGATAAGCTGCTTTACCGTGCCATCAAGGCGGATAAATTGAGTTCCCTTTTATTTTACGGGCCTCCGGGCACTGGAAAAACAACGCTGGCGAAAGTGATTGCCAATACGACAAGCGCCGCTTTCTGCCAGATTAACGCTACATCGGCGGGGAAGAAAGATATGGAGGAAGTCGTAGGCAAAGCGAAAGAAAATCTGGGCGCATATGGAAAAAAGACGATATTATTCATTGACGAGATTCATCGTTTTCACAAAGGACAGCAGGACTATCTGCTGCCGTTTGTCGAAGACGGTACGCTCATATTGATAGGGGCGACAACGGAAAACCCCTATTTTGAAGTAAACGGAGCCTTGCTTTCGCGCTCGATTATATTTGAATTAAAATCGCTTGACAAGGAAGATATTAAGACGCTGCTTGTTCGTGCGATTGAAGATAATGAGAGAGGACTTGGTTCTTATCAGGCAGAAATCGACGCGGATGCGCTTGAGTTTCTCGCAGATATCAGCGGGGGAGACGCGAGGGCGGCGTTAAATGCCATCGAGCTGGGAGTGCTCACGACAGAGCGAAACGAAGCGGGAAAAATCAAAATAGATATGGCCGTAGCAGAAGAGTGCATACAGAAGCGGACGCTCCGCTATGACAAGACGGGGGATAACCACTATGATACGATTTCCGCCTTTATCAAAAGTATGCGCGGTTCCGACGCGGACGCAGCCGTCTATTATCTGGCTCGTATGCTGTATGCCGGTGAAGATATTCGCTTCATTGCCCGCCGGATTATGATTTGTGCGTCGGAGGATGTGTCGAATGCCGACCCACAGGCGTTGGTAGTGGCGACGGCAGCCGCACAGGCAATAGAGCGGTTAGGTATGCCGGAGGCGCGGATTGTTCTTGCACAGGCGGCGACATATGTTGCCTGTGCACCGAAAAGCAATTCGTCCATTTCGGCCATTGATGCGGCGACAGAGTATGTAACAAAACATCCGAATTACCACATTCCGCCACATCTGCAGGATTCCCACTATAAGGGAGCTGCGAAGTTAGGCCGCGGGCTCGGATATCAGTATGCGCATGACTATCCGAATCACTATGTCAATCAGCAGTATTTACCGGAAGAAGTCGAGGGCGAAAGGTTTTTCCGGTTGTCGGAAAACGGATACGAAAAGGAAATGGGAGAATACAGAAAACAGATTGGCGCAGATAAGGATGCGCGGAACGGAGGTTAAAATGCAGGAAAAAGAAGAGAAGAAACAATTTCGCAGTTCGTATACGAAAGGGCAGAGAATATTTGCGTTGGTGGGAGTAATTTTTCTCATACTTCTGTATGTTGTTACATTATTTGCTGCCATTACTACATCACCGGCGACACCGGAGTTGTTTAAAATGTGTGTGGGAGCGTCTATTTTGCTGCCGATTATGTTCTGGCTCTATATTCGCTTTGCCAAAATGTTTATGGAGCATGACCGAGAGAAGTATGGAAGATAAGGAGTGTGGAAAAACAGGAGCCGCAATACCGAAACATACCGTATTGCGGCTCCTGTTTTTTGAATGGAACACAGTATACTGTAAATTAATATCCTACTTTTTTACCGGATTTTGTCATATATCCACTGATTAGTTTTGCTTTATAATCTTTTTTCTTGCGTGAATCTGGAACTGCCGGGTCGGTAGGGTCGTAGTTAATGCCGCCTTTCACCTTAATTGTAGGCGCTTTACCAAGAGGACCGGGCTTTTTGGAATTACCACGAACAATTTTAACAATACTTCCGGTAGAAGCATAATCATAAATCCATTTGGCGTCTGCTACAGCCATTCGGATACATCCGGCAGAAGCCGGCGAGCCTAAAAGATTATAGCGGTAGGCAGGTAACGCGTAGTGCGAGTCGGAAGAAACGGCAATGGAGTGGAAATAAACATTTCCAACAATATGCGTTGTCCAACGTGCATAAACAGTGCTGCCGTCCGGTTCTAACATAGGCTTCAAAGTATATTTTACGGATTGACCGTTCGAGCAGATGGAATATGTACCAAGCGGCGTGTAGGAAGATTTTTCATGCAGGCCGCTCGTACCTGCGTTTGTAGAAATATCACGGCCGACACAAACGCTGCAAGTCTTCACTGGAATATCGTATTTTTTCGTTTTCTTGTTGTACATAAAGATTGTGACAACGCCTGCGGCACGGTTTACTTCAATATAAAATTTATTTGTGTGTCCGCCGCCGCTCTTTTTCAATTTCAGTATTTTCGTTAAATCAATCTGTTTTTTGTTGTCAATATAGTAAAATTTATATTTTTTCCCGCCATATTTTTCATAGTACCAGCCATTCTTACCCATATCCTTTTTCTTTAACTTAAAGTTTTTCTTTGCGAGTAAGAACTTACTGCCCCATGAAGTATATCCATATGCTTTGACAAGGAAAGAACCTTTGCTGCCATTTTTTACATTTGCGGTAAATGTTTTCTTATTGGATGAAGCAGTTGCCTTGTATTTGCCGAGCTTTTTCTTTTTAGCGCCTTTTACCTGATAAATGACGTATTCTACTTTTTTTACATTTCCCGGCATATAAATGCCGCTCATTTTGTAGTTGCACGAAGCGTTTTTCTTTTTCTTAATGGAAAGCGTGCCCTTTTTTATACGCTGGTCTGCTTTCGCCTTGTTTGTCAGGGTATACGTTTTTCCGTTGTTATCTACGACATAGACTTCAATTGTGTATAAATCCATGTTGTACTTCAGTTTCTTCATCGTAACGGAAGAGTAGAAGTAACTGCCATCGGCAGTCTTTTTCGTGCCCGAAATGGTAGCAACCTGTTTTCCGATGCTATTTTTTACAAGGAAAGTCACGCCGCGGATTCCGAAAACATTTTTTAATCCTTTTAACTCAATGGCGAAGGATTTCTTTTTTTCCAGAGAGGCAGATTTTTTCGTTGTAAATGATGTGCAGGTCGGAACGACACTGTATTGGGCGGATGCCAGTGTATAATTGCCTTTCCATTTGCTGTTGGTAACGATTACTTTCGCATTCCAGATTCCATAATAGCTGCCGGATTTGGATACGTCGATGGCCCATGTTCGGGCAGCGGCCAGAGCGACAGGATTTCCCACTGTTGTAGCGGTAGAGGCAGCGCGGTCTTTGTGCCAAATCTGCACGCTTACCTGATTGCCTGCGCCCGGAACAAGAATGCCGCCGGCAGCTTCTGTTGAAGTAAAGGCAGCGGAACGGGCAGCGGAGCCCTTGTCGCCGTTAATCTTCAATGTCGCCTTATTCGTGTGAACCGACAAATCAGCCGTACCTAACGTAAGTTTTGTCTCGCCGATGACAGCGGTAACGGTATAATTGGCGAATGCGTATTTTACATCTTCAAGAGAAAAAGTACCCTCATAGGTACCATCTTTACAATTTTCTTCCGTAAGTTCAATCGTTTGCTTCCAAACGGATTTTGTGCTTACATTAGTTGCCTGAACGGTCATGCTCGTTCCAACTGCTTCTTCTAATCCCTTAATGGTGTAGCTCACAATACCGGTTGCGCGGTTTGTCGTAAGGGTGGACGTCGGAGCCGCCGCCTGAGCACTGCTTGTATTAACGGTAAAGACAAGCACCAGCGTCACAATCAGGCAAATGACATAGTTTCCTATTGCTAACTTTTGTTTCATTCTTTTACCTCCATTTCTGTTGGTTTCAGTAAAATATGATGGCATATTTGGGCAGATTTGTCAAGGCTACCATTGCTTTCGACAGGGGAAATGATGCATAACCTGCGCCAATATGGCGGGTATCCTGTCGTATTTTATCCGGTGTACTGCTCCCAACGAAAAATTGTTGTTTCTTTCGTTCCCAGAAGTCTTTCGCCGCCCCTCGCAAAACTCGCTGTCTGCATTGTCGTTTTTCCTGACTTTTGCAGCGTTGCCGCTCGCCGGTCCTTATGCACCACCGTTTGTTACTGCTTACTGTGGGCGGCACCAAAGGTGCCGTCTCGGGGAAGAGGGCTGCTAAAAACAAATATATTTGTTTATGACAGCCCTCTTCCCCGAACAGATGCTTCACATCTGCCCACAGTAGGAGCGAAATCGTTCCGGTGGTGCGTTAGTACCGTTGCGTAGCGGCGTTTAGTGCAAACGGGCTGCCAAAAGTCAGGAAAAACGACAGCAGACATCTCAGACAATGCTCGGGCGGCGCTCTGTAAACAAAAGAAACAATAATTTTTCGGGGAGCGACACGAGGATAAAATACGGCAGGATACCCGCTACCTTAAAATAACAGGTTATTAAGCAAACGCCCTTTCTGCCCTGAGAATAGCAGGTAAACGTGTCAAAGAAAAGAAAAACAGGAAAATCCATTAACTAAAAGTGTAAGGATTTTCCTGTTTTCATTGCAATACAAAGGCTCGCGCCTTGCGTTATCGGCGTGACAGGATTTGAACCTGCGGCCTCTTCGTCCCGAACGAAGCGCTCTACCAAGCTGAGCCACACGCCGTAGAACAAAGTCTATTCTACAACGATTTGCTCATGATTGCAAGTATTATTTTAAAATCATCCTGCGGAAATTTTTCTTTCCCTTTTTCAGAACCAGACCTTCGCCCATTAAGCAGTCGGCTGTTATCTTTTCATGGATATCCGTAACCTTTTCTCCATTCATGGCGACGCCGCCCTGTTGAACCGCACGGCGGGCCTCGGAGTTGGACGGCACCATACCGGATTTGGTAAGCAGGGTAAGGATACCGATACTTCCGTCGGTCATGTCATCCGCAGTAAGTTCAACCGTTGGCATATCGGCAGCATTTCCGCTCTGGAAAAGCGCTTTTGCGCTCTCCTGCGCTTTTGTTGCTTCGTCTTCACCGTGAACCAGCTTTGTCAGCTCGAAAGCGAGAATTTCCTTTGCCTCGTTGAGCTTTGCGCCCTCCCATGCTTCCATCTTGTCTATTTCCTCGAGTGGGAGGAATGTCAGCATACGGATACATTTGAGTACGTCGTCGTCGGCAACGTTTCTCCAATATTGGTAAAACTCAAACGGAGAGGTCTTTTCGGCATCAAGCCATACTGCTCCTTTGGCAGTCTTACCCATTTTTTTGCCCTCTGAGTTAAGGAGGAGGGTGATAGTCATTGCGTGGGCGTCTTTACCGAGCTTGCGGCGGATTAACTCGGTACCGCCAAGCATATTGCTCCACTGGTCGTCGCCGCCAAATTGCATGTTGCAGCCGTAATCCTGAAATAATCGGTAGAAATCATAACTCTGCATAATCATGTAATTAAATTCCAGAAAACTAAGTCCCTTTTCCATTCGCTGTTTGTAACATTCAGCGGATAGCATACGGTTGACGCTGAAGTGCGAGCCTACATCGCGGAGCACGTCAATGTAGTTTAATTCCATCAGCCAGTCGGCGTTATTGACAAGGATGGCATTTCCCTCGGAAAAATCAATGAAGCGGCTCATCTGTTTTTTGAAGCAATCGACATTGTGACGTATTGTCTCCGGTGTCATCATCTGGCGTAAATCCGTCCGTCCGGATGGATCGCCAATCATGGCGGTACCGCCTCCGACAAGGGCAATCGGTTTGTTGCCCGCCATCTGTAATCGTTTCATAAGGCAGAGAGCCATGAAATGTCCGACGTGCAAACTGTCTGCAGTCGGGTCGAAACCAATGTAAAAAGTTGCCTTACCGTTGTTTACCATGTTTCGGATTTCTTCTTCGTTCGTTACCTGCGCAATAAGACCGCGGGCAACAAGTTCTTCGTATACCTGCATACTACCTCCATTCCTGCGCTGTTGTTATACGCGCAAATCAGTTTTTTACATACAAAAAATCTCCCATCCCATACAAAGGACGAGAGATATAAAATCCCGTGTTACCACCTTTATTCATAACCAATTCACATTGATTACCTCAGTAAGTACGCATGCCAGCACATGGATACTCCGGCAACGATAACGGATGCCAAACCGTCAATGCCTACGCAGATAATGTATCGTTCAGCATTGCTGCTCAAGGATGTATTCGGGATATCTGACAATCCTGCGCCTCTCACCAGCCGGCAGCTCTCTGTGGCGTCCGGACATCCGTACTTATTCCTGTCAAAGCCTGTAAAAGTATCTTATTATAATTATTTTTGTTTGTCAAGTAGTATGTTTGGCTTTAAAAATTTGTGGAAATCCTTTTTGGATAAAAGCCGCCTCTCTCTTTTGTGCAAAGATAGAGAGGAATAATTTACGAATAAGCCTTATAATAATAAAGATAAATTTATGTCCACAAAGCACAATATGTGCAGATAAGGAGGTATCTCATGGAATGGGTTGAAAAATTAAACCAAAGCATGAATTATATTGAGGAACATTTGGCAGGCGAAATTGACTATGAACAGCTTGGGCGGATTGCCTGCTGCTCCACTTATCACTACCAGAGGATGTTTACTTATATGGCGGGCATCACTCTGGCAGAGTATATCCGAAGAAGAAAAATGTCTTTAGCAGCGGTAGATTTGCAGGGCGGAGATGAACGGGTTATTGATATCGCAGAGAAGTATGGCTACCGTTCCCCGACTGCTTTTAACAGGGCGTTCCAGTCTTTTCACGGGATAGCCCCATCGTCCGTGAAAGACGAGGGAGTATCCGTGAAATCTTTTTCCCCCATTGTATTTAAAATTGCTGTGAAAGGAGCGACAGAAATGAATTATAGAATTGAAACAAAAGAAGCATTCCGCATCATTGGCGTATCGGCACCGCTTGATAAGGAAATCGAAAATAACTTTATGGTTGTGCCTAAGATGTGGCAGGATGCTGCTGTAAATGGAACAATACAGAAATTGGCAGGAATGATGGATACGTCGCCAATGGGACTTTTAGGCGTGAGTGTCTGTAATGATGAAGAACAATGGAAATATTTTATTGCCGTTTGCAGTACAAAAACAAGCGGTGAGTTTGAAGAATATACCGTGCCTGCGTCTACTTGGGCAATCTTTTCTGGAACGGGTACAAACCAGTCAATACAGGAATTGGAGCAGCGGATTATCACAGAATGGCTTCCGAACTCTGGATATGAGTATGCCAATGCTCCTGATATTGAGGTTTACTTGAATCCGGACCCACAGAACGCACAATATGAGGTATGGATACCCGTAGCAAAGAAAAAAAGATAACGGAGGGACTTATGGACGAGAAATTTAATATGTTTATGGAAACGGTTGACGAGCGTTTCCGTAGTTTTGTAAATGAAATCAATGAGTATCTGACAGAAAACGGCTGTAAGTGCGACATAAAATCACAAAAAAGCGGCTATGTTGTGTCGTATGTGCTAAACAGCATCAAAAGGACTTTGGCAACATTCGTATCCCGAAAAACGGGGATGAAGCTCCGCATTTATCCCGAACATATACAGGAATATCAGAGTTTTCTTGATACATTGCCTGAGAAAGTAAAGAAGGAAATCAAGAAAGCATCCGTCTGCAAACGTCTTATCAATCCCGATGATTGTAATCCGAAATGTATCATGGGATATATCTTTGTGTTGGATGGTGAGCAGTATCAGAAATGCCGTTACATGGCGTTTCAGATCACATTGAGTGAGGAAAACAATCCATATATAAAGCAGTTTTTGCAAAAAGAGTTGCAGGCAGGAAAGCGATTATCCGCAGGGACACAGAATTTTTTTGGAGGGTAAGACAGGTAAAAATAATGTCAGTTGCACAGAAAAAGCTCTGTGGCGTTTTCCACAGAGAGCGCTTGGGCTGTTGCTCCTTGATTACTCACTAGCAAAACAATGGAATAGAAGTTCTATCCCATTGTTTTGCAATCTTTAAGAACGGTTTTCCTAACATAGCAATATTTTTATTATCGATCTGTTTGTATCCCTGAAAATCAAATAGCAGCCACAATAGACGGATTCTTTTTGTTTTTCAAGTAGTATGTTTGGCGGCTGTCTTTGTCAAAAATTTATCATTATCAATGATGAATCTTTCATGTATTCCCTTGCCGATGATTTCTTTGTCATCTTTTGCCGTTACTTCAAAGACAAGTCGGCGTCCGTCAATCTGTATCAGCTCGCTGCTGCACATGACAGTCATGCCAAGAGGCGTAGCGGCGTCGTGGGTAATATCCAAACGGGTTCCCACGCTTCCTTGCCCCTCCTGCAAATAAGGGGCAATACTCTGCCAAGCCGTTTTTTCCATCAGGGCCGCCATGGCCGGCGTGGCAAAAACGTCCAGTGTTCCGCTTCCCATTGTTTTGGCGGAAGTACTCTCATCTGCAAGAATAGAGCAACTTCCTTTGATTCCGGTAGTTATCATAATTCCCTCATTTCCGCGCAGACAGTGCGCATTTACAATCTTTCTCTTGGCCCTCTTTGGGCTTTACCAGATATCCCCGCTGTGCCAGTTCGCTTTCAATATCATCTAAGATGTCACTGGTTTCGGCAGATATCGTATGATAGTGATAATCGGAAGTAACATTTTTCAACAGTGTGGATTTACCGCTGTGCAGTCCGTGGATAAATTCCCTCACATCCCGTCGTGAACGGATGCGCATCTCTGCCTCGATGCGGCCGTATAGTTTATGATTGACGAATACATTTTCCACAGTGCCGCCCTGATCCACGATGCAATTGAGCTCGTCTTCGGTCTGCTCATCCGTATGACGGCATTTGAAAGTGCGCACGAGAGCAGAAGAGGATTTTGGTGATACTATATAGCCGCGATTGGTGGAGACAATCTCCGCATTTCCAGAACGGAGCAGTGCGATGTCCTGTACAATAACTTGGCGGCTTACGCCAAATTTGTGGGCAAGGGCAGCTCCGGATACCGGCTGTTCCTGTCGGGCAAGAAAGTTTATAATCTGGGCTCTTCGTTCTTCTCCGGACATGTTTTTCCTCCTGTTCTATTCTACGGGGTGCAGATTCTTGAGCGAGATGTCAAGAATTGGCGCTGAATGAGTGAGAGCGCCGCTGGATATGTAATCGACTCCGAGGTCAATCAACTTTGCCACATTTTCTTTTGTGACGTTGCCGGAGCATTCCGTCTCGGCGCGCCCGTCAATGATGCGGATGGCTTCTTTCATGTCGTCGGCCGACATATTATCTAGCATGATAATATCAGCGCCTGCTTCTACAGCCTCGCGAACCATATCAAGATTTTCCACCTCTACTTCGATTTTGCGTACAAACGGGGCGTAATTTTTTGCCATTTCAACTGCGCGGGTAATGCTTCCGGCGGCGCCGATGTGGTTATCTTTCAGCAAAACGCCATCGGAAAGGTTGTAACGGTGGTTATAGCCGCCGCCTGTTTTTACGGCATACTTTTCAAAAATGCGGTTGTTTGGCGTCGTCTTTCTCGTGTCCAAAAGTTTTGTTTTGGATTCTTTCAATAAGGAGGCGATACTATGCGTATAAGTGGCGATACCGCTCATCCGCTGTAGAAAATTCAGCGCGGTACGCTCTCCAGATAGAAGAGTGCGGATATCGCCGCGTACCGTAGCCAGACATTGCCCATTCGTAACCTGTTCGCCATCTTTACAGTAAAAGGTTACTTCGGTTGACGAATCAAGGAGAAAGAAAACGCGTTCAAAAATATCCAGACCCGCAATAATACCGTCTTCTTTTGCCAGTAATTGCACTTCACCGGTTTTTGCCTCCGGCATGACGGCGTTGGTTGTAATGTCTTCACTCGTAATATCTTCTGCCAAAGCCTGATTTATCAGGTTGTCAACAGTTATTTGCATTGTTATTTTATTCATTGGTTTGCTCCTCGCTTTCTATTTTTTCACGAACCATTTTGTGATATTGTTCTTCGAGACGCTGCGTGTTTTTATATGTAGATAAATCCAAATCCGCCAAATCCATTTCGGGAGCCGGATGGCCCTGCTGTACAATATGTTCTGCCGCCTTGCGGGCAAAGACAAGGCTTTCCAAAAGGGAGTTGCTGGCCAGACGGTTGCGGCCGTGGACGCCGTTGCAACTGGTTTCTCCTATGGCATACAGTTGTTCCATGGAAGTGTGGCTGTGTGAATCGACCCATAGGCCGCCCATAAAATAATGTTGGGCGGGAACGACAGGGATGGGTTCTTTCGTGCAATCATATCCCTCTTCCAGACAGCGTTGATAAATATTCGGGAAATGTCCGCGAATCGTATCCTCTGCGATGGGAGCCATGGACAGCCATACAAAGTCGGTGCCATCCTTTGCCATTTGCTCATAAACCGCTTTCGTCAGGCGGTCTCGCGGAAGAAGTTCATCAATAAAGCGTTTCCCATTTTTATCTAACAGGACGGCGCCCTCCCCGCGAACCGATTCGGAAATGAGGAAGCGGCGCCCCGGCGTTTTCGAGTATAGTGTAGTGGGGTGAATTTGTACATAATTGATATGTTCTACGCGGATACCGTGTTTTAGGGCGACAGCAATGGCGTCTCCGGTAATATGGGGATAATTGGTCGAATGACGGTATAATCCTCCGATACCGCCGCAGGCAAGTATTGTCGTGTTTGCCGGAAGTATGGAAATATTATCCTTATCCGTCTTGACGATAATGCCCTGACAACGATTTTTTCTTCCTATTATATCCAGCATAGTCGTATGTTCCCGTATCGTTATATTTTCCCGCTCTTTTGCCCGCGCCAGCAGTTTTCCAGTAATTTCCTTTCCCGTAATGTCTTTGTGAAAGAGAATCCGCGAATCGGAGTGGCCGCCCTCTTTTGTAAAAAGGTACTTTCCGCCCTTTTTTTCAAACTCCACGTCATAGTCGATTAGTTTCTGGATGATGGATTGGGAGGAACGGAGCATTTCGTCCACGGATTCTACGCGGTTTTCATAATGTCCGGCGCGCATTGTGTCCTCGAAATAATGCTCGTAGTCTTCTTCTGATTTCAGAACGCAGATGCCGCCCTGCGCAAGGAAAGAATCGCTTTGGTCGGCGTCTGATTTCGTAATTATGGTGATTTCCCTGTCTCTGGGGAGACAGAGTGCACAGAATAGTCCGGCAGCCCCGCTGCCGACAATTAAGATGTCTGTTTTATTCTTCATAAACAGCTCCTTTATTTGGCTAAAGCCAACATTTTCATTAGGGGAACATTGCTTGCCTGACGCAACTCTTCGTCGACCGTTACGGCATGTTTTCCGGTTTCCAATACATGAACAATTTGTTCAAGAGTAATTTTTTTCATATCGGTACAGCATTGTACCGGACGAACTGAGTAAAAATGCTTGTCCGGATTTTTTTGCCGCAATTCGTACAGGACGCCGGTTTCTGTGCCGATAATGAAATCTTTTGCCTTGCTTTTTGCGGCGTAGTCAATAATTTCAGAGGTACTGCCGATAAAGTCGGCCAGAGCGGTTATTTCTGGACGGCATTCCGGATGAACGAGAAAGAGCGCCTGCGGGTGCGTTTCTTTTGCCGACTCCACGTCGCCGGCTGTTATCTCGGTATGTACATGGCAGAAGCCGTCGTTAAAGATAATGTGTTTCTCTGGTATCTGACTGGCTACATAGCGGCCCAGATTTTCATCGGGAATGAAAAAAATATGTTGATTTGGTAATGCTTTTACAATCTTTATCGCATTGGAAGAGGTTACACAGACGTCGGCATAAGTTTTCAGTCTGGCAGTAGAGTTGATATAACAGACAACTGCTAAGTCTGGATATTTGCTGCGCAGTTCTTCAATGCGGTTAATGTCAGCCATATGAGCCATCGGGCAGTCGGCCGTCTCGTCTGGAAGCAGTACGGTTTTTTCGGGATTTAAAATTTTGGCGCTCTCGCCCATAAAAGAAACGCCGCAAAAAACAATGGTGTCGGCGTCAACGGTAGTGGCAAGTTTACTCAGGTAAAAGGAGTCTCCGATGTAATCGGCAACCTGCTGCACTTCCTCGCGGACGTAATAGTGAGTTAAAATTACGGCGTTTTTTTCTTTTTTAAGTGTCTCAATACGAGCTCTTAAATCAATCATGGAAAATGTTTCCTTTCTGTGTATTAGCACTTATCATAACACAAAACCTGACAGGTGACAAGACAATCGCTTGATAATTTGTTTTAGTCTGGCGGGTGTTCTGCCGTCTTTCACAAAACTTGCTGTCTTTTTTTTGCAGTTTCTTTCCCGAATTGCACTGCTGGATTATTTAGATTGTAAAGGAAACCCGATAGCGTGCAGAAGAGCTAATAGTTACAAGAAAACATATACAATAGTGGCTTTTAAATAGATAAAATCACACTATTTTGCAGTTTCTAAATCATAGACAGTTTTGGTAATATTAGGTATAATTATAAAAAATATTAAAAAAAGGAGAACAAAAGATGAACAAAGGACAAAAGAAATTAATTTTCCCGGTGCTTTTTACAGTGCTTGTGTTAAGCAGTCTTTTTATGAATCAAAAAGCGTTTGCGGCAAAGGGCGATTTGAAAATCTACATTGGAAACGACAAAACGGCCAGACATCATCGAGCGCTTGTGTTGGGCAGTCAGTCGGATGTTTTTTCATATGAACTGACGGTCGGGACGGTAAAAAAGCATGAATTTAAGAGCAGCGACGAGAGTATTTTTAAAGTAATTGATGATTCTGGCGGGAAGTGCAAATTGCAAACAGTAAAAGAGGGAACTGGCTGGCTGATTTTAAATGTAACAGATACAAAAGATAAGAAATACGAAGAAAAAGTCTATATATCTGTTTATACTTCAATTAATTCACATAAAGCTAAATTGAATAAGGATAGTTCTGTTTATCGTGGTGCGTCTGTAAATGCGGGTGTAGAGAACAACGATAATAAAGGAAATCTGAAAAAGAGCACAATTGTTTCCGTAATTGCCCAATGTAATGAGTTTTATCTGTTGAAGACAAAAGATGGAGCGACTTTTGATGACGGAAAAGATACCGGTTTTATAAAGAAAGAGAATATCAATATTTTAGTAAATAGTATAAAATTAGATAAAAACAATAGTTCTCTTGCAAAAGGAGCTTCTCTTCAACTGCAGACGACAATTTCCCCTGATATAGCAGCGAATAAAGATGTTATCTGGCACAGTAGTCAGGAAAAAATAGGAAATATAGATAAAAACGGGAAGGTTTATGCGAAAGCGGAGGGAGTTATCTGCGTTAAGGTGAAAGCAAAAGATGCTGGTGGCGCGGAGACAGAATGCTATATAACGATCTATAAGCCGGTAACCGAGTGTAATGGGGTAGTAAAGCAGAATGGATGCGAGCTATACAAGAGAGGAGACGGAAAGGTTCTGCGGGGAACGATTAAGAAAGGCGCCAATGTTTCCGTTGTTGGCGAGTGTAAGGATTACTATCGGATAAAGGTAACGGATAATGTTTTTACGGACGGCGGTGCGGATTCGTATTGTTATATCGAGAAAAAGAAGCTGACAATACCGGTAACTAGTATACATTTATCCCAAACTTCCGTAAAAATGGAGCCAAAGCAGAAATTGAAATTATCGGTTGCCATAGAGCCCTCTATGGCATCAAATAAAACGGTTACGTGGAGTTCCAATAAGAAAAAAGTTCTGAGTATTAACAGCAAGGGTGAAATGACTGCCAAAAAGATTGGTACAGCAATTGTAACCGCCTCCAGTTCGGATGGAAGTAAAACGGCACAATGCAAGGTTTCTGTCACTGAAAAGCATCAAATCAGCACTTATATTCCGAGACGGCCAACGATTACCGTAGATAACTATTCCGACAAAAAAATAAAATTGACAGTTACACAAAACGAATCTTTTCAGGGCATGATTTTGTATAATAAAAACAAAAAAATGGAACAATATCCGATAAAACATGGCAGGAAAGTGAAATACCATGTGTATTATATTGACAAGCTTGAAATGGGCGAAAAATATAATTTGAAAATAAAAACATATAGCAAAGATAGCTCGAAAACAACGTATTCAAAGTTCAGCAATACGGTCAAATTCAGAATGGGGAAAATGGATTTTACGATCAATCAGGTAACTCAAAATACTGTTTGCCTTTCATGGAATAAACTAAAAAAAGTTTCTTATTATGAAGTGAGCAGAAAAGCAGGCAAAGGAGCTAAATGGAAAGTTATTGCAAAGCCAAAACCGAAAAAGGATTCTTATAGGGATACTAAGTTAAAAACAAAGAAAAAATATTACTATCGGATTCGTCCGGTTTGGAAAGAAGAAAAAGGTGTATATAGCTCTTCGAAATCAATAAGCCTTGTTTTATTTGGCAATGTGCAAAAGTATCTGGCAAAAAAATATCCACTCATATGCATGAGCAAAAATAAGCAAATCAATACATATAACGTCAATGGGAAATATGTTCCTATTAAATATAAAATGGTAGACAATAAATTGCAGATTCATGTATATTTGGAATTTGTACAGTATACTAACAGTAATAAAAAAGACCGATACGGCGATTACATTTTTATGAAAAAAGAATCGACGAATTATGAGCGTATCAATAAGTTTAAGACCGGAATAACAAACGGATTTTCTGATTTGCAAATCATTGGTGGAAATGGCGACTTTAAAAAGGGGATTGATTTCCAAACAAAACTGATTATTCATGATAGGAAAGCAAATGAAAAGTACAATGGGAGACAGTTGTTTATTGAAGTCCTTATGGGAGGAGAATGCCCTGATTGTACGTCAGAGGGCGACCATTGGTATCATCATTGTACTTTTAATGATAATGCGGAAGATTATGTGGAGTATAAGGATATATCAGTTATATTTATTCCCACGGACGAACAGGTAATGGCAAACAAAAAGAAAGGTTATAATATTCCTCACGACGATTTAGAATCGGTATGTGCACATGAATTGGGTCATGCCTTTGGACTATATGACGCATATTATGATGATGTGAATAAAGTAGACCGCTGTGCTGAAAATAATGAAACTACAGTTTGTTTTAATAAAGGACAATATGATAATTTGATGAAAGAGCATAGAGAATATAAGAAAGCCAAAGCAAATGATATAGAAATGATGCTTTATGCCTATACAATGGGAAAAGGTTATCCAACTAAAGCATTTCAATATTATAATAAATTTTATGAAAATAAAACATCAGAAGAAGAAAATAAAATATCAAAAGTAATTAATGATACACACGATGAGTTAATTGAAAAACATTAGGAGGGGAAAACATGAGGAAACAGAAAATAAAAACACTTCTATTTACATTTATCATTTATTTACTGTTAATTGCAAACGCTAAAGACATAGTCGCAGCGGGAGGGGAAGAACCACAGCAGTCAATTCCTGCCTGCGACGGCATCAGGGTTATCCGTCACTCGTCTACTTCCCTGCGGTTATCTTGGAAGCCAGTTGCAAATGTTGACGGTTATACGATTTACCAATACAATAAAAAGCGTCATACTTATAAACTGATAAAAAACATAAGTGCGACTAAAACAAGTTGGATTCACAGGAAACGAAAAAGAAACAGCGTGTATCGTTATCGGATTGCAGCGTATAAAAAGTATGGAGAAAAGAAGATAACAGGGCCGAAATCCATATGGGTCAGCTCCAAGGTCTATCAGAGAAATAAAAAGAAGATTAACTCCAGAGCGCCTAAGGTGAATAAGAAGAAGTGTTACCTCGGGCTTTGTTCCGGTTATCAGCTAACAGCCGAGAGCATTCCGGCGAAATTTGGATTGAATGAAGCAAAGAGAGTTTTCTCGCCGAAAATTCGTTGGTTTAGCAGTGATAAAACGATTGCCACGGTGAGTGAAAATGGATACATACAAGCGGGGAGAAAAGTCGGTAGGTGTACCGTTTATGCGGTTGCCCATAATGGAATAAGAACAGGGATAGCGGTTGAGGTAAAAAATTACGCCAAAGTGAGCGGATATTATAATTACGGTTCAAGACCGGAAGTGGTAGAACTTATCTCAAATTATACACCTCATATACAGAAGATTGCGGAGTATTTTTCTATAAATAAATTTGATTCAGAAGAAACACTGGAGATATCAATCAATAATAATGCTGAGATTGTCATGTCAAATCCGGCGAAAGATGTAACACCTGTCCGGAAAGAGATAGGAGAACTACTGTCAGACTATCCATATCCGATAAGTATTTATATAACTTCTACAAGGGTACATTTTAATATTGGAGAAAGACCATGTTCCGGTTATGTTGCCTTTGTATTTGATGATGATTGTCACGAATTTATACATGAGCGTATTGCATCCCATTGGAAAGTGTGTTGGTTCTATCCCGTGTAAAATAATTTGTTTATTAAGAATATTTTGGGGAAGTTGTAATGAAAAGAAAGAGCTAAGGCCAATGATATAGAAATGATGCTTTATGCCTACAGTATTACAAAAGGTTTTCCTGATAGCATTTTTCAACAGTATAATAAATTTGATGGAAACGAAATATCAAAAGTAATTAGTGTCTGCTGATTAAGTAGCTATCTGCAACTTCCAACTCTTACATCTGCTCCGGTCATGCCAGAATCGGAACAGATGCAAAAGAGCGCAAAGTATTCGCCTCTGAATCCTGAACAGATTCGTCACGAATACAGATAATGCAATAGAAGTCAGCTGCGTTTCTTCCAGTTTTGTGGTAATGCAGCTCATACCATAGCAGCGTTTGCTCAGGCTGAAGGTGCGCTCCACTTCGATTCTATCGGTATTATCCTGATACTCTTGCTTTTTATCAACTTTTGCTGTGGCACTTGGTCTGCCCAGCTTTGGACCTGATAACCGGATCCCATGCTCCTTGCAATAACTCCTGTTTTCCCTGGTCCGATATATCTGATCTGCCAGAACACGTTCCGGATAATAACCGGTACGTTCTTTGAAACGCTCTATTGCTTCAATCAGGCAGGTACTCTCGTTGTATGCCTCAAAAGATATTTTTTCGATACGCCCGTAACCTTCGCTGTCAAGACTGAGATCAAATTTTGCACCAAATTCAACAGGTGCTTTGACCTTACCTCTGACAATCGGTCGAAGCCATGGCTGCGCAATGCTTACAATGCGATGCTCCACAGAATGGACTCTGTTATCATACATATACTGTTGCTGTTCATGCAGCTTGATGATGGTAAGATACAAGTCGATATCCTTACCTGCCATGGCGTATCCATCACTCATGAACTGTTCCAAATAGCCAAGATCTCTTTTCACGTAGCCAAGCTGTCTGCGGATTGCGCTGCGGATTTTCTTTGCCGTGTGCTTTCTGCTCTTGGCAAATGCAAGATACTCTTTTCTGGCGCGTTTGCGGTATCTTCTGGGCAGCTTAAGACCATAACATTTACAAAATCGGTAAATGATGTTTTCCAGCTTTTCTCTTGCTTCGTTCAAAAGCGAGATGTCCTGCGGATAACGTATGTTTGCAGGTGCACAGGTTGCATCAAGGGTCAGCGTTCCTTTGTTTGTATCTTCTTTTGCAGTACCATCATCACCGGATTTTCCTACGGATGGAGGAGTATGGTCATCTTTGTCATCATCCTTATGGGAAAGAAGATACTCGTTTACTTCCATCAGCATCTCTGCGGAAATGCGTTTACGGAAGAGAACCAGTGTACTTGCATCAAACGGAGCTTCTTCCCGAAATCCAGGAAGCCCGATAAAGTATTGCAGATACGGATTCTCTGCGATCTGTTCTACAAGCTCACGGTCGGAATACTGGAACTTGGTCTGGATGATCAGAGCTCCTAATGCCATACGAAGAGGCTTGGCAACATTGCCCGTATCACTTGGAAACAGCTTGGCATATTTTACTTCAAACTCATCCCATGGGATGCGGTCAGCCAGTTTGATCCAACGGTTATCCGGATTCATGTGGAGTCCCATAGGCTGGTTGAAATCGAGGAATGAATGCTGTAACTTGTCAATCGGTTTGTACATTGTTTTAGCTCCTTTATACTCAAAATCTGTAAAAAACTGCAAGAAAAACGATTTGTTTTCGTCAAAATCCTTGCAATTATTGTACCAGAAAACGGGGTAAAAGTCAGTAAAATCAAGTGTTTGCAACCTAATCAGCAGACACTATGTAAAGATATGGATATACCACGCACAAACTTCAATAGGTATTGCCAAGACAAGCAAACCCGATGGGATTTGAAATTTCTATGTAAATTGTGCTTGTATTTGAATGTGGATTTAGGAGAATTGACAGAGTACATACCGCCGAGTCCGGCGAGCAAATGAATATGAATAAGCAGTAAAAGAGTAAAGAGGAA
>CAJTLS010000029.1:0-2175 GCA_910577295.1 uncultured Eubacterium sp.
TGAAGCACTGGGAATTGTAACAGAAAATTTAGATATTGAATAAGTGTGAAGGAAGTACAGAAAGGGCGGGCTTGTCACCGCCCCAACTGTAATTAAAGCATAACATAAAATTATTTGTTAAGCAATAAATATATTTAATTGTTCAAAGGAACAGAGGACAATATGATAAATATATAAACAGACATACAAATACCGAAATAAAATAAATACAACGGAGTAAAAAGAACATACCCCCCCTGATACTAACCAACCAAAGTATCAGGGGGGTGTATGATTACTCAACCGAATAAAACCCGCTCCGGAATACATACCCTGTATTTCCGTCATGTATTACTTTTGCATACCCAAGTCTCGAATACCACAGCACAGTAACTTTTTCACCCGCCTTAATCAGATATTTGCGTTTTTTCATGCCCTTTGTTGTATACAAATATCTGTTCTTTTTGAGACGCCGCTTCCAGTATTTCTTAAACTTATCCGGTGTTCCGTACTTCCGTTTTAATTTTGTTGTGGTGCTACCCCACTTTTTTAAATAAAGGTGGGGCGTGTCTATAATTGACCGCCAATCTCCGCCCCATGCAAGACCTACTTTTGAGGATTTTGCTATTTTGGCAACTGCTTTAAACCCTTTTTCGTTCCATGTATCATCCGTTATTTTTCCATCACCGTCTACATCGTAGTTCATCGCAATATCAAACGCGATTCCCCACTGGTGCTGACTGCTATAATCTTTTCCCTTTGCTCCTGTGACAATCACTCCCGGCTTTGTTCTGCCCTTTGCGTAAAGCTCATCCTGATACTCCTTTGTCCGGAAACCCTCTGTAACAATGAGGTAAATTCCTTTTTTTGCACATTCTTTCAGCAGCAAGTCCAATTTGTAATCCAGCCACGGGTGTATCTTTGACCGGTCTATCCTCACATCATGTTTTGTTTTCATACTCTGTTTACCTCCTCATTTTGATTTTGGTTCATCATTGCGGCAACTCCGGCAGCAATTGACGAACTAATCAGCGTTAATATCCATGTCTTCCATTCAAAAAGCTCCAGTTCCCCGCTGGCAATTCCGGCAAAAAAGACACCGATAAACGCCTGCAGGAAAGTCCGCGCAGAACGCTTTACCCACTCTTTGTTTTTTGATTGATTAAACCATTTTTTCATACGTCATTCCTCCTTTTCCGGCTCTTCCGGCATCTCCAAAAGAGTATTATATAGTTTTGTCGCTACATCATTTCCGCCCAGCCTGTGATAGGCCTCGTAAACCCGTTTAATCGATTCTTTCGCATAGATAGGACAATACTCCCTATCCTGATACTTGTTGTAATTATGTACGATGTTTTCGCGTAAAAGGCTTTGTACGCCCTCTGCGATGGCATCGTTCTTTTTTGTGTTTTTAATTACATTTTTGCAAATAGCAGCACAAAAAACGGATATCAATCCAAACAACCAATCTACCCAATTTGCAGAAATAAATTCAAGCACCGTTACTAACAACTTGTCTCACCTCCCTCCGTTGTGCAAATGTCCTGCACCGTTGGCGTATCACCCCAGATGGCTAACACTGCTTCAACAACTTCTGCTGGTTCCTTTTCTTGCAATTCTGCTCTTCCTGACCCAGAATTTACATACCCTTTTCGGTGGTTCTTGCCAACCTGCACTATTTCACCATCGTCTTTCATAAATTTTTGTGTTAATATGCTAACGCTGTCTGCCGTCAGCATATCTACTATTTTTTTTGTTTCCATATTTCCCCTCACTTTCTGATATAATAAATACATTAGATACGATACATAATTGTGCCAACATAACGCTCTGTCGGTGCAGATGATGTTTGCTTTGTAAACTGCATTTTGCCGAACCCAATAGACGATATTACTCCTGCCATTCTTCCGTCGTATTTTTTGCCATTATATACATCCTGCACATCGGCCGACATAAAATTTGTAGCAGACATCGGCCACGGCAACGAGCTTTGCGATAAATACACATTATACTCCCCGCTTACAGGACTGGCAGACATAGCGAACGAAGCAATTACTACATTACCTATTTTTGTATATTTGCCATAGTCAAAAACAAAGTGTGTAGGACCAGCCGTATAACCATATCCCGGACTCCATGTTCCCTCCTCATAATCCGGCGTATTGCTTAACCCCAGCTTATCTTTTAAATTTGCTT
>CAJTLS010000029.1:2185-31942 GCA_910577295.1 uncultured Eubacterium sp.
GTTTCCCTCACTTTCTACTGTTTTATTAGATGCTATATATGATTGTGCCAACATAAACTTCTGTCGGCATAGAAGATGTTTGCTTTGTAAACTGCATACTTCCAAAAGAAATAAACCCCCCTCCAATGCCTGGTACTACCCCATCGTATATTTTGCCATTATATACATCATGTACCTCCGCTGAGATAAAATTATTAGCCAACATTGACCACGGCAATGAGGTTCTGCTCACTTCTACGCCGTATTTCCCACTTGCGGGACCAGAACTCATACTAAATCGGGCAATAACTACATTGCCTATTTTCGTATATGTTCCACTCCCAAAGACAAACTTTGACGAATCGGCCGAAGGACCATGCGTTGGACTCCATGTCCCCTCCTCATAATCCGGCGTATTGCTTAACCCCAGCTTATCTTTTAAATTTGCTTTCTCAAAGGCTCTGAGTTCAACGCCACCACTGATTGGATTCCAGACAGCGAGATATGTAAAATCATTTACACAATTAGCCGCATACTTCATATACGTTTTTCTTCCATCTGTTGCGTCAAGGACGTGGGAAGCAGATGTGGCATTACCATTAAAACCCTCTGCGGTAATTGTTCCGTCTGCGTTCATTGTTATGTGTTTAGCGGTGGAAAATCCGTTCTGGCAATTCGTATAAAAATCAATAGCCTCGTCGTTTGCAATGAACATCTTTTCGATTCCACCAGCTTTTACTTTTCCGCTATTTGTATAATACTCAACGAGGGTATGTGCGGATTCACCACCACCGATAATTGTCAATCCACCGCCACCAATGGAGATGCCTTGTCCTGTGGCATCACTAGACTCAACAAATCTAATCATTGATTGGGCACCGTTTTCTCCACTAAACCAGATGTTCTTTTTACAAGTAACGTTTCCGTCTAATACGGGATTTGCTCTGTGTACAAATTGATTTTTGTTCATGCCACCAAGAGTAGCAGCGTTTCCAGTTTCTCCGATTGCACTTGTTACAGCAACCCAGTCTTTCCAAGCACCACCATTCCTCATCCTTATGTGTATAGGAGATATGTTTGGCTGGTGGGGGAAATACATCTGCATGATTCTCGTCTCATCGCCCACTTCGCTGTCGATGACGTATAAAATACCATAAGAATATTCCCCGGGTATACCGTGTTTATCATTTGTCATAGTCGCATATTGTACTTTATATGCCCCAGCCGTGGTGGCATTATTCCAATCGTAATTTTCAACTACTCTATCATTTCTGATATTCTGTTTATTATTGATTAACTCCTGAATATCCGAAAAATGTTTTCCGTCTACGGTATCCGCATTTTTCGCCTTATCCCATGTAATGACTGTTGGTTCAACTGCTCCAGACGGAAGAGTACTTACAAGTGTATCCGGAAATGTTATTTGCACAGCGTCAGCATAGTTTGTATTGGACATGCTGCATACAATAGCGTTAGACCAGCTTTCAGATTTTTGCACATAGATATCCCATGTCGACGTATCTGATTTTATAATTGCAACTTTATACTCCGCTGGATTGTCAATAAAGAAATTGTATAGTTCGGGGTCTGTTCCATTAAGGTTTTCAAAACGTACATACAATTTTCTGGAGTATCGCCAGTTTCTGCCGGCAATCTCAAAAATAATCGGATAATTTACATACTCTCGCAAAATTTTAATCTGTATTGTTTTTACATATCCGGGAACACCCGTTTCTCCGGGTTCCCGCGCGACCATGGAGCCGCCCAACAATATAAGTTCGTCGGACATTTCATCACCATCTTTACTGACTTTGCCATCCAGAGACGCCGCAGTCATTTCGCAAAAATCGTGAAATTCCTCTGCCGATACACATGCCTCGCTTTTATAATTAATCGTAAACTGTCCGGTTCCCGAGTAAGCAATAAAATTAGATATAACCAATTCGACAGGTATATCCTTAAATTTAGGGATATAAGTATTGTCCTCATCACAAATAGCAACGGAAAATAATATCTCATCTCCTCCGTTTACTTGTGTAAACACTCCGACCTCACGTAAATAAAAACCATCCGTCAGACCTTTGTTGTCAACGATGGTTTTTAACTCAATGGTTTTATTTTCTGCAGATACGCCGCATACGGGATAGCTTTTCCTTTTGTTTTTTAATTGCGACGTGTCGGGGAGCTGCTCTGTCTCTGCGTCCGTGTATGTGCCATCGCCGACCTCGACTCTGGTAAACATCACCACGCCCCCATCTGCCTCCGCCTGTGCCATTGTCTGTAACCCCTGATTAGTAACTACCTGCTTTGTAAAATATCCCATAGCCCGCCTCCTATTCCTGTCCTTTAGCACCTATAATAATCTTATCCGTAACCATTGTCATACCGACTATATTGACAGACGGATATATTTCCTGCTTTGATATTACATACCGCAATTTGCTGTGTACGTTTTTCGCTTTCCGGAGGATGCGCTCAAACGTGGCAACTTTATCCTCGGGAATATATTCATTGTCAATCTGTATATCAAAATATCCCTCCGGAATATTGCCGTATGCATCTTCATACCATTCTACCGTGTTCCCATTTCCAAAAATGGCATGTACAAGACGATTAATACATCCCGTAGTTCCGGCCGTCATAACCCAGCGATATCCCTCCCGCACAAGGTCTCTTTTTTGCTGCATGGTTAAATCGCTGTCATAGTATGGGATGCGGTACTGCGCGGCCAGAATATCCAAAATTTCCTCCGGCAGGTTGTCTACGTTACACGCTAAAACAATACGCTCCGAAAAATCCTGAAATTGTGCGGTAAGCATAGCGTCCACAAAAGACAGACATTGCAGCTCTACGGATTCGGCCGGAAACATATCCGCCAAAGCCACATCAAATATGCCTTTTCTGCCATGTGTGTACTGCGCATAATTAGTCATCCTCCAGCCCCCCGTATTTCACATTTTTCGTGCCGCAGACAGCTACACAACCGCTCTCTACAACCGTATATCGAGGAGAAACAACCTCTACCCTCTTTGCTCCGGCGCCCATAATACAATGACGCAGCATATCCGGATTAATGTCACGGCCGAGCTTTTCCGCCTGCCATCTCTTATACTTTTCAACGGCGTCTTCTATCTTTTTGTGTATTTCCGCCGCATTTTTGCGGTCAGACTCGTTAATCCAGTATTTTGCGTCTATTTCAAATTCTTCCGTGGACGGTTGTTTAACAGTGACATAATCGTTCAGCGTTTTCTTAAATTTTGATTTCACGGCATTGCCAACAGCCTGAAGCAATTCAACCGGCGGAATCGTGCCATCTTTCATTAGAAACGTAATGATAACACGTAATGGCGACGGAGTATCAATAACAATATCGCCAATCTGACTGCTTACCTGCCGGATAATATACTTATATGCATCCTCATTTCCCGTTGTATTATAACGGGATGTCGCAAGATAAACGCTTTCTGCGTAAGCTTCATCGTTCTGTTCATCCTCCCCGCCGGAAGATGTTGTTGTATTTACAACATTTTGTATATATGGCAATGCCGTCACGATTGTATCAACCTCCCCCGGCTCATATCCATTTCCGGCAGTCCCGCTTTCCGTGCATAGACACAATACTATGCCATCGGCTTTTCCGGCAGGAATAATCAGCTCTGTTGTTGACTCAAAAAAGATATCATCATCCGTTGCAAACATCGTTCCCGACGGCACAACATAATCCTCTGTCTGTGTTTTGGATAACCATATCTGCATACTAACCATCGCCCTTTTCCCCGCCGTACGGGGAGGCTGTGAAACATTGGCTCCCAGATTGTCAAGAAACTCCCCCGTGGCATATTTCAGCAAATTCATTTTCCCAAGTTGGTCTAAATAAACCAATTTCTGATAATGCATATAGGCAATAGTATCAAGCAGCAGCTTCACCGGCTCCGCCTCCCCCAACTTGATTTCTTCGCCGGTAATTTCCTTGTAATGTTCTTCATAATAAGCGGTACACTTTTCTATCGTCTCTTTCAAGGTAGCATTATCAATAAAGGATACATCCGGATACTTGTCAAAAACGCTAATCTCGCTCATACTCATCCTCCTCCCCGACTTCCTCTTCTATGTCAGAATCTGACATGTCATATTTATATTCGCCGTTTATGGATAAATAAACAACAGGGAACAAAACCTCCTCCCCGCTGTCAAACTCTATATTGTCGACAGTGAGCTGCGGAATAAACCGCTCAATATTATCATATACATCCGCCACATATTTTGTCGTTGCCAAAGGCAACGGGCAATCAATAATATCCGGATTTATCCCCATATCACGGTGACAGACAAAACTGCCGGAAAAAGACGAAAGTAACGTATGCGCCATCTGGATTAGGCGGTCGCTCTCGCTCAATCCGTCTCCTAAAACAAAAGTAACACTTCCTAACTGCATGCCATCACCCCTTAATATTCCTCCAGCGTCGCATTCACACTGGCTTTTGCTATCTTACCGCCATGATATATAACATCGTATTCTTCCGATATTTTCGACATCCTCCATTTCGCTCCGATTTTATTTGTTCCAACATAAAAGGCATCCACTTTTCCTTTTTCTACGATTTCCTGCAACTTTTTTAACGTAGTATAGGGTTTATATCCAAACCGCGCGTCAATGATAATCTCAAAGCTGAGAGAGCGCATATCCGGCCCTAAAAACTCGGATTTGGACTTTTTCCCTATAATTTCGTGGCTCGTCCATCTACCGGAAACTTCCTGCTTTAAATCCCGCAAAAAAAGCGCCGTATCCCTCGACACAAAAAAATTCAGCCCGCAAAAAGAGCAAATACTCTTTCTCCCCTTTTGCGCATTATAGACAGTAACCGGCATATCCCTTATCTGGCCGGACGGTCTTATAACCTGATTAACAAGAACTCCCTTTTTGGAGCGGGATACTTTAACTTTCTTCTTTTTCTTTTTTGCCATATTTAACCCCTTTTATTGTTGTATCATTGATAACTAAATTTCCATTTTGACACTCAATTACAATTTTAGGCGCATGTACAGTTAATGTATTCTCTTTGGCGTCATATCGGACATAGGCATCATCGCCAAAATTTTTCTGCACGCCGTTTACCACAGGAGGGATATTATCCCAATTCCAGTATGTGCCAAGCACAACTGCCTGCGATATCTCCGTATACACAACAACAACCATATCGTTTACTTCCGGAGGGAAAAATTCCCGCCCCGGCGACAAAAAGGGTAGAAAATCTGTCGTTGCATCATCTTCGTCCGGATAGGCAACAGCCACCATCCCTTTTTCCCTTTGGACTGCGGATACATAACCTATCCTTATCTTGTTCTTTAATTCATCCATAATTCCCCTCCTTACAAGTCAATGCGTTTATACACTTTGTGTATATCCAGCGTCATTGCGCAGCCACCGCTTTTATTAATTTTGTAACTGACCTTATCCACATAATATTTTCCGGACAACCTGCGGAATCCCCTTAACAAAATGGTAGACGTCGCTATAATCTTCGGATTCGGAAATATTGTCAGCGACATCGTCGTTCTTTTTTTATTTTCCTCCGCCAATCTGGCTTTTGCCTTTAATTGGGCGTCTTTTTTCGAAAAGGCAGAAACATCCACGTGTAACATTCTTCCTTTTTTTCCGATTGTAATATGGTGTTTTTTATTATTGCCGGAATCGGTATATGTCACTTTCGCGCCGGTATATGTCTTCTGCAGCGTTGTATTCCAATCCCAGCTTATTACATCACCGCCCAGCCGTGTAATAGTATCCACACACGGCTTCTTTTCGTAAGTTTCTTCGTTAAAAATTACAATCTTTCCGTTGTAAATTTTAATACCAAGTCCATAATCATTACATACAGATAACAAAAATTCGGAGTCAGACGTCTTGCTCTGCTCGATTTTTTTGATATGTATATGCGGTGCCGAATAATGCAGGGCAATCCCCGCACGTTTGGCTATTTTTCTGGCAATTTCTTTGACTGTTACATTTTTGTACGTCACGGTTCGTTTGGTATTTTTAAATTCTCCCTTTGCCGGTATGGACACAGCTCCCAAACTACAAGTCGCCGGCGGTTCCGAAAAAGATATGTCATCCACCATCATCCGTCCGCATTTTAAGCGATTAGTAACCCCGCTCTTTTTCCAGTTGCAAAAATAGATACTTGGACTAATCCTGTCACTTTTCTTCGGCATATAAGTATCTATAAACCGCAGACTGCTATTGTTGAGCGTCAGGCTTATATTGTCCGTCTCCCCGCTCGCAATATCGTTATAAGTAAAATCCTCCAGACACTCCCTGATTTCCTTTCCGATTTTGGCAATGCTGTAGGAAATGGCAACCCTTACTTTTCTTGCATTTTCCACAAATTACCGCCTCCAATCCTCATAAGATGCTTCGTCCACGGCCGGCAAATCCGGAATATATACATAAGTTCCGGCATCAAAAACAGCAACGGCAACCAAAAACGGATTGTTCTCCAAAAGCAAGTCAGCTTTCATTTCGTCCCCATACACGCGCTTGGCAATCATATCCCATGTATCGCCCAATCTCGTCTCGTAAAACATATTTCCCGCCTCCTATGCCAGAGATACCCTCCCATTTTCTTTTTTGTATCGTTTCATAAATCTCTCAAACCTTGCATAATCATCCTGCAATGCATTTTTTATCCTGCTTTCATCGGCATCTCCGTTTATTACGATATTAGGGGAATACTGTATCACAACCGGCGGCTCCGTCTGTCTATTATTACCGGCAGTTCTCTTATTGCCGGAGTCAGACGAATAAGACATAATGCTCTGCGACATCCCCGTAAAACCGGCTGCATTATTTTTAATACCAAGTATCTCCATCGTCCGATAAAGCAAACGATAAGCATTCGGGGAGCCATCCAGTGGAATCACAACCTCCGGAAAACCGGCCTCCGCAAGCAGTGAAAACTCCGGTTTTGTAATAAAGCCGCCCTTGGCACGTTTCTTCACTTTTTGCGTCTTGTTCTTTCCGCCCTTATTGCCATTCTTTATATCAATCTTCGAAGTATCCCCAACAAAAGTAACTGGTATTTCTATGGGAATACTCCCCTTAGACACCGTCGATAACTCTCGTTTTATACCATCCGCCGCCCGACGGGTATCTGCTTGAATTCCCTCAATATTAATCTCATTGACCTCAAGTGTTGTCTGCAACTCAATTTTTTCTTCATAAGGGCTTTTAAACTTCTTTCCCGAAGAAAAATGAGTGTTTATAATATCTTTCGATTTTTTCCTTAATGTTTTAAAAGTTCCCTCTTCTCCCCCCGAAAAGAATTGTTCAAACATATCGCTGATATTCGCAATCTCGCCCCAGCGTCCACCGATTTTATCCAGCCCAAAACTTATCGTATCCGCATTAACACCAAGTTGGGATGTAGGATTCATTTCTTTGACGCCCTGAAAAATCTCTTTTGCGGCGCTTATATCACCATCCGACATATACTGATTATTTTGTATCTTTTTACCATAGGTATCCATGGCCGTATTGTATAAAAATTCTTGCCCTTTGTCTTTTGCCTTTTGTATTGTTTCGCTACGTGCCTCTTTTGCCTGCTGCATTTCTTTTTCATACGTTTTTTTATCAATTTGGCCGGACTTATACTGCTGGTTTATGGATGTAGCAAGTGTTGTAAACGCCTCATCGGCGCCGTTCTCTACCTCTTTTACATTCTTTTGCAGCTCTTCTTTGAGATTTTTATACGAATCTGCGTTTAAATCCTTACCGCTCCACTTCGCATTAAGCAAATCCCACTTTGCATCGTTTTCCGCTTCCGTAACAGTTTTTGTTGCCTCCGATATCTGTTGGAGCAGTCCGTTAATTTCCTCCCGCAAATCCGGAGTAAATCCCTCTTTTACACCTTTTTTTAATTTTTTCTCAATTTTTCCCGATAATTCCGCCACCTCGCCGTCCAGCTTACTGAAGAAACTGTTGTTATTTTTAATAACACTCTCATATTCCTGTGAATCTTTACTGAACAGAACCGAGGCGGCGACATTTACCTCGTATCCCTTTCTGTCAACCAGTTTCTGGGCGGAGTCGACAAATTGCTTGATATTGCTTTCGTAGTCAGAGACATCCGTTTCCGTCATTTTCATGCCGATGGAAAACTTCCAATCCAGCATATTTAATCTCTGATTCGCCTCTTTTAAACTGTCGGCAAATCCGATCGACTCCTTTTTAACCGACAACAGCTCGCGAACCCGCTCCAGTTTGCGCGCTCCCACGATTTTGGCGGCGGCAATCTTTATATCATCCATAGAGAGGGCAATATCACCAAACGTCTCTGCCAGACTTTGTTCTTTCATGGCATTGTTGTAGCTTTTTACCGCTGCGCATACTCCGGCAATAGCCGTAACCGCAGCCGTGCCAATAAAAAAACTCTTGCTTGCAAGACTCAGCGCCGAAAAACCAGAAACAAGACTTTTAATCCCGCTGACTGCACCAGTTATCCCGCTGGCTATTTTATGCGTAGCAAAAGCGGCGCCAATACTGGTTAAAGTTCCCGTAATCACATGCGGATGAGATACTAACCATCCCCCTAACTTTAACACAGGTGTCGCAAGGACGCTTACCGCCTCCCCCACCTGCGCAATATTTCTTTTTATCGTCGGGAATTTCTCTTTGAAACTTTTAGCAAATCCACCAACCCATTTCGTGCCGTCGGATACGAGTTCCCTCAATGGCTCTTTTAACTCGTTATAAATTTCCAGCCCCGCGCCATCAAGCGCCGACTTAAACAGCGTGACATCGCCCTCCAGATTATCCAGTTTTGTATTTGCCATCTCTTCTGCGGCACCCTTACACTCATCAATGGATTTACTGAGTTTTTTATAGTCCTTATCCGTAGCATTTACAACCGCTAACAATCCGGACATCCCGGTCTTTCCCGCCAGCATGCCTGCATATTTCATCTGTTTATCCTTTCCCTTTATTTTCTTTAGTGATTCTCTTGTTTCATCAATAACCGTGCGGAAAGACTTCATATTTCCTTTGGAATCTTTTAGCTTAATCCCCAGCGCTTTCATTGCGGTCGCAGACTCTTTTGTCGGCTTTGCCATGCGCGTCAGCCATGACCGCACGGATGTACCGGCCTGACTCGCCTTTATCCCGCTGTTTGCCATCAGGCCAAGCGCAATCGCCGTATCCTCCACACTGTATTTCATGGTTCCCGCCAATGGCGCCGCATACTTAAACGATTCTCCCAGCTTGCCGACATCAGTGTTGGAATTGGTAGCTGCTGCTGCCAGCACATCGGTAAAATGCACAGCCTCTTTGGCTTTCATATTAAATGCCGTCATGGAATCCGTAACAATATCCGATACTGTCGCTAATTCTTCACCGGACGCAGACGCCAAATTCATTGTCGCCGGAACCGCCGCTATCATCTGCTTTGTATCCCATCCGGCCATCGCCATATATTCCATTGCCTGACCGGACTCTTTGGCCGTCCATTTTGTCGTGGCGCCAAGCTCTTTCGCCGTTGCGTTTAGCTGGCGCATCTCGCTCTGACTGGCTCCCGACAACGCCTTTACCGTAGACATCTGGCTATCAAACTCCATGCCCGTTTTGATGGAAAACGCGCCGATGCCAACCGATGCCGCAGCCGCAGCCGTAGTCACTACCTTAAATGCTTTTTTAGCCGCTTTGCCTATTTTATCAAACATCGGTTTTGTATCCTGAAGACTCTGCCGGAAGCTGGTTTTCATGTTGCCGGAAGAGCGGGCGGCCTCTCTGGAAATTGCCCGCAATTCGCTCTTTGTCAGCTTCATACTCTGTGGAAACGATTTACTGATTTCGCCGGCAATCTGTATCGCCAGCTGATATTCTGTCCTTTTATTTCCTGCCATACCGTTCTTCCATCACCTCCATATAATCCCTCATAAGCTCATATAACGACGTCAGGGACATCTTTTGTAAAAACTCAAGAGATGTCCCCAGATTGATGCTCAAAATAAGCAGAGTCTTTTTAAGTTCTGAAAAATCGTTAATATCGACGTGGTAAATTATAAAAAATTACTTACCATATTCCTCAGTTCCCTCGCATCGGAAATTGATACATTTAACATTGCTTCCAGCGGCAAATCAAGCGCAATAGATATCAGGTTGGCAACAAAAACCCACGACCTCTCCATAAAAATGTCATTGCCGTATCCCTGCGCAATCGTCATTTGGCGGGCGTCAATCAACGCATCGTACTTCAAATCCAAAAACGGAGTAAAATCTAATTTTTCATATTTCTTGCCCTCAAACTCAAACGGTTTTGTTAAGGCAACCACATATTCACCAGATGCCGCCGTTTTTAACTCTTTCTTCTCCTCTTCCTTGCTAGCAGTTTCATTTTCTTTGTTCATGTATATCCCTCCTTAACAGTTCGCCAGAATAGGCGCTAAAATATCTTCGTTATTAACAATCAGTTTCGGGTTGATTTTATCCAGCTCAAAAAATACAAAACCGTCCTGTTCGTACTTAAAATACGTCACATTCATTTTTAAGCTAGCGTCCATCTTATCACCGATTTTTAGTTTTCCTGTTTTAAATCCCTTAACCGTGCCACCGACAACAACTTTAATGCCTGTATTTGCCTTTTCGTGCGTCTTTTGTACGGTAGACTGCATATTTGCCCGGAATGTAATCATGTGGAACCGCCCCGGAACAAACTTAATCATATCGCCGCACAACGATTTAAACGGGATATCCATATCCACATCCTCATAATGTCCGACAATATCCGCAGAATATGTGCCAAGAATACCGGCGCCACTGATTTCGCTCGTAATCGAGTTCCACTCCGGCATCTCTATCTCTTCCGACAGGCCAAAAACCCGACTAGCGTTACTGTCGTACATATTAAAATTACTGATTACCTCAGGGATTAGCCCCTCTAAAAGTGATTTTGTTTTCATTCGTCCTCACCTCCTGCAAATTCGGCCATCAGGGCGTTTATATCAAATGCCATTAACGCCGTTATCGACTGTAGCGGCAGATACGGAGCAAGGGAAATATGGAGTTTAATATTCCCGCTCATAATATCCTCTGCCGTATGCTCCTCTTTCCTAAACTCAATGCCGGCTCCGGCACAAACGCCTGCCGCAACATAACCGTTACACTCCATATTTTCTTCATCCACCAATATCTCAATAAACCGGGTACTTCCGGCGCCATCAATGCGGCTAAAATACTTGCGAACAAAAAGATTCCCTTTCCACGTAAAAAACCGGTTGACCGACCAAAACTTTTCGTCCGGCTCACTTGTATCAGGATAAGCCGCCGAATAATTGCCCCACAGTTTATAACCCTCCATATTTAAAAACGTAGCAACGCCATAGGCATTTACCGTATTGGCATGTACCAAATCCATTAAAACAGTAGTGCCGTCACTTAAACATGCCTCATCAATCAACGCCGCTTTATTAGACGGCGACAGATGAGGCATATCACCATTTTCCGCGTCTGTCCTTTGTACAATGGCGGCCGCAGCGGCAGAGCCATAAATGATTTTCCCGCCTTTTTTAACCATCGGCCACACGACATACGCATGCTTGGATATCAGCCCCGACTCTTCCTTTACCCTGCCAATATCTTCAAAACTTTTACATTTTTCCGTATCTAAATCAATTATGCAGTCCGCGCTGAATGCACCATTAATACACTCGCACTTTGCCTGCAGTACTGCTGCCACATTAGGGTCATGACTGTAACCGGGGGCCGCTATAATAGATGCCGTAACGCCAAACAACGGATAAATTTTACGGATTGCCTCACATCCCTTTTCCGTGCCTGTTTCTGCATCATACCCGCCAATCACGGTATTGCTCGTGACAGCGTCTGTATCCACCACCTCTCCAGACACCGCTAATGTTGTGGCACTCGCCGCACTGCTGCCGGCCAGCAGCGTAATTACAACGTGATTATCCTCGCAAGACAAAAGATAGTCTTTTTCCTTTTCCAATTTGTTTGCGCCGGCCTGAACATTTAGTGTGGACGGTATGACCTTGCCGTTAGGGATAATGGCAGTACGCTCCGACACGGGAACGGTAAGCATATCCATCTCTTTTTTATGTACCTCCGGGTCTAATACATTAATAAAAACAACCGGGGAAATTACATCCTCCAAATCATCCGCGAAAAAGTGCATATACATCGCCTGACACAACGAAAACGACTGGAAATCATCCTGATAGCCAAGCCGTTTCATCACATCCTCTTTCGTGTGGCAGATAACAGGCGTATTCACATTATTTATGCCGCTTCCCGTCATATGCACCGGAGCAGTGCCGATATATACAGGAATACCACTCGTAATTCCCATGATATTGCCGTTATTCTGCTTCGCTCTCTTTGCATATACGCCGTGCTTAATTGCTTCCATCTATCACGCCTCCCTTTTTCTTAACGCTTAACATCTCCTCTGCCTTTTTGTAGCAGATGGAGACTGCCGAGCATGGATTTTCCATCTCCGCATTTGTTTTTGCCAATTCCGATACTGGTATCAAAAGAGACTGTAGCATCGGTATCTCCTCTATTTTCTTTTGCAGTAAATCGGATAGTTTACCCTCTGCAAACAATGTGTTTTTTGTCACCACACCGGCAATATTAGGGCCGATATACATCACGGTTTCCCTCTTTCTTGCCGTTTTTGTTTTTGCACCGGCCTTTTCCGCCGTGCCTGTTGTCTTTTTGTCACTCATGCGTTCATGTCCTCCCTTTCATAAGTCGGAATCAAAAAACGAAGAGCCGCACCGCCAAAATAATAGGGGTGTGTATCTTCGTCGTTTGGGCTTACTGCAAATACCATTTCCGGCTCGCATTCCGCTGCGCCGATAACCGGATTTATTAAAAATCGTCTCTGGATTTTTTCAAAAAGGGTCAACATGCTGTGTTGGTACTGGCAGTCTTCTTTTTCATAAAAAATCCCTAATTCCAAAATAATATCCACAGTCCGCTTCGTTGTAATACCTGTTACTTTTACATTGTCAATCCTTACGACACAGTACGGGAATTCTGTGTCTGTCTCATTTGTTTGCAGCAATCCGTTTTCTTCTGTTATGTCACTGTCTTCTGTGTTGCTCTGTGGCTGTGGCAGTGTCTGGGAAAATACATGCAGGTCTGCCACATCACCATTTGCGTCATAAAAGGAAACGCCCCCGGACAGGCGGCGGATTTCATCCGTTAGTACCGCCACCAGTTCCTCGGGCGTGGAAGCCGAAGCTTTCATCTAAACAGCCCCTCTCTTTTTCATGTATTTGTCAATGTTTTTCTGCACGTAGAACTGAAGTTTTTCTGTAATATCCGACTCTTCCACCCGAAACGCCCCTTTTGCCATATGCGTCACGGATAATGCATTCACCGTTTTAACTTTTCTTGATTTATCCTCGTCCAGCTTCCTCTGCACAAGCGACTTATGCCCGCTTTTAAACCGGACCATAAACGCTTTGGAATACCCCCTCTCTCTATTTTCCAACACCTCCATGAGGCTACTCTTAGCCAGCACGCGGGCGGCATAGGCATCCGGTCTGTTCTTTCCGTACGCCAGTGTATCAGGTGTAACAGTAAAACGCACCATCTCATTCCGATAACCGCTGACGTTAATAATAGTTCTTGGATTTGCATAAGTCGCACTCTTTCTGGTTAACTGTTCTTCCGGCTTAATCTTTTCTTTGTCGTAGTCATAACGTTTCTCAATCCCGGTCTTCAGTTTTTTCATGGCGTACTTTCCGGCCGCATTGGATGCATCTTTTAAAATGGTATCTTTCTTGTACCAGGCGCCATCCAGCTCTTTGATGATTTCTTCGGCGGATTTAGCAACTGCAATATGTATATCTATCATCGCTTTCCTCCCCTGATTGTGATTTCATACATTCCGCTATCCGTCCGCACATCGGCAACTAAAAAACGGCTGCCATCAATCACAAGCGGACTGTTGACCTTTGGCATTGTTCCAAAATCATCAGCCGCAACAAAAAAGAGCAGCTTTTTTAACGCTACCCCCTCTTCATACGGACTCTTCTTTGCCGTTCTTCTTGCGAGTTCCGCCTCGTCTATGCTGATTGGCATACTTTTCCCATTGACAACATGCACCGACGCCATCTCATCAATATCAAGGAAAACGTCGTGAATATCACTTTTCACATCATCCTTAAAACTCATACCTCACCGCCTATTCTGTTTCTTCCGGATAATTTGCCTCCTGATATGCCAAAATAGCAGACTTAATCTCATCTACTAACATTTCGGTATTCACCTGTTCGTTCGTCATGCCAATCGTTTCCGCGTAACCAATCAGTTCTGCTTTTGTCCTCATGGCGTTGATTTCATCATTCGTTTTCAGCATAACCTCTTCTTTTGGAGTCTGGATGTCAGTTTCTGACATATTGCTGCCTGTGTCACTTTCCTTTTCCGGCACGTCATAAATGTTAGTAACAAGCCAGCTATCCCAATGGAGCGGATACGGCACAGGGCGTGAAAATGTCTGTACCTCCATTTGGTTTGTCTTTTCGTCCGCTATGACGCGCGGAACAATTTGTGCAGCAAAACTCTTAAAGCCACCGCCTTTTATAAATGTGACTTGCGAATAGACCGTATCGCCCATGCCAGGATGTAACATCGCCATGGTTCCTTTCGGCAGCATTTCCTTTATTTCGCCGTCCAAATCCTCAAAGTCATTATCATAGGTAAACATCGACATAACAATACCGTTGATGTTGATATCACCGTTAAAAGTAACGCCATCCGGAAGTTCTTTTGGTTTTACCTCGCCGATATCAACCCTCTTTTTATTGTAGTACTCCAAAAACTTCTCGTCCGTCATAAACAGCATTGCCACATCCGACGTCATAACCAAATCCGTAGCCCTGAAACCGCGTTTCTTTAGTATGGATGCCATCTTGTACAATTCTACAATCTTTTCCTGTGCCGTCATGGACGTCAAAGGTTTGCTTAACTGATAGCGATTTTCAAATTTATCCTCGTAAAACTGCAAAACCGAAATCGTCGGGTTCTCGCCTTTCGCGGCGTCTTCCGCGCTTGCATAGTGATGCATCTCGACGCGGCCATCCGTAATAATGTTGCAGCACATATTTTCCCACCGTCGGAAAATAGACTGGCGTAAATCATCTAAATGTTCCGCTTCAATTTCATTTTCCCGTTCCGCCGGTGTGCGTTCCGATTCCGGAGACTCGCCAAACGCTTTTTGCTCCAACTGCTCGGCCGTAATCAGTTTTTTAGGCGCTATGTACGGCGCCTTAACCTCTCTCGCCCGATAACCGTCGCTTTCCATGACAATCCCATTGATAACCGGTATAACAAACGGCGCAATCCTGCGTCCTTTGTTTTTTGTCTCAATCAGCGCTTTCTCCGAATAATAAACTTTTCCGTCCGGAAAGTACCGGTTTTTAAAAAACTGTATTACCGGATACATCTTTTTAACCGTCCTGATTAATGTACGTGTTTCTGCTATCATTGTTTTCCCTCCTTATTTCAACAAAATCCCGTGGATACGCAGATTGTCAATATCCGTTTCCGTTAAATCTACATCGCTGATTACCCTGTCCGTCCGGAAATTCCCACAGATATAAACTGATACGACAACGCTGTTGTCCGTCGCAGTATAGACCGTATCATCCGAGACAATGCAGTTTGCCGCACCGTCCGCCTGATGAGGCGTATAACTCCCGTCAGCAAAATCAATCAGTTGTCCGCGTTTTAATATCCCGCCCTTTCCTGCCTCCAGTGTAACATTAATGTTTTTAGCGTCCACCGGTCTGCAAAAATCATAAATCAATCCATCCGGTTCAACATTATAAACCTCTTTATTCATCTGTTTCATTTCTCACTCCCCCCTTTCTCTTGTTTACATAGCCGGCCATAGTATCCGACTCATCCTTTTCATTCTCTTCAGGACTTGCCTTAACCTCTTCTGTTTTTGACTCCTTAAAGTCTGCCATGGCGTCCGCCATATAGGATGTCATCCTCAGTTTTTCATCTTTCATGGCCTTAAATGCCAGTTCTTTGGCATCTATAACCGTTTCCCCGTATTTGGCCTCCTGCAGTGTCTCTCTTTTCACCGTCATGTGCAGTTCATCCAAATCCTGCAGGCGTTTTCTCTCTTCTTTTACACCGTCATTTTTAGCTTCCTGAAGCATTTGGTTCAGCTTGCTTTCTTCCTCCGGATTTTCCTGCAAAAATTTTTCTAATGTCATGGTTTCATTCCCTCCTTTTTGATTTTTTTTATCAGAAACAGTCTCATCAGGACTGACATCTGTCCGATTATTTTCTGGCGGCTGCTCACCCTCCCCGTTGTCCGGCTCAGGCAGTCCGGAAAAGTAGCCGTCTTTCATGGCAGCCAGTATTTCCCGCGCCTTTTCCTCCGTAATTATCGGGATTGTGGCATTCACAACAACTTTTTCTTTCTGATTTTCCGCCGGATTGCCATAAAGGTAATCATCTACAAAGCCATACTTTATCGCCATTTCCGGCGACATAAAGGTATCGTTATCCATTAGCGTCTGTAGCTCATCTCTGCTTTTTCCCGTCCTGCGCACATATACATTGATAATACCCTGATTAAATGCTTCCAGCGCATCGCCGGACATATGCATATCGCGGTAATCCCCCTCGGTATAACATTGCGTATTATGTATCATAAGGATAGCGGCGTCTGAAGTTAATACCTCATCACCGGCGCAAACGACAAGGGAAGCGGCCGACATGGCATTAATCAGATGTACCGTAACCCTGCCGGGATAATCTTTGATGATTTTATACATTTCAAATCCCGATGTTGCAACTCCTCCATTGGAATTTACCTCGATAATCACATCCCCGCCATTTGCCTTATTAAGTTCCTGCTGCAATAATTTGGGATATGCGGCTTCCCACCCAAGCCATTGATAAAATTCGCCGGCCGTATTTGTCACAATCGGACCCTTAATTTCAATCTTTGTTGCCACTGTTGTTATCCTCCTTTTCTTTCTTTCCACGATTGATGTTCCTTAATAATTCGTTTTCATACTCCAGTGTCCGAATATTGTCTTCAAAATCGGAACCATTTAACGCCGAGCATTCATCTTCGTGCGTGGAAAATCCCTCTTTTACTCTTTTCGCGGCCGCGTCCACTTCCTTTCCGGGGTCAAGCTGCCCCTGCGCCGGCCCATTCCATGTGCATTTGGTATATGCTTTTTTAATAGCAACATCATTAAAAAAGCCGGGGGCTACAATACGTCCTTTGCTGACCGCTTCGGCAAACCACAATTCATAAATTTCCTGACAAAAATCATTAATAAACCATGTCCTCCTCATCCGGTACGCTTTCCACGTCTCGTTCATAGCTCCTTTAGAAGCAGAAAAATTATTGGAAAACCTCTTTAACAGGATTTCCGGCGCGATTTCTAGCGCGGCGCCAATATGTGTCGCCATGGCCGTAACAAATTCGTTAAAATTTCCGGATGGATGATTTGATTCTACCGACTGCACTTTTTCCCCAACTTTTAATTCGTTTACCGTGCCGCTTCCCATTAAAATATCATCATCTTCATCCTCTTCCGGTTCTTCATCTTCTCCCCCGAATTCTGCTATGCCATTTCCATTTTCTGTTGTAATAAAAACAACAAACATGGCATTGACAACGGCCGCCATAATTTCCGCGTCCGTGTAGCGCGTCATCTGTTTGATTGTCTCAATTACCGGCGCCAGAAAAGGAACGCCCCTGTACTGCTCCGCACGTTCCGCGTTAAAAATATGTAATATGTTTGGATTGCCCGTTTTTTTGCCTCGCTTTTCAATTCTAATCCACTCCGCCGGTTTGCTACTATATTCCTCCGGATAGTGTGAGCATACATGATAGGCAAGGACTTTGCCGGAAGCACTGATTTCCACGCCGTTTACGATTACCCCGCCATCCTTTGTCTTTATATCATCACCAAAATAGTCACCATCAATCGAAGCCGGCGAACATATTCTGTCCGCTTCGATTAATTTAACCCGGAGCTGATAAGGCATATAGTCCAGTTTCTCACCATACATAATCAGGCAGAACTCTTCTCCATTTTTCAGCCAGTCGCCAAACGCAATCTGTTGCAGCTCGTAAAAATTATTCTGGTCGTTATTATCACACAGCGTCGATTCTGCCCACAGGGCAAATTCTTTTTTTATCTGTTTTTGCAGTTCATTCGCCTCGTCTTTGCTGATACCGATAAATTCGTAGTCGATTTTAGGCTTTGGAATTAATCCCGCTCCGATACAGTTCGTTCTCGTTGAATTTACTGCTGCCGCACCAATGGCGGTATTCATAGATAAATCCCGCGAACGTTCCCGTATTAGTTTCCTGTTTTTTTCAATATCGCTCTTAGCGGATTTACTTGACGAATGAAATTCTTTCGCCCACGACCGTCTTCGGGAGGCTGCGCCGTGCGAATATCCCGTATTCGTTATCTCTTCCCCCACCAGCGAGCGGACCATCTCTTTTTGTGCGTCCACCAGTGCACTTTTCGCCGTCTCCTGCTCTATTGCCGTTCTCGCCCTTGCCCGTCTTGCGCCTCTTACAGGAGAGACAAAACAAACTGCCCTGTCTAACAAATTCATAGTTACATCACCCCTCTTTTAATCAACTGGTATGACCCGGCGGGAACGCCTCTTTGTTGTACCATACCGCTCTATTGTTTCAATTTCCGCTTCCAATTTCGCTATCATGTCCTGCACTTTGGCAAGTTTTGTCCTTGTCAGTTGTTTTGAGCCAAGCACATAAGACTGACTGTTTAATATTTTTTCCTCTGCCTCGCAATACTTTTTGAGCCGTTCCCTTTTTTCTTCCAATAATTCGGTTTTATTCATGTTATTCAATTCCTTTCTGCGCCCTGCGTCTCTTTTTCTTTCCTTTTCCTGCCACCTGCATATAATTGATGCCGTCCTCTACTTTTTGCTCCAGCACATCCCATGCAGGACGCCGTATCATGCAGGCGGCATAACCATATACATACAAATCAAGCGGCTCATTCCTTAGTACATCTTTTACCCACACTTCTTTCAGAACGCCGCGAACTTTCTTAATTACCTTTCTTTCTGACAAGAGACATTTATAGTATTCCTCATCATATCCGCGCCCCTCATTTGATGGAAAATGTAGATACCCCTCTCCCGGCTTTTCAATTAACGCTCTGTTTGTCAGTGCCGTCTTCCCGGAATCAACTCCTAAAATAAAAATCTCCGTGTGGTCAACAACAACCTTTTTCCCATTAATTTTTTCTGTTATGTCGACATCTGTCCTTTTATGTACAAGAGACATGCCCGGCTTGTGTGCATCGCCTTTGATACCATAAACAGATTTCCCCTTATTTTTCATTTTTTTGACCCATTTATATACCTGATTTGCCTCGTATCCGGTATCAATTGCGACTGCTGCCACAGATAAACGGTTTCCGTTTTCAAAGTAAAATGCCTGAAATACATACTCTTCGAGTTTATCCCAAATCTCCTGTTGCTCAATGTTTCCGTATATTTCTGTTTTATAAATGCCCCACGATTCATAATCGCGCGCCCAGCCGCGGATTTCTACCTCAAAGCGGTCGCCCTGTACATCAACCGCCGCGGTCAGCATTAACACCCCATCCGGCAAGTCCGCGTTATAATATTCCGCTCTCTTTTGCAAATCCTCGTAGGTTATCTGCCCTCCGCTAAAATCAGTTTCTTTCCACGTCTGTCCTAACGTAGTGTTAATAAATGTTTTTAAATCTTCCGCATCGTGTTTCTTTTTTAATTTTTCGTTAGCCTCCTTAAATTCTTTTATAATATCTTCCCACCGAACAAACGGGCTGGCCAGCTCGTTGATATGAAAACTTCTGTGTGTCTTTCTCTCCGGATGCGCCGCTATCCATTTATGATTACATTCTTTCCAATCCATTTCTCCGATATCTTCTTTGCAATTCACGCAGGTCATGGATACAGAAGAAAAAATAACCCTCTGAAAATCATAGGGCTGCCATGTTCCGCAACATGGACACTGGACACACCACTCTTCCATACTTCCCGACATAAATTCCGATTCAATTTTGCTGAAACCTTTAATCGTTGGCGTTGACGTCTTTATATGCTTTCTGTCCCAAAATGTGGTAGAACGTTTTTGCGCCAGCTTAATCGGATTCCCCTCAGAACCAGCCGATTCTGGAAAACGGTCAATCTCATCCATCCAGATAACACGTAACGGCATAGACGACAGCGACGCCGCCGAATTAGCCCCTGCTAAAACAATATGTCCGCCCGGATACTGTTTAAACAATATCGTATTATCACTGTCCTTTGATTTTGGCGGCGCAATTTTTTTTCCAAGCACATCAACATCATTTATCATCGTTGCCAATCGGGTTTTGGAAAATCTTTCACTCAACTGCAGCGTTGGTAATAACATCATCTGTGACGTTGGTTCATAATCAATAAAATAACCTATGCCGCATAAGATAATAAACGTTTTTCCAATCTGCGCAGAACTCATAACCGATACATCCCTTACTATGGGGTTCGTTATGGCATCCATGATTTCTTTCTGATATGGCGCCCGTTCTACGCGGAACCGTCCGGGTTCGTTTGAGGTGTCCGGCAAAATCATGTGTTTTTCCGCCCATTGTGTAATTGTCATCTCTTCGCGCGGCCGGAGTATATCGGTCAGCTGGCAGATAAATTGCAACGTATGAAATTCAACATCAACATCCTTTCTATCCACTTTTACTTTCATCATCAGGCTCCTCCCCTATCCCCAATACATCCTCATCATCAATTTCAATGCGTTCGTCAGAATAATAATCAGCCGGATTGTACTCGGATAATTCCTGCAAAACAACCTCCACTTCGTGTTTCAGAAGATTTTGGATAGATATTTTATCTTTCCCCTCCAGCCGCGGAGCGAGCCGGTTTGGCATAGCAAGTAATTTAGATTTAAAATTAACCAGCATACTTGTTAAAACTCTCCCCACATCTTCCGACTTGTGTACTCTTCCCTGAATCAGGAGCAGCCTGATTTGTGTAATCATGGATTTTAATTTTTCATGTTTAGCTTTTTCTGTGTTTAAATCAAGTACATCGTCAAAGTCATCCTGTACCCTTTGCCCCGCCTTTTGTATCTTTAAGTTGATAATATAATTTTTTACGGACTCCAGTAAAAGATATTTGCCATGGCTGTCACGCTTGATTATGCCATCATCCGCTAATTGCCGTACCCGCCTGTTGCTAATACCAAAGCACTGGGCCAGTACCTTGGAAGATACCTTAACCATGATTAAATCATCTGCGTTTTGCTTATCGCTCATAACTACCTCCCCGAATCGGAAACGGCAAACCGAAAAATTTTGTAAAAAAAACTACCCACGCTTTGGAAAATTCCGAACCGCATAGGGCCTTATAGCCTCACAGAACCTATCATTTTCATTGTTTTTAGGCGGTGGGCGGCAATTTCTCCCTCCCTTATTTTGTTTACATAAATATAATTCTGTAATCTTTTCCGGATTTGCCTTTCTTCTTATTATTGTTTCTTACATTTTACCATCACAAGTTGACACATGATAATTATGTAAACAAACAGGACAAACTAATATCCTGTTTCCGTTTTGCCATCATCAGGCGCAAAAAAATAAGACCCATTTACTCAAGCAGGTCTATCTTTTTATATACATCATCTACTATGTCCTGTGTTATGCCGATGTAACGCAATGTCACCTTTTCGTGACTGTGATTAAATAATTCCATTAACATGGCGATATCTTTTGTTTTTTGATAATAATGATATCCAAATGTTTTTCTTAGTGTATACGTGCCGATACCGTCCTCGATGCCAAATACATTAGCTGCGTTCCTCAGGATTTTATATGCCCGCTGCCGCGATATGGGGATATTGATTTGCCTCTTCCCATGAAACAGACACTCATAATCTTTCTTGTCATTAATATATGCTTTTATAATTTTCTGCAAAAACGGACTGATAAATATTCTCTTTTCCTTGCTTGTCTTTTTTTCCCTGATTGCAATATACTTTTTGTCTTTTACATCACGGACTTTGAGGCGTAAGATATCTGATATGCGGAGTCCCGTGTATATTCCCATGGCATACATCAATGCATCTCTCGGATTCTTTTCATTTAGATAGTCATATATATCCCTGACTGTCTGCCTGTTCCTGATTGGTTGTACCCGATTCAATCTATCACCCGCTTTCCTGCAATTAAAAGGAGAGACCGTTAATGACCTCTCCTTACATCAATTCCATGGTAACATAATATCACACCTTAACACGACATTACCACGACATCTTTTGTTAATTTGGATGTCAGATACTGACATCTTGCGATTACAATTTTAACTTTTGGCATAAAGCTTCCTGCAACACTTTCGAAAAATTTACTCCGGCTTCATCCGCTTTAACAGAGAGCCAGTAAGGAATCGTACAATTTTTCTTAACGGATTGGTTCATAACTTTTTTCCTGAACGCCTCAATATCAACATCCACTAATGTCAATATTCCGGTTGTATAGTCAAAATCATCCGTATTTCTTTTCGCTTTTTCAATTGCCTGTTCATAATCTGATGCTTCTGGTATTTTCTTTCCTGCGGTTTCCCAGTCAACACATGTTAGTCCGATTATATCTCGTGCCATATCTATCGCATTTTCCATTCCGGTTCCCTGCGTATAAGCATCTAAATCCGGCACATATACAATATAATCCGCCTTGAATTTTGCTATAAACGTTGGATAAGCTTTCCTTTCTGACATCTTTCCCTCCTTTTCTTATCACAAACGCCCTAATCAGGCGGGGATTATTTTAATCCCCATTTCCTGATTATCGCCTTTGCGGTCATCTCATTGATTTCCCTGTGCCGCGGCACATTCTCGAAATCACTCCCTCTTTGATAAGTATCATGGTTTCCACCATGCCTTTTCAATTCGAAACCCGCTTTCTTTAACATCTTTACGAGGTCCCTTTGCTTCATAGACTCCCCCTTTCTTTATCTTACTTGTAATTATACGCCCTTTGTGCGTATTTGTCAAGTTATTTATGCGTATTTTCTGCGTATTTTTACCTAATACTTTTTTCTATCCTTTGGATTTGCCGTACGCAATAACCAAGCAGTTCCGCTGTTTTTTCCTGCGTATATTCCTTTATCTCACGATAAAAAAATACTTTACTTTCTATATCTTCTTTTTTGCTATATAACAAAATAAGACGCGTCTTTTCTGCGTTTAACGCATGTAATGTTTCCAGACATTTTTCCAGCTCGGGTTGGAGCATATCTATTTTCCGTACGGCATCAAGCAGCGTCAGTTGTTTTAAACTATTACTGACTTTTTCTTCTTCGTTGCTGACACCATTGATTTTTCCCATTTTTTGGCAATATGCCATTAGATTATTCTGTGCAGTTTTAATATTTTCGTATTTCGCAGTATATTCCAAAATTTGATTATTTATGTGCCGGAAATATTCACCTCTCTTCGTGCGTAACGGTTTAGATTTTCTTTTCTTTTTCACCCTTTTTTCACGTCCTTTCTAGAGGAATAATTCACGTATCACGTACTATGTGCCTGTTTTTTTGTCTGTCTCTCCGTCCGGTGGAGCCATCCATCCGCCGTTAAACCGGCAAAAATCATTTGCCAGTTTTAGTTTATTTGCCATAGGCGCGTTAATTAAACTGGCTAATAAATATTTTTTTGGATTTTTTATTTCGTGCCCGATATCCGTCAAATTTTTAACTATTGACTCTATGTCATGGATAGTCAGCTTGTACAGCACAGACTTTATGCTTTCCAAGTTTCTTTTTACGCCGGAAATAAAAATATATTTCCCCTGCGACGATAAGATTTCGCAGCTAATATCCACACACGCATCTACAACGCCCATTCCAATGCTACTCGTTTCATATTCGTCGCACAAATAGACATAATCAATTTGCTGTTTAAACATCCTTTCCGTTTCATCCCTGATAGATGGATGAGATAAGATATGATTATAATATATAATATTATTAATCTTTGTTGTATTCTCTGTATTTGTCTCTCGATTTTTTGTGATAGGTGTCACGTTTTTTGGGGAGACCTCTCCCGATTTTTCGTGATAGGTCTCCCGATTTTTCGTGACGGGGTTCTCGGCAACCTGCTCAGCCGGGTTTTGATTACTTTCGCATTCTGGTTCCGAAGCGTCTGCCACATCCGGATAAGTAAGTCTCCGGAGAGTATCCACGTTTAAATCTATAAACAGTACATTATTGCTTTTTACGCCATTTGCATATTCTACGGTGCGAAAGACACGTTTAATAACACTAATATCCTCAAGAAAAATAATAGCGTCTGTAATCTGTCGTTTGCTGACATTATAATTTTTTGCTAATTCATCATAGCTTTTTTGTAGCATATCCCCTGCAAATTTTTTCTGGTATCCAATAGTCTCTCCTGTAGTTTCATCTATTTCTTCTATTGGCCGATACCAATATACAATTTCCGCCAATAACGATATAGCAAGCAAATTCGGCCTATTATTTTTTGTTACTGTTTCAAACCATATATTAGGGATGATATTACCAAAAAACTTTAAATCCCCTACCTCTTTTACCGTTTGATTTGTGTCTGCATAACCCATATGTAAATCTCCTCCCTCACAACTTATGAAATCACTGTAAATTGGACATCATTTGGCGCATCCATCTGGCTTATTTCTTTCTGCAAATATTCCTTTACATTTTGCATTGCTTCGTTTTTCCATGCGCCGCCATCTGCTTCAAACAGTGCAACAAGAGCAGAATCTTCGTAATTTTTCATTCGGAATAAAAATTTTGATACTGGCTGCTCGACTTCATGAAATGTCCGGTAAGGGCATAATCTTACCGGATTTGGCAGGATGCTATCCGCCTTTGATGTGACCGTGTCCCGAATAGTCGCCTTTTGCGAAATACCATCATCGGAATAGGAAGCTATCGTTCCGGCCTCCACCGTTCCGGCATATTTAATCACTTTGGATTTGTCCGTTTCTTTTCCACTGTCTTCGTCGTTTAAAAATTTTGTTTCTACGCCGATTATAAAGGCTTCTTTTGAAATGTACTTGTCATATTCGAAATTTGGAATATCAGGTACAACACATACTAAATGCTCTCTGGTACGGTCATTATCATCCAAGCGCGAAAACAACAAAACCTCGGTTGGACTTTTGACATGGATAAGCATTTTTTTCCTCATCTTGTCTGTATTACTCCTGATATAGTCAATTAAGCTGGTTAATGTGGTAAGTTGCATACAATCCGCAACCGGCTCCTTTTGATGTACAACAAACATTGGTTTATTTGCATATGTTTTCCCCTCATGTTCCAAGTAATCCGGTTTACTCTCATTAACTAAATATTCCATTGCTTCTTTAAATCCGTCCATTGTTTTCCCTCCTTAAACTATGAATTAATTACGTCTACAATCGTTGTTTCATCCGGCAATTTGGTTTGTCCCCGCAGACGGGAACCATATTCTTCGATGGTGATTCTTCCTGTCTTTAAATCCTTAAACAACCCCATATTAGTTTTTGCCGGTAAACTTGGCGATAGTTTCGTGTTGACGCGGATATTACAGAATACATCCGTTCTTTGCTCATTGATTGCAAAATCAAGAGCAATATTAATACTTCGCTTCTTTTTAAACTCCGTATTAACGTCTGTTAAATTTTGTAAAACTTTTGCCAGCGCCATCTGGAATTTTTCCTCAAGCTCTCCCTGCGCAATCTGGCTAAGAGAAATTCCCTGCTCCATTTTAATGCCTCCTGATAAATAGTGGTAGTTTCGGCTCCTCCCCAAGAGCGTGTACAATAATGGGAGGAGATTTACATATGGGCTATGCACATTCTCTTAACCTCCCATAAAATCAAATAAGTTCACTTTGTCTGTCCGCTTTTTAAAGCATCTGCTCAAAAATCGCCATCAAAACATCCTTTACAATACTATTTCCTGCCTGCTTATACAGTTGTGTATTACTGCTGACCTCCTCTGCCCGGCGAAAATCTTCATCCGAAAACCCCATTAACCTCCAACATTCCATAGGAGTTAATTTGCGTATGCGGTATCGACTTTCAATCACTCCAAATGTGCCACTTCCACCTTTTGCGCAACTGCCAGTAATTGTTCCACACAATCCGTCTGATTTCATATTGTTATTATAAAAATCATACACATTCTCCAACACCATATTATCTTTCTGTACGCTCGTTAGCGTATTGCATATACCCTGACTATTAGGTTCTAACCTTTGTTCTGTCAGACTTCCCGCGGTACGGCCTGACGGGTTATCGGGATTTCTGCCACGCATGGCAACAATCATAGGCTCCCTGCCTCCTCCCTTACTTACGTCAGTAATTGCTGGTGATAAACCATATACATCATACACTCTCCCTTGATTAGGATTATCACGGGTTGATGTTGGCATTATATTTCCGAGTTGTTTTACTCTGCCCCCCCCAGAATCCACCATCAAATTATGATTTTTTGCCATTCTATTACTCCATTTCCTACTGACCTCTGTTCTGATATTCCCCTATCCTCTTTTGCTGTAATACAGTTGCTTACCGATTTTTCTCGAGGATTATTCAGGGATAAGTCAACAAAACTTTTGGTTCATTTCCTGCATGACCGTTGCCTAAAACCGTACGACATATGGATGCCTTTGTATGCACTTTCCCGCGCTGATTAAAATTTCCATCCATTTCATAATCACAATCATTCTGGAGAGTTCCATTTTCGATAAGTGTCCGTATTAATTTCTGTGCCTTTTCGTTGTTGATATAATACTTTTCGTCAACTTCATCTTCCAGATAGTCTTTTAACTCCCGTTCAAGCGGTATCGGCTGCGGAAATTTATAATTCCATTCGCCTAAAAGGCTAACCATAAAGCACCTATCCCGATTTTGCGCCACGCCGTAATCCTTAGCGTTTAAATCCTGCCAATAGTTGCTATATCCCTTGTTTTCGAGAAAGTCAATCCACTTCTGAAAGTCGGGCATATTTGCCTTTGAATGGACTTGCGGCACATTCTCCATAAGCAACACTTGAGGAAGTTCGGAACATTCATTCATCAATCTTTCGACTTCCCATAGCAAGCCTGACCTTGTATCACTGCCTTTTGTCATGCCTTTTTGCTTGCCGGCTACTGATAAATCTTGGCACGGAAACGAGTATGTCATTATGTAGCAAAACTTGTCTGTATCGACAATCCTCAAATCTAACGCGTGTGCGTTTACGATACTTCCTATATTGCGGTTTGCCCTAAATTCATTATAAATTTGGCTACACCACTTTTCGCCACGGTTTCTAATCTCTTTCAATGTCAACCGTGTTTTTCCGTCAACCGATATTCCATATTCATAAAGAACCCTTGCAAGCCACTTAAATTTTTCAAATTTCTTGCTGTAATCCGTATTGGCATCTGGATTATGGATTGCTTTATAGCTTCTATTTGCATTTACTTCCCATTCGGAAATCCGGTAATGTTCAAAATCCACACCCAAATCTCGTAGTGCCATTGCCTGACTGCCAACCCCTGCAAATAATTCTATTAAGCGGACAGGTTTATTTATTTTAAATGTAGGTCTTGTCATATCAAATATATCTAACTGCTCATACATTTTCTTTTCTCTCTAAAGCACTTGTACTTTGTGTATAGACAACACAAAGTACTCTTTGCCTTTTTCTGCTCCCCATTGTTCTTTTCCTGCGCCGACTGATAGCGTACACTTCGCGACGAGTGAGGGAGAATTTTCGCTGTAACCATTGCGTAAACAAATATAAAATTTATGTCTATTTGTTTCATACTTTAATCTTTCTAAAAATTCTCTGCCAGAAAGGTGCCTTTTATCATAAGATATGTTTCTAAATCTTGATATGTAATACGGCTTAATCTCCCGATATTCCTCTTTCTTCTTGCCCGACAAAATCATATCAAACCACTTCTTTTTAATTGATAGTGTTAGCATTTTAGGCATCCTCCTTAATGAGTTTTATCATTTCCCCTAATACCTTTTCTCTTTCGGTCTTTTCACTTCTTGCCCGTGCAATATCCTGTTTGTACTGGGAATTGCTAATGAATTGAAGATGGTTTAAAAAACTAGTAAATCTTTTTTTTATTTATTTTTGTTTTGCCATTTATCAAGTTGTAAAGTCCTTGTCTGGAATATCCGCTGATAGAAGACATCTGATTCACATTCACTCCGAATGTTTTGGCAATATCTCTTACCGTCATTCTCTTAACCTCCCATAGAATCAAATAATTTTATCTGTCTTGTTTCTGCCTTGTACCGCTCCATTGACAAATCATACATATACTTGTCCTTTTCAAAAGCTACAAACTTCAGGCCTGCCTCATGGTAAGCTATCAAGCTACTTGCGCTTCCGGTATGCGTATCAAGTATCTTCCATCCCTCTTTTATGTACTTGTGGATAATCCAACGATAAAGATTAACCGGCTTTTGTGTTGGGTGTATGCGCTTCTCATTCAGTTTTTTGTTGCCTTGCTGAATATCCCCTTCTGTAAGTGATTTTCCCTGCATCATGCCATTCCACATATACCGGAATAACCGTACAGAATCATGCATACTACAATAAGCAATCTCACAATTCGAAAAACTACTGTTGCCGTTGCACTTATCCCATACAATACGACCAGAACCAAAAGAATAATCAAAATAATTACACCCCCATATAATTTGATGCTTGGACACTCTAACCAGTTCATCAAAGTATGCTTTATCCGGTATATTCCATTCACTGGACGGTTTGTAAAAACGTTGTACCCCAATAGGACTTATAGCGCGGCCGTAATAATTTCGCTTTTCAGGACCACTAAAATATGGAGGGTCGACTACCGCCAAATCAAAATACTTATCAGGAAATTGTTTCATTCCATCCATGCAGTCACAATTCACATAGATGCTTGTCGGGCGTTCTAAATCAAATTCTGTTCCGCAAATATTAATTTAAAACACCCCCCACTTATCCATTAAATGCTTTATATACTGGAATAGAGGCTAAATTCCAGTATTTTGGAATGTCATCATAACTAATATCTCCGACCTTGCATTTATGAAATCCATTTTCTGTAACTGAGAGAGGACATTTTTCACATTCCTTATCATGCTCTTTGCAACAATCTTTGATTGTGTTTAATGCCTCATATATTTTCTTATTTTCCATTTTATATTCCTCGACTTTCCCGATATTTCTCAACAGCCTGCTCAACTATCAACTTCGCCTGCTGATAAGTCTCAATACTTTTCACGTATTCGTATCTGTCCATCCCCTCTACGGGCCATCCTTTCTTCTTTTCGTTGTCAATCCCCGCTAAAATACTTGATTGTCTATATATCCGTTTTTCAATCTCTTCCACGACCTCCCCGAAGACGACAAGCACCGCATCCTCATTTACACCCGCTAAATCATCGCTTCCCCCTACCTCTGTACCTCTTCCCTCTTCTGCGGGAATAGCGATATTTACCGTCACTTCCCGCAGCGGGGAATCTGTCTCCGCACATGGCTCGTCCACTGCTATGCCAGAAAAATTAATTGATACATTCTTTTCCTCCCGAACCATGTTTTTAACATCTGCTGACAGCAAGTTTTCATCCTGAATTACCGCTGACTGTTTCTCTGGCGGCAGTTTTGACGTCTCATAAGCCTTTGTAAAATTCATCTTCCCGCTTTTTAATGCCTGTTTGCCCTCCTCCGACAAATGGGCA
>CAJTLS010000030.1:0-17878 GCA_910577295.1 uncultured Eubacterium sp.
TCTATTGTTGGTTCTGCCGTTGGCTCTTCCGTCGGTTCCTCCGTTGGTTCTTCTGTCGGTTCCTCCGTCGGCTCTATTGTCGGTTCCTCCGTTGGTTCTTCTGTCGGTTCCTCCGTTGGCTCTTCTGTCGGCGTCGCTGTTGGTTCTTCCGTTGGCGTCACCGTTGGTTCCTCCGTCGGTTCTTCTGTCGGCGTTGCAGTTGGTTCCTCCGTTGGTTCTATTGTCGGTTCCTCCGTTGGACCAAATGTCGGCGTTGCAGTCGGTTCTTCTGTCGGCGTTGCGGTCGGCTCTTCCGTCGGCGGCAACAAACCGTATATGGATTCCTGAAAATCTTCCGTCTGAATTAAATATGCTCGGAAAATCTGCGCCTTTAATTGCTCGACCTGCGTATCCTGCGCACGAATATTATAAGCGCTGCCGGACGTAATAGTAACATTTTTCAAATCACTTTCTACCGCTTCTTTCATCAATTGGCTTAACATCTCAAAATTCGTAATCGTAACCGTCTGGTTTTTCCACGTGATGGTAATCGGTTTTAACTCACCGATTCTTGCTATCCTCTTCTGAAACATCGCCTGCTTGAAAGCAGCCATTGTGGCGTATTCTCCGCCAAATATCTTATTCAAAATATAAGTATCCGACAGAATTGTATTATCGCCTTTGGCGCTTGCTTTATACTGATTGGATATATACGGAACCATACCGCCATAATAGCCGTATTCTGCAAGCAATTCAAATGCCTGACGACGTATCATAACATCACCACTGACGCCATTATCATTTTGCACTCCGGCATAATTGGCGCTGAACAATGGCACCACATAATATCCATTACTCGGTATAGTACCTGTCGTCTGCGTTCCATCTACTTCGTAACGAGATACTAAAATGCTATTTTGAATTAGGTCGTCTACGGTGTTGAGTTCCTGCGCCTCATCCAGTGTCAGTTCCCTCACCTTATCCAATTTATGACAGTATCCCTCTGACGCCGGAATGTCCCGCAAATTGGTATCCTCAATTTGCTCTATTTTATGAAACCACTTCTTTTTTTCTTCCGGTGTTTTGGCGAGTACTACTTCCGCTTCCGCATAATCCAGTGTATACACAACGTCCAGTATTCCCTGCATATATGTCTGCAGGTCTGTCTCATCCTGAAACCGCTGCGGTACTGCATTATATAATCGTTCGCTGCACGACAGACGGTCATAAATCAGATTCAGATTGTAGACAGGAGCGTCTTTCTGCTCATACGGCTCAAACATTCCTCTTGTATATACCTCTGCTCTCATGCCATCCCGCGCTCCGTTTCCGTTGAGCATGACCGAAGAAACAAGAAGATGTGTCAACTCATGGGCATAAGTGGAAAATCCCCTCTCAGTCAGTGCCTTTGAGAGATAATACCGGATACCTGTGCCGGTAGCTTCCCCATCGGAAAACATATAGGTTGTATAGAGATTTAAAGGAGTGAAAAATTCCCAAACTCCCCGTGATGCCTTATCTCCATATTTGGCTGACCACTCGGCCGATGCATTCACAGTCTGCTCCGTATAAATCCGCAGGCTGTCCAAAACAATCCGGTTTGACGAAAGACTTTCCCGCACTTCCGGTTTTGCAATCCGATACCAAAGGTCAATAAATTCTTTCTGCTGTATGGCTGCTTTCTCCACATTTTGCTGAAACTGTTCGCGCATTTCCATATAACGAGTCAAATCGGTATCTTTTAATTTCCTGTCCACATAGCAGTCGACAATTCCATATGTAATCGTTGCCGAATTGGCAATTACATAAATACTATCCTCTGACACGGTAAGTAATGGGAGAATATACGACTGCAGGCTGCTTTCATTCATTAACCTGCTGTATAACCGATTATTTAGCGTCTTATCCCACGAAGAAGTCTTTTCCACAATAAATGCCGGACTTTCCTGTACAAACCAGTCGTCCATCGATATGTCCGGAATCCACATCTGATGATTCTCCTCAAGGAAATCGATTAACGTGCTGGAATAAGTAATGTCCCAGAAAAAACGGTTATACCCGAATTCTTTCGTATGATTTGAGATTTTTAATCGTTCTGCCCCTGCGCCGCCAATCTTAATCAGCCAGTCCAAAACATTCGTCTTCACCCCGTATGCACCCGGCTCATAGAGAAGGACATCCCGAATATTTTTCTCTCCCATATTAAAATTGTACAATCGCTCAATATATGCCAGTCCCAGCAATACTTTCCCTTTATTCTGCTTTATTTTGTCAGTGAAGAAAGCTGCTCCTTTGCTCTCTGCTCCGGCGGTACTGTCAACGATTCTTTGGATAATGGTACCAATCTCTCCCTGCACTCTCTCGAAAGCTGCCCCGAACGTCATTGCTTTGGCATTTTCTTGTCTTAGTTCTGCTATAGCCTCGTCCTCTGTAACATCCAAAAATTTTCTTCCATCCCTATTTGCAATTTCCAATCTCTTATTTGTAATTTGCGTTAGCGTATAGTTGACGCTAAGTAGTCCGGCGATCTCCGCATCCGTTTCATAATCGACGGCTTTCAGAACATCCTCCGTACTCTGGCTCACCGTTTCACCACAACTAGCGGCAGAACAAACAAGGGATGAGGCCGCCATCCCTATAAAAAAGCAAACTACCACTGCTGCCAATTTGATTCGATTCATTTACTTTCCTCCTAATTTCTTATTCTGAATGTAATCGTTTCCATTCTTTCGCTAACGCCGCTGTCATCTCTTCTGGCGTCGCCGTCCCTCCCCGTCTCAATATATCGTCAAGGATTTCAATTATTTTTACAAGATAAAGATCACTATTTCCCATTTCCATATATTTTTTCAAAACATCCGTAAGAAAACCATAAGATATCCTGACGGGAACGGTTTCGGAAATCAGCACGGGAAATCTTTTCTGAAGATTTTCAACCATTTCCTTGACAATATCACGATTTAGTATATACGCATATTTTTCTCTGACCGTCTTTTCTAAACATTCCATCATGTACTGCCTGCACATAGTCAAATCGGAACAGTCAGAATACGTCTCACGATACAGTACTTTTCGATAAGACACAATCGCAAACTCCAATGGCTCCAACTGCAAATCATCCCTCACACGGACAATCGGCATCAGAAGTCCTTCTTTTGACAGATTTTTCCGCACGGAAACTATCTGCTCCACATAGGAAGCATCCATAAATGCAGGAACAAAATCTTGCCCAAATGTCAGCTCTAACGGCTCCATACAATTCCGAAGATTTGCCCATATCTCTTCTTGTGCCTTTTCATCATCGTTCTCCGTTATTTTTGCCGTGGCTATTCCCAACAAATCGTCCGCACGGCAGCCGAGTATGTTACAAAGGTCGGCCAGCAATCCGACATCCGGCAGGCTTTGTCCGCGTTCCCATTTACTTAAAGCCTGCGGCGTTACTCCCAGTTTGCCTGCCAGTTGCTCCTGTGTCAAGCCTTTATTTTGCCGATATTCAGAAATCTTATTTCCTATACCATTATATTTCATCTTCAAACCTCCATTTCACAGATTTCAACTGCTTCTTTCGCCTATATTTGTCTCTTGCCTCTATCGTAACAGACGGCAATGCAATTGTAAAACAACGAAATGTGGAGATGGAACTCAACCGGCAACATCGGCAGAAAAACCTTTTTTACAAACCACGCACCCTGTCGCCTTATGAATAAAGAAAAATCCGTCTGAATTTTTCTGTTTCTCAACCATTCTGCAAAAACATTCCTTTTCTTCTGCCAATCTTTCCACATTCTCTTTCGAGTACGAGGACACATATTGAAAAATGGATTCCGTATCGGGTACAAGCAGGTTATTGTCCTGTTCCCAACACTGTATTGCGGTAAAGTATTCTTGTAATTCATCCTGTGCCGTTTCCAGATAAATATCAAAAAAATCTGACGGAATATCCAGCCGTGAATCAAATTCTTTCAACAATTGATGTAATTCCCGATTATGTTCTCTTCCTATCAAACTACAGGAAAAGATTCCTTTTTCTTTCAGTAAATCCCGAATTGTCAGATACAAAGACGGGCGGGTATCCTTTTTCAGATGAAACAGCACATGATTTGCCATAATCCGGTCAAAATCACCAACCGGATAAGAAAAATTCTCCGCGTCCCTTTTTTCCAGAACAAAGCGAAACATTTTCTGCGGGAACTTTTTTTGAATCTCTTCCACGGTTTCTGCTGCTCCCGCCAACATCCCGCCGGAATAATCCGTCAAATGAATTTCCAGCCTTTCCGGCAGCAATGGAGCGACTTCTTTCCAAAAAACGGCATTTCCGCAACCGATATCCAAAATTTTCATGCCTGACTCCAATTTTAATTTCCCAAGCATCCATGAAAAAAATCCAACCTCTGCCGTACTGTATTCATGGATATTCACACGTTTATTGAAATTCTCGTCATCACGGTATTGTTCATCTACAAACTCCCTTTCCCGCGTAAGTTCTACAATTTCCCGAAGTTTCTTCCATAAATCCGGCTTCTCTGCAGATTTTGCACGCCTCACTGCCAGAAGGACACGTTCCAAATGTTCCAATTTCTCTGTCAGCAATCGTTCCTGTTCCTCCAATGACTGCCTGACGTCAACATCTTCATTTCCCACCATTTGTCCAATCTGCTCCAGCGAAAAATCCAAAAACCGCAGCATTAAAATTTTTTGCAGTTTTTCCACACTGTTCTCATCATAAATCCGATAACCGGCCTGCGAATACCCTATCGGACTCAAAATACCTTTCTCATCATAAAAGCGTACTGTTCTTACCGATATTCCCATTTCCTTAGCTAAATCTCCTACTGTATACATACCTTTCGTACCTCCTTGTCAATGGATTATGTTATCACGTTCCATTTAACCATACACCCTGCCGTTACGGAAAGGTCAAGGAGTTATTTATACAATGCATAGTAATCGCTTTCCATATTTTCCACATTCTTCGTAAGCCATAGCTTTACATCATCTAACGCCCTATTATAAATCGCTTCCCCTAACACATCAAGAAAAAAATCTAATATTGTCTCAGAACCAATGATGCCCAATTTCTCATCTCGTTCTTCTTGAAAAAAGTAAATTATTTCTTCCTGCAGCTTTTTCTTTTCTTCCGGTGAAAGTTCAAATTTATTCTTCTTCATTTTCATCTCCATTCCGGAGTATACACTCCATTTTTTTATTTATCACCTCGCTATTACCAAATAGAGCGTATCATACATTCTTTCATAAGACAATAATTACAGCAATTTTTTCACTTATGCTGAATCATAACATCACAATAACAATTTTCAGAGGGCATAGAAAGTTTTCCTGTGCGCTGCGCATATTCAACAATCACAGAATACATCCCTATAAACATATTCTTGCACATACGCTCCGCATCGCATCGCAGATGTTTGGGAAATAACTTCTTGTACCCTTGAATAAAGGTCTCAACAATTTCATTGTATCTCGGCATAATTGGTGCAAGATACTTTTCCGATATAGCATCAAATTCTGCTTTTTGTTCCTTTGTAAACGAAGGTACTGTTACAAAAAAACTGCCGTCGCTTCTTTTGATAATATATCCGTCTTGAATCGCATTTGCAACCGACTCGATATCCTTTGAGGTACCATGATACAAAATATCTGCACATACATTGATATAGTTGTCATACATCATCGGTCTGAACGTAATCCCACTTATTGAATTATATGATGTATGACTAAATCCTCCACGGTTTCCCAAATTAGCACTATGCTGGATCCCTATATCGATTCTTTTGTGCTTTCCGGTCTCCACATTTCCAAGATAACACCATTCATTACCATCATATTTCTTTTTGAACAACGGATATGGCAATTTACAATAATGCTCACTGACATAAGCAAAAGCCATTACACCATAAAGATATCGCAAATCGTTGTCGCATTTTTCCGCCTTATAAAAATCAATCATATTTGCTTCTTCCGCTATACTGTTTAATGCAAAAATGACTTCATCCATAATCGGAAGTAATGCCTTTTCGGCATGTTCCTCACAATAAATACCATATTTGTCTGACCAAATGATAAAATCAGTTTGATACTTACCCTTAACTGCCTCTATAATGGCATCCCTTTTTAACAGATTTTCAATGCGCTCTTCAATATAATAAGCGGGAACTCCACATATCTTTGCTAAGTCCTCAACAGAAGATGGCTCTTCATAACAATAATATAAAATGTTTTGGGATAGAGCATCATCAATGTAGACAGTAGGAAAGGGAATCGTTTTCCCATTGTAATTTCCGTTGCCATAAATATTCAGTTTCATCTTTATTGGTCTTAAAGCTGTTTCATTCATTTTATCACACTCCTTTTTAAGCTTTTTTCGCGCTTCACTGAGACGCCATCTGACAGTTCCGTCCGACACATTCAGCCTCTCGGAAATTGTTTTAGTAGAAAGGCCATCATAGTAATGCAATATGATGATATCACGATATATTGCTGAAAGCATTGCTATTTTTGTCCGCAAAGCATCGTATATTTCTTCCTGAACAGAAGGATATTCATCTTCATAAAAAAGATTTTCAAGCACGTCATAAGAATACATTGCACGTTGTTTCCCCATATTACGCCTAAATACATTAGATACATTACGCGCCACTCCCCAAAGCCAAGGTTCAAATCTGCTTTCATCTCTCAATTTAGGCAACTCACGGACAGCAGTAAATAAAATTTCCTGCGCCAACTCATCCGCTTCTTCGCGGGAGTATGTATGATTAATTGCATATCCATATACCTTTTCGATATAGCACTCAATCTTATCGTATTTCATCATTCTCACCTTCCTTCATTTATAAAGTGTCCAAAAAAAACATTTTGTTGGGTGATTTTGAAAAATTAAAGTCTGTACACTGTGTGTGTACAGACTCATTTAACATTAAATATAGGCATATATTTAGCAATTATCATACCTTAAACGACGCCACCGTCTGATTCAGGAGTTCGCTCAGACGGAACAATTCCTCCATTTTGGCAAGTACCGTACTGGCGTTTTCATCGGAACTCTGTGCCGATTTCTCTACTTCCTGCATATATTCGGTTATGGCTCCGACTAATAATGTAATGTCGTGAATTGCCTCATTGATTCCGTCCATTTTAAGACTCATCTGTCGGGAAGACGCTCCCAAATCACCCGAGATATTGCTATAGAATACGGCATCCTGTTTATATACTTCGGCAAGTTCCGTCATTTCCCTGTAGTCTTCCATCACCTTATCGTTCATAAAATCAAGCAGTTTCTGCGAAGTGCCCGACAAAACAACGACGCTCCTGATTACATCTTCTGTCACCTGACGAATTTTGTCTACCGCAACTTTAGAATTATCTGCCAGTTCACGAATCTGATCCGCAACAACCGAAAAACCAGCTCCTGCCTGACCGGCTCTTGCCGCCTCAATCGACGCATTCAGCGCCAAAAGATTCGTCTGATCGCTGATGACAAGGATTTCTTCTGTCAGCGAATCAATATCCCGTACTCTGTCACTGTCACAAATCGCCTGCTCCAGTTCCTTTCTAGCCTCCTGATAGATGGAAATCGCCTCCTGTCCGGATTTTTCCGAACTCTCATGCCTCTCTCTGGCGCGGCTCATAATATCGTTTGACTGCTCTGCCGCTTCACTGGCGCGCTCTGTCACATTGCCGACAAGAACTCCCAGTTCCTGACCGATATTCTCAATATCATCGGCCAGTCCCTTTGCCTCTTTCGTCTGCGTCATAACCTGTAAAACCGAATCAAGAATATGAGAGAGGTCTTCTGTCAGCACCGCCATCTCTTTTGATGTTCCTTTGGCAATCGTGTCAATATCTTCCGCCTCTTCCTTTGTGTTCAAAATAATACTGCGAATCTGCTGTTTTACCTCTACCGTAGCCTTTTGTATCTGCTCAGTTTCATTCTTATATTCTTTCGGAATGCCTTTCTCACTGACTATATGTTCGGAGAAATCACCGGAAGCAAATTGTTTCAGCATCTGTACCGGAGCCAGCATTTTCCCGATAAGGCCCGTCATGAATACGATGACGAGAACAATGATGACAAGGGCGATGATAAGAGCTACTACAACCATCGTCGTCAGGGATTTTATGACATTAGCAGTCGGAGCCGCAACGCCTAATCGCCAGTCGCTCCCCTTAATCTGCGAAGCGGCAAAATAACAGTTGCTTCCATTGTAATCCCTGAGTTTCAGCACATCACTGTCCGTTCCATCCATCAGAGCGGACAGTCCCGGCATTATATCCGTAACAGCAACCGCTGATTCTTCTTTTGGTTCGTATTCTTTATTTTTATGGGCGATATACTGTCCGCTGCTGTCAACAAGAAATCCATACACACCTTCTTCATAATTGATACTCCCGGTCAAATCCGTCACGGTTCCCAACGTTACATCCAGTCCGATGACAGCTGCCAGCTCATCTTTTATGTACACTGGTGCGGCAATCGTCGCACACATCTGATTCGTCAGCACATCCCAGTAAGGATTCGTTACGATCACTTCTTTTTTCTCGGATGCCTGCTGATACCAGCCGCGCTTGACCGGGTCGTACCCCTCCGGTATCTCTGCTTTCCGGTTGGACTGGATAAACTTGCTGTCTTTCGTCCCGCAATACAGGTTGAGAATTTCTTCCCGTCCCGACGCATAGGTATCCACAACCGACTGGATAAACTTTACGTCGGTGTTTGCCGCCGCTTCTATACTGTTTGCAGCCCCGTCTGTCAACAGCTTTTCCGCCTCAATCCATGTATTAATCTCCTCCGCATACTTATCCGCATTTAACTGCAATGCCTCCGTCTGCTTCTGAATCAAATTTCTACCCGCCAGAATAACAATTCCGGCAGTTGTTAAAATGATACTTACCGCTACAATACAGATAACATTTAATGTCAGCTTTCCTTTAATTGTCTTTCTCATAATTCTAATCCACCTTTTCTGTCAAAATATTTATTAGGATATGAAACTATCGGCGCAGCTCGCTCGTCTCATTTCTTTCCACGGTGATAATCCAGATATTTATCCCGCAGAAACGGATAGGTTCCTCTCGGCAGGTAGATTTTCTGCCCGTTATCCATTTGTGCTTCCTGTGCATTCATACTTTCTATATGCCCCAAATGGATAATATAAGAGGCGCCAACTTTCACCAGCTCCTGACAGGCGCAACACATCTCATAAATCTTCGCCATTGTGAGATTCTGCCGTACTTCCGCACCATCTGTCATATGGATACACTGGCGTTTTCCCTGCGCCTCACAATATACAATATCGTTTAATGCAAATTTGCGGATATGGCTATCCACTTTCAATAAGATATATTGATGTCTGTCATCTCTCTTGTCCTCGAGAATTTTGTGAATCGCCTTAAAAAGCGCTCTTTCCGAAACTGGTTTTATCAGATACGATGCCACCTCCACTTCAAACGCCGTAAGCGCATGCTCTGCCGACGAGGCAAAAAGAATAACTTTTCCTCTATTTCCCATACGGTGCAGCTCCCGTACCGTCTCAACTCCCATTTGCTCTGGCACGTTGATATCCATCAAAATAATATCCGGTTTCCAATTTTCAGTTCCGGTCTCCTGCAGCAAATCTCCTGTATTGGTAAAACGCTTTAGCAGAAATGCGTTTTCTGCAAGCGGACTTTGCTCACTTCTCAGAATGCGCTCCACTCTGTCCGACTCTGTTTTTTCACTGTCACAGATTGCAATCTGATACATGTCTGACACCTCCATATCAAATACATACATATCACTATTATACAATCTTTCGACAGATTACACCCTATACCATGATATAGGTTTTCTGAAAATCAGTACTCTTCATCCTCCGCAATATCCACGACAAATTTTGCGTCGCTCACGGCAACGGCGAGCTGAAGTTTGTTTTTCAGGTTCGTCTTTGCCAGCATATTTGTCACATGATATTTGACCGTGACCACTTCCACGTTGAGCCTTTCCGCAATCTGGGGATAGGTCAGCCCCTTGACAAGACAGCGCAGGACGCGCATCTCCGTCTTCGTGAATTCCGTACTTTTAGCCGTACCAATTTCAACAACCGGCGGCGCATCAGGGAAAACGTGTTCCCCTGCCATCGTGCGGGAGATAATCTGCATCAGTGTCGTCTCGTCGGCATCTTTATACCACAGACTATCTGCTCCAGAGCATTTTGCCCGTTTGAGAATCCCGTCATCTACGAGAGAAGTCACCACAACAATCCGAATGCCGGGAAAACTTTTCTTAATCTTTTTCACGGCAGCCAGACCATTTTCTCGATGTGCCGTCTGCACATCCATCAAAATCAGGTGAATTGCTTTCGTCTCACAAATTTCATACGCCTGCTCAGCTCCCTCGATAGATGCTTTCAGAAAAAAATCGTCAGACTTATCAATATACCCCTCCAAAATACTTCGTATCATCTTCTGATCTTCCACTATCATTACATTTTTCATACTAACCCTCATTTCTGAGCGATTTTATCGCACTGTTTCCTTTTTTTATCCTATATCTGCTGCCGGCAGAATGATTCGGCACACAAATCGGGGACTGCTTATCAGCTCCAGACTACCGCCGGCATGCTCGATACGGCTGCGCAAGCCGGAAAGCCCGCTGCCCTCAACAACCGTCTGCTCTGGAGCCATACCGTTATTTGTTATCGCACAGGTAATCTGTCCGCCGTTACACCCCAACTCCACAAACACCTTATCTCCGCCGGCATGACGTACACAATTATTCACACATTCCCGAATGGCAAGGAGAAGCAGATGACGCACAAACCCATCTTCGGGAACGCTTCCCTCCCATATGAGTTCCACCCCCAAATCCCTTGCACGAATGCCAACAGTCTCCCATTCGTCCTGATGTGCAGGCATATTATTGGCCCGGTAAAGCAAATCAACGGCTGTCTCCCACAACATGGCATTTTTCCTGATGACAGCAATATCCTGATGTTGTACGAGCGCTTTTTTGGCGGCGAGAATACTGTGGCCGATATCATCATGGACACGTATCTTCATCGACAATATTTCCTCTTCCCGCACAATGTCATGCATATTATCCAAAATCCATTTCATTCTCTTATTGGCATCCGCAAGACGGGCATTTTCGCGGTTCAGCTCCGCCTGTTTTGCGTACAGCTCCGTTACGTTTACGGCGATTACTTCTGTTATCTGTTTTCCTTCCCTGTCTGTAATTATGGATTCTGTAAAGCGGTGAACCGTTCCGTCTGGAAAACGGTACAACGCAATTTCCCTGTCAAGACATTCCACGTCAGAGTGCGGATGAGACAGCGCTCCCTGCAGCTCGTCGAGCGTCTGTATTTCCTTTCCAAACAACATAACTCCAATCGACATCATTTTTCTGTTAATCATCCGCACTGTACCGTATTCATCAAAAAAACAAATGCCATCCGGCAGGTTATCACCCGCCTCTTTAATCGTATCCCGCGACAGGGAGTATCGCATCCTCATCCACATACGAATATAACGTACTGCGGCATAGGCGAGCAGTCCTGCTTCCACAAACCAGAGTAAAGCGGCAGCACCCACAAAGCCACCCATACCGGCAGTCTCTGTCCTCATTTCAAACAGTGTTTTAATATATAACAGCTCTGCCGTCAGCAGCACACAGTCAAATACAGTGAACAGATATCTTCCGCCTGCCACATCCTCAATCACAAGAAACAACTGCAACAGAGCAGTTGCAAGCATAAGCAGTATCAGCAATGTCTGCTGTACGCTTCCACACGCGGAAAAGAAACTCATGACGCAATGCCTCCTTTCTCAAACGCCCTGTTCACATACCACAGTCCATCTTCGTCCTGACATACCGTAATCTCTGGGAACATCTCTGTGAGGGCCGTTAAATCTTCTCTGCAATCCGCGCAAAACGTAAGCAAAAAACTGCTGCCCCTTTCTTCCAGACAGAGTAAAACAGCAGACATCGTGTCGATACCTTTTTCTATAACAGCTTCAAAAATATTGTACACAGCGCCTGCGGTTTCCGTAAACAACTTCTCACAATTTAAAATGCGCACCGCACATTCCACACCGTAAAGTTTAAGATTCTCCGCAAATTCCCTAATACCGAGAAGCAGCTCCTCCTTGCGGATACTCTGTTTCTGTGCAGAGACAAAAATAAGGTCGCTGCGGCGTTTGATGTAAGTACCGACAATCACTATTTTGCCAAGGATATGTTTTGCCTCGTCCAAATCTTCCGTCTGCCTGAGCTGCCCTGTCAGTTTGCGAAGAATGGCAACCTGTGACGCCGTCTGCGCTTCCACCAAATCATAAAGCCTGTTTTCTTCATCCAAATGCAGCCGATAGGCTTTTTGCTCTGCCTCCGCCTTCAGCACATCTCCGGTATCACACAGTTCCTCCCGCGTCATCTCCAAATCCCTCTGGACAGAAAGAAGCTCTGAAACATCCTCCTGCCAATACATATAGCCTCCGCGAAGCGCTGCTCCAGATAAGCGGACTGACTGATCTAGCATGACGGGCGCCGTATCTGCCTGAATCAGTATCTCTTTGGGAATCGTCTCCGCCCCCTCCGAAGTATAGAGAATCTCATGCTCCCGATTTGCAAGCTGTACAGTAATGGCGGCGCTCTGAAACAAGTTTTCATAACTCATATTCGTCTGAATCAAGCCGCTTTCAATAATCAGTTCAAACAAAACCGCCACCATCAGGCAGCCGGATGCCGTCATATCGTTGAGATAATTGCGAACAAAACTGTCGTCCACAAAATACTGGATTGCATATACAATGAGAAAAATCACACAAAGGAGCGGCAGCAACGTAAACTTTTTCCGTCCGGGGATTCGGCATTTACCTACGATAATCGCAAGTATCAAAACACCACACAGGGCAATCAGCGCCATAATCAGATAGTAGCCCACCTCATGAATACAGGCGGCATTTGTCCATGGTACGCCCTCCGGAAAAGAAAAGACAATCTGGTGCCAGTCGTTTGTCAGAACAAGCAAAATTAGCGCCGCTCCCACGCCAAACAAAGCCCGCCCCCACTTACCGAAACTGACATTTTCGCCCCTGCCTGCCATGATGGCTATATTCAGTCCGAGAACAGCAATCAATATCTGCGGTATATAGTAGGCATACCACAAATAACGCACAATCTTGACATCTCCCTGAAAGAGCAGATGTTTGCACATGCTCACGGCAATCCAGAATACAAGAAGTACGGAAACCCCGCCAAAACAGCGCCGCATCATCTTCTGGATGATACCGCGACAGGCGATTCGTCCCCACGCATAATACATTCCCATATAGATAAAACTGCGAAACAGCCTAAAAAAATAGTATTCCGCATTTTCGGGCGGTACAAATTTGCAGGCCAACGCAATACCCGCTCCGGTAAATACCATCGTCCAGACAGAGATAATCCGCCGCTTGATATTATATTTCTGGTATACGCTGTACAAAACGAGAATCAGACATTCGGATAATATATAAGTAATTGACAGAAATTCAAATCCGCGAGAACGGAACTGTTCCATCAGCCAGACAATAATATCGATAAACACGGCACACAACAAAACGACACCATGGATGTAAGTAGTCACTTTCTTTCTCTTTATAGAAAAGACGATGGCGGCGAGCATGGCCGCAAAATACAGGAACAGATAAATATAGTACAATAAATGAAGCGAGCCGTATTCTTTCACAAGCACGGCAGTACCATCTACGATTTTAAACGAAGCCGACTTATAATATACGGTCAGATATCCGGGACTTGCGGCAATGAAAAGTACAACCAGACCAACAACAGACAAAATAGCCGGAAGCCATTTGGAATACTTTACTCCACAGAGCTTTAAGATTATCATCAACATAAAGAACGGCAGAAAAACATTGCCGGAATAGGCAAGCCTATTAGCCATAAGAGCAGAATTAAGCGTCTTTGAAGAAGCCAGCAGAAAATATCCAAGGTCTGCGACAAAGACTGACAAGAATAAAAGGCGCAGCCAATTGTCTTTCTTTCTGTCTATAAAAATGCAGGCGCCGAGTAAAATAAGTGCCGTTATACTAATCACACCATATGTCAGGACCATCCGTCCACCTCCAAAATCACCTGTCTCCCGCTTCTCAATCTCTGCCACAATAATAGTCAAGATACTGTTCCCGCAAAGGACGGAATGTCCCTCTCGGAAGATAGATTTTCTGCCCGTTATCCATCAGCAGCTCTCGCGCATTCATACTAACGATATGTTCCAGACTGACGATATAGGAAACGCCCACTTTCACAAGCGCCTGACAGGCAGAACACATCTCATAAATCCTTGCCATCGTCAGATTCTGTCTTACCCGTGTACCATCTTTCATATAAATATACTGGAATTTCCCTTTCGCTTCACAATATATAATATCATTTAGTGATATCTTTGTTATCATTGCCTCTACACGCAGCAATATGTATTTTTCCCGCTCTTCTTCCAGCTCTATCAGAAAACCATCCAACAAGTTAAATACTTTTTCTTCTGACAGCGGCTTGAGCAAATACCGGGACGCCTCTACCTCAAATGCATCCAGCGCATGCTCTTTTGAGGTCGTGAAAAAAAACAGTTTTGCCGTACTCCCCATGTCACGGAGCCGTCTCGCTGCCTCTATCCCTATCGGAAGGCTTTCTCCGGTCTCTTCTTCCGGCATATAAATATCAATAAAAATCAAATGCGGCGAATACGTTCCGTCCCTTACCATGCCAAGTAACTTATTTGCACTTTCAAAGCGCTCTATTTTAAAGTCTGCCTCTGGATGCTTTTTCTCATACGCGCCCAGTATTTTTTCGGTTTTTGTAAGTTCTGCCGGCTCATCGTCACACAGTGCAATCTCAACTGTCATCTTTAACCTCCATGTTCATAATCAGCCGGAATACAAACACGCCATTCTCGTTTTTAAAATCGTATTCTCCTTGATACTTCTCTGCGGTTCGGATAATACTCGAAACCCCGACACCACCCGTAAATTCTGATTTCGGCTGTCCGTCCTTTAATTCTGTTTCCTTCCTGCATGTATTTCTGCAGATAATAATCAATTTGTTTTTCCTGATTTTGAGTGTCAGTTGGATAAAACACTCCCTTTCATCTGCATTCTTTTTTGCTTCCATGCAGGCATAAATCGCATTTTCGTAAGCATTGGCAAGAATTGCCACCAAATCAAGGCTTGAAAACATCAGAGTTTTCCCAATCTCCACATTCAGCGTTACCTTAATCCCCTCTCTCTTCGCCTTTCTGGTATATGCCGCCAAAATATTATTTACTGCCGGATTGGCACATATTGTCTCCGGTATGCCCTGTTCAATTTCTTCCTCATACTCTTTGAGATACTGTAGTAATTCTTCCTGCTGTCCCCTGCGTGCGTATTCTGCGATAACCGCATTATGATGCCTCGCGTCATGGCGGATTCGCCTGCCCGATTCCACAGACTCTTCCAGAAGCTCAAGCTGCCGTTCCAACAGTCTGTAATTCATCTGAATAAGCTGTCTTTCCCTCTCATATTCCTTTTCTTTCCCAATGTGCAGATAGAAGCGAAATACAAGAAGCTGCAGCGTACCTATCAGAAGAAAATTAGTTACAATCTGAAAGATACGGGAAAAGTTCATGTTTCTGTTCAGACTGGGATTCATAATATAACCAATGCCAAACAGACTGCATATAATCATCGTGATAACACTGACCCTGTCCGTCTCCTGCTCTACATAATTGCCAAATCCTTCCATGTATTTCCGCACATATTTTTCGAGAAGAAAAGCAAATAGCAGGAGCAGAAAAATACGTGCCATAATATCTACCCATATGCTTCGTCCAAAGAAAAAAGCGGAAATTTCGATGGAACCGACAATATATACCGCCATCAGATAAAATACAAGCACTAGCTTATATATTTTCACCCAAACGGAACCTTTACTGATCCCAAAGGCAAAAATGGCAAAAGCAAGATACATCGTATGTGGCCCAATCCTCACATAGAGCGCTCGATTCATCAAATACCAGAGGCATGACAATACTGTCATAACCACACCAAAACACAAATAATACAGAGTCGTTTTTTTTCTGCTAAATCGTGATTCGCATAAAATGGAAAACAGCAAAATGACTCCGCCGAGACTGATTACAAACCGGATAAACGCAACATATAAAGAACCGCCTAACATTTTTTTGCCACCTTTATTTCAATCTTTCGTTTACAGCCGTTTTTAGCAAAGACATAAATCGTGCAGCTTCCTGCTGCTTCTGCCTTTATCTTTCCGCCTGCTGTTACCGTCGCTATTTTCTCATTGCCGCTTATATAACGGAACTCTTTCGTATGTTTGAGCGAGAGCTGCTTCTTCCGCTTATTGTACAGCACTGCTTTTGGCCGGATTGTTACACTATCACCTCTTTTCATCGCATAAGAGGTTTTCTTTAACTTGATGTTTTTGACGTTCGTATATTTTCTGCTGTCTTTACCTGCAACGTGGAAAGTCATCGTTTTAGCAAGAGTACTCTTTTTCCCGTCTTTCCATTGATACGCCATAACACACAATTTGAAATTCTTTTTCATGTTCAGCTTTTTGCCGCTTATCGTGCTGACGGTAAGCGTTGTCTTTTTACCGCTCTTAACCTGTTTCAGCGATTTGGCAGTAAATTTCTTTCCGCAGTACTGCACGTAGACGTCGTAACCGTCGGCTCCGTTTACCCTGCCCCATGAGATTTGAATTTTCTTTCCTTTCTGTTTTGCTTTCAGATTGGAATGTAACTTTATAATATTGTCGGATACTTTATTCCCTGTTGCCGGGGTCGGTGTTGCTGTCGCCGTTGAGGTTGCGTTCGCCGTCACCGTTGCCGTTGAGGTTGCCGTCGCTGTTGCCGTTGAAATTGCGGTCGCCGTTGAGGTCGCTGTTGCCGTTGAGGTCGCTGTCGCCGTCGGGGTCGCTGTCGCCGTTAAGGTCGCTGTTGCCGTCGGGGTCGCTGTTGCCGTTGAGGTTGCCGTCGCTGTCGCCGTCGGAGTCGCTGTTGCACCGCCTGCCTGCTGATAAACAATGGCATAGACCGAGAAACGGTCGGTAGCTATCGTAATAGTATTATCATCGTCATCCAAATCCATCAACGTCTCCGCCACGCCGTCATGCACACGGACGATAGCATAAGTTCTTGGCTTTCCGCTGTCGGCGCTCTTGAGACTTTCCGGCACATTGATGACAATCGTAAGTTTCGATGACGTCTCGGAAATAGCGCTGCGGTTGGCTCCGATAACTTTGAAAAGACTAATATCAAGATACTGCCCGACTTCATATCCCCGTATTTCGCTGCTTGTATTCAATACTTCCTGTAGCACTGCCTTATCGTCGCTGCTGACGATATTCTCCACATCCTTTACGTCAAGGATAAACTTAATATCTGTTCCCGTTTTCATCTGTTCCTTTTCTTCCTCTGTCAGAATGGTATCCGCCAGTTCTTTGGCGTCATTGGCAAGTTTGGTATCGGGCGCCTTTTCGTCTTTCTCTACGTCTTTGCTTACCGCCCCTCCCATTTTGGGCAATATGACCTCCACTTCTCCGTATTCACTTACATAAACATCCTTACCGGTCTCTTCCTCCGTCGGTTCCACGTGTCTCATCTCGTCCTTTGTCCACACCGTGCTGTCGCTTAAAGCCGGTAATTCTTTCGTTTCTTTATGCTCGATGTTTTTCGTACATACATGCTCTGCCATTCCCTTTTCCGTCAGCGTCGGATTTATCGTAATCTCCCAGTCTCCCCAGTTGTGCACATGTTCTTTCTTCGGCAGTATGACTTCCACTTCTCCGTATTCACTTACATAAACATCCTTACCGGTCTCTTCCTCCGTCGGTTCCACGTGTCTCATCTCA
>CAJTLS010000030.1:17887-28803 GCA_910577295.1 uncultured Eubacterium sp.
GCTCTGCCATTCCCTTTTCCGTCAGCGTCGGATTTATCGTAATCTCCCAGTCTCCAAAATTGTGATTGGTGGCCTCTATCACGGTATTTTCAACGAGAGCAGATGTTTCTGCTGGAGTCGAATTTGTAAAGTTATAACCGCATTTTGAACAATGCCAATATTCGATATTTCCGTTATCGGTACAAGTAGCGTCTGTTGCTTCCACCTTGGTGCAAGAATGCGCAGGCTGCGGGAAGCTAATTTGAAATTTAGCGGTTTTCCCCTCTCCACAATCATAAGTATACTCTACTTTGTTTTTACCGTTTCCCCCGAGATAGAGCAGCTTGCCGTCGAGCAGCTTGGAATTTGTCCAAGCACTTGCTTTATCCGAAATAAATCCTGCCGGAAGTGTCGAGAAGTCCAACAAACACCCTGAAACATTATATATGTTGTCGCTACAGGTAAACGTAGTAACTCCCGTATTCGATAAATCAAGAGAGGTAAGCTGATTGAAGGAACAGTGAAGAGTGGACAGTTTCGTAAGTCCCGTAACTTCCAGCGTCTGTAGCTGATTGTTGGCACAGTCAAGAGTGGACAGTTCCGTAAGTCCTGTAACTTCCAGCGTCTGCAGCTGATTGTAGAAACAGGTAAGGTTATACAGATTTATGTTTTTGCTCACATCAAGGGCTGTAAGGTTGTTCCCAGAACAGTCCAGACTCCTTATTTCGGTGAACAACTCTATTCCCGTCATATCGGAAATACCTTTCTCGCTTACATTTATTTCCTTAATGGCTGCAATTTCTTCATCACTTAAATAGCCATCTCTATTTTTATCAAACTGCAAGATATAAGTGCGGAAATTTTCGTCAGGAAAACTTGTTTCATTTATACCAGTGCCGGCAGAATATCCGCAGTCAGAGCAGACTCCGTCGACAATACTGTGTTCTTTCAGTTCGCCGTACTCTGCACCGCAAATCGCGCAATTCGCTTTCACTGCACAGGTAGCCGTACCTCCTATGTGGTCATGTCCTGTCTTGGCAATATACCGATGTAAACTTGAATCGGCGGAAACTATAGTGCCGACTCTGGCTATCGTGTTTGGGATTTCTATCTGGTTTACCGGAACATATCCCATCTCTTTTAAACTTACGCCACCATTTTTGTCAATTTCATATCCTATGATTGTTATCCCCGAAAAGCTAGAACCCTGATATGTTGCCGCCAGAGGAACATAGCTTCTGGTAGCACTTGTACACATAGCAAATGCATTTGCATAAACTTTGGTGACGTGATTGGGTATGATGATCTCAGTAAGGCTCGTACAGCCATAAAATGCACTGTCATAAATCATAGTGACCTCGTCTTCTATGACAATGTCTGTCACAGTTGATTTGTCTGACACTTTAGAACGCCACGCACTCGTTCCGCTGTTTGTTGTAACAGTCAGCACACCTGTTTCTGTGTTAAACGTATAACCGCTTCCTGTTATCTCCTCCGCTGAAGTAATAAACGGCATAGCCATAAAAAACACAAACACCATATTCATGGCCGTTAAAAATGCAACCAGCCTCTTCCTCATAAAAATCTCCTCCTGTTCCATTCTTTATAAATGTACTTTAGCACATCACTATATCTTTACCATCACATCCAACAGAAAATATCCGTTTTCCGTATAGCAGGACATATCTCCGTCAAGCCGTTCCGCCGCTTCCCGTATGGCGGGAAGTCCGAAACCGTGTCCTGGCTCTGTCTTGCTGGTGGGAACTTCCTCCCCCCACGCCACATGCAGGCTGTCCAAACACCGGTTCTTAATGCGAATTAGGAGATATTCCCTGTGATACCGCATATGGACAGAAACTTCTCTTTTGTCTTTCTCAAGTTTCTTAAGGGCGTCGCAGGCGTTTTCCAACCCGTCCGCAAGAATACGGCACAAATCCATGTAAGGCAGTTCTTCCTCTCCTACCTGTATGTCCATCTTACACACCGCTGAAATTTCTTCCATTTTCCGGTGGTAGAAGGCAAGTGTGGCATTAATGTATGGATTAGCGCAGAACTGCCCCGACAGGGCGTCCATTTTCTTATCCATACCCGCCAGATACTCCGACGCCTCCTGTATTTTCCCCGCTGCGAGCAGACCGGAAAGAGTAGCTGTGTAACCTTTCATGTCATGCTTCATTTTACGGATGTTCTGCTGGTTGTCAAGCTGTGCCTCCAACGTATTTTTCTGTTCCTGCAGGATTCGCCCGCTCTGCCGTTTTCTGTGAAGCAGAAGCTGGCGGTACATGGCCACAAGAATCGTAGCATAAGTCATCGGCATCAGTAAAAGAATCAGCAGGAAAGCCGGCACTTCCTGCGGCCTTTTCGTTATTGTCACAGGGAAATTGGCAATGACGGCAAGCAGTATATAATAAAGCACCGTCATCCCCGCACAAAGTCCCCACCCATCAATTACCGCCTCCTGCAATTCCATGTACGGTTTCCGTATACGGCGGACTGCTGCCCATTCCACCAACGGAAACAGCAGAAGCCGCCCGATAAACATCAGTACATACTGCTGCCCGCCCAAATAAAAATCCATAATATTTGTCACGGCAATAATCCACAATGCCACCGTGTCCGCCAGACAAAAAGTAAAGAAAAACTTGCCTTTTTTATCTCTGGACATAAACAGAAAGAATAAGAAACTCGGCAGAGTGCATGTCAAGATAAAGACCTTGCCCATAAGCTCCGCCCCATATATTACCAACCCCGACACGTTCAGCAGGATGAGCGGCCCCATAATAATCCCCGTGAGCAGGAATGTTTTCTTTCGGGAATAACGGGAACGGTACAGCAGCATAAAAAGAATTAATATGTGGAACAGCGACCACAGCACGGATAAATCTCTGAGTATCGTCATCTTACCATTCCACCCCCTCAAACAGTATCTCCTGATACCGTTTCTTTACTTCTGCATAATACCTTCTGGACACGGGAATCCTCTCTCCGGCAACCGTCAGCTCGGAGCCTCCCATGCTCTCTACATGGTACATATTTACGATAAAACTCTGATGGCAGCGCAGAAATACCTCTCCGCATATCTGCCTCTCCAAATCATTTAACTTTCCCGTACTTTCCTGTGTCTTTCCATCCGTGCAGTATATGGAAAGCGTATGTCCCCTGCTGCTGATATGGCGTATCTTTCCATATGGGATTATTCCGCTCTTTCCCCACCACGAGTAGACAAGATTCTTTTCATTGCCGCCCAAACGTCCGGTAAGGTTTTTCTGCACTTTCCACAGCAATTTTCTGACACTCTCCTCTTCTATGGGTTTTATCAGATATTGAACGGCATAGAGATCGTACGCCTCCCGATAAAAATCATCGCTGGTTGAAACAAAACAGATAAACGCCTCTTCCTGTACTCTGCAAAGCTTTTTCGCTAGCTCAATCCCATTCATGGATTTTCCTATAAAAATATCAAGCAGATACAAATCAAACTGTTTGTTCGCCCCTTCCACGTCCGCCCAAAGACTTTCCCCATCAGAATAGATACTGACCTCCTGTTCTCCTAAATATTTTTTGAGAGTCAGCGCATCCTCCATACAGTCGTCACAGACTGCTATTCGCATAAGCATCCTCCTTAACAGAATTGTATATACAAAAGAATCGATTTTCATTCCAACAGTCCTTTTGTAAAGAGATATATAATCTATTATAACATATCGCTACTCTTTCTTTTATGTCAATTTTGTCGCAAATCATGCTAATTTTGCTGATTTTCAATCTTTCAGTCTTTTCGTGGAACCGCTTTTGAACGAGCCATAGTATGATGAAAAAACGCCGTTCCATCAGTTTTCTGCATGACTTTCCCATTACTCATAGGTTTCCTCATCTTTCTAATAATAATATATAAAACTGATTCTTTATATTTTCTGGAACGTTTCGCACTTTTGGGGTTCTTTACCATTCCATTATCAATTTAATCTTTTTGCCAGTACCTCATATGCCTTCCTGTTCTGTTCAATCAATCTTTTTCCTCCTCACAGGAAGCATTCGCTTCTCTATTTCACTTTTACTTTGATTTTCTTTGCCACACCGTTGTTGGCAATGACATAGACCGTACAAGTTCCTTTCCCCTTTGCGGTAATTTTGCCTTTTTTGCTTACCATCGCCACTTTTTTATTTTCGGTGTAATACCGCAGCGCTTCCACATGCTTCAGAACTTTCTTCTTTTTGTTCCACAAGACAGTTTTCGCCCTGATCTGGAACTTATTTTTCGGCCTTAGTGTCACTTTGGCTTTGTTTACGGTAATCTTCTTTACATTGGTACGCTTCTCGTATTTCATCGCCACATGGATGGTTGGGGATTTAGCGATATACTGCTTTTTCCCGTCCTCCATTTTGTAAGCGGCGATATAATACTTATAAGCTCTGTCCACCTTTAACTTCTTATGGACAAATGCACGTTTTCCCGATGCCTTCACATTTGATATTTTCTTATAATTTTTCTTGCCGTCGCAGTATGACCAGTAAACTTCGTAGCCGGACGCACCTTTACACTTCAACCATGTCAGCCCGATGCTGTTTTTGCCTTTTTGCTTTCCGACTGCCAGAAGAATCGATAAATCCTTTCTTTTCTCTATTTGGTTCCCGGTCTGGCCATCTTCATTGGGAACAGGCGTAGATGTCGTTATTCCCAGCTGCGGCGTTCCACCCGGTGCTGGCGTTGCTGTTCCCGGCTGTGTTGTTTCCCCTGGCGTCGGCGTCGGTTCTGGCGGAGTCGGTGTTGGCTCCACCTGCCTCGGTGTATCTTTGTAGCAGATGGCATAGGTGGAAAATTTGTCGCTTTCAAAGGTAAATTCCGCCGTTTCCTCGTCATATGTTCCTTCAATGACGTCGGTCTCCCCCTCATGCAGCCGTATGATCCGATAATTCCTTACCATTAGCACATCTTTATTGCGGATTTCCTCCGGTATCACAACCGTGACGGATATTGGTCTGCCCGGTTCGCTGATTGACATCTTTCCACCGTCCCCTACCCGCTTGAAAAGGGAGGCGTCAAAATACATCACTTCCGTGCCGGTTCCTACAACCGCTTCCGCCGCCTTTTCTACTTTTTCGCGGTCTGACGGGGCAATATCCTCTGCTGGCGATACCTCTAACCAGATTTTCGCATCTACACCTTCGTTTACTTCTGCCTTTTCCTCCGGCGTCAATACTTCTGCCAGTTCCGCCTTAGAATTGTTCAGTACCGTATCCGGTGCACCGGGCAGCACCATTACCTCTTTCTGGATTTTTCCGGCATCCGGATCGTCTGGGACGGTTTCTGTCGGTTCAATCGTCTGATATATCTTTATGCCACATATTTTACATACTTTATACTGCCTGCCAGGTTCTTTCTCCGTGGCCTCTTTTTCCACCGTCCACTGCTCTGGGAATGTATGCCCATTGTTTACTTTGACCGTCACCGTGGTGGTATTGCCCGCCTTGTCTGTGGCAATAATAGTATACACCGTGCCGTCTGCCACGAGCGCATATGTTCCATCTGTCAATGTGACCTCCGTCCCGTTTACTGTTACTGTGTCAAGGTGCTCATCCGTCACCGTGACCGTCTTTGCCTCGCAATACGTCTTATGGTCCTCCACGCCTCTGATTTTCGGATCCGTGTCATCCTTAACCAGTTCATCCGTGCAAATATATGTCACATTCCCAGCGTTATCCGTAATCTCTGCATACATGTAGCCGGTCTCTTTATCAAGCACTACTGGCTGACTGTATGCCTGCCAGTCTATGCTGTCTTTGGCGGCATCAAATTCCTCCTGCGAGTAATTTTCGCAGATATACGCATACCGAATTGACCGGATGCCGCTTCCGCCCTCATCTGCCGCCGTGATTTTGACAGTCTGACCACCTTTTACAAACATCATATCCCAGTCGGCATATATCATTTCCTCCCAGAACATGCGGTCCGAAATGGAGATTTTTCCTTCCGGAGCGGTGGTGTCCCGTACCGTTACCGTCACCACGGTATCCGCTTCTATATCAGTGATCTCATATCTTGTGTCGCTGATCTTCGCCAGTGCGCCATTTGTGACGGCGACCTGCGTCTCTGCTGGGTCATATCCGCTGTTCAGGTCAAAGGTTAACGTTACCTTCTCATGCCAGCACGCTTCTTCCTTGTCTGCCGTGATGCGGTAGCCTTTTTGCTCCGTCTTGCCCGGAAGTGTTACTGCCAGCATCCTGCCGCTGCCGACTTCTACCTTTTTATCCGGGGAAACACTGTAATTTCTCGTAGCCTGATAGCGCACATAATAGATGCCGGAGGACAGATCTTTGATCTCGGTTCCTGCTATGGCCTTGTAAGCGTCCTCTCCCTCCCTGCGGTATTCCATAGCAGAAGTAACGCCCGCCAGCGCCCCGTCTGCTCTTCCCTTGATTGTCTCATTGGTGGCAGAGACGTCCGGTGCCTCCTGCTCCGCTTTGTAAATGACAACTTTGGCAGAGCCTTTTTCCGTCTTATAGCCGTCCTTTGCGATCTCATAATAAACAACGTATTCGCCCGCATCCGTATATGTCGGACTCACACCAAGGCTGCAGTTATCCTTTGACGTGCCGTATTTGACCGCTGCACCCTCTGACGTGCCGGACAACTTGATAGAAATCCCGTGTTCTGCCCCGTCATAGCTTCCCTCGTAGCCGTCTACCGTGATGCCCTTCATCTTCGTCAGGGTAATCTCCCAGGTGGCATTGACGCAATCCTTATAATTGCCCTTGCCCGCCACGTCAATCGTGTAAATACCGATTTCTGTCTTTGTCAGGTCACCGGACAGTGTGTAGTCTGTTCCCTCTGTAAGCACGGTATCCCCGTCTTTTACCGTCACCGCCGGTGTGATGGCCTCACCCGTTTTGTATTCCGTCTCGCTTGGCGTGACCGTGACCACAATGCTGTCGTCTGTCAGGGATTTGGGTGCAATACTTACGGTAACGCTTCCCTCCGCTGTTTGATTCTCCTCTGTTTCATTTCCCCCTTCTGTGACCTGATAATAATAGGTGTAGGTGCCTACGTCTGTATAGGACGGCTCTTCCTCCAATGTGTAAGCGCCGTCTGCTTCCGTACGGTATTTGATGCTGTAATCCGTCAGGCCGCTGACCGTAACCGTACCGCTGTGGGCCTGTCTGTCGTAGGTTCCGCTGTAATCCTGTGCGCTGACTGTGAAAGCACCATACAACGTCACCGTGATGGTCTTCTCTGCACCGTCTGTGGTAAATGTGAGCGGGAAATCGCCATTTTTCTTATTGGTACGTGCTGCCTGTATGTCCGCCAGCTGCTTCGCATTTACAGTAATGACATCCGTCGGATTTCCATCTGCATCAACCGCCGCCACGTCCGCCAGTTTCTTTGCGATGTCAGCCGTCAATTCAGGTTTTAATATATGGTAAGAAAAATCCTCTGCGGCGACTGCCGGGTTCCATTTCGCCGTCAGCACTTTGGCAAAGGTGCTGTCGCCCGCACCCTCCGACCACTTTTTAAACGTGAATCGCTCCATGACCGGCTTTTCAATGTCCCCGATATTTTCCGTATAATCACATACGGACTCGTCCGTGCTGCCCGACCAGACACCGCCGTTTGGTTTGATCAATATGCTCTTTGCCATCCATCTGCCGACGAGGGTAACGTCGTTCTTGGGCATCTCAAAGGTGCTGTCTGTTTTCATCGCGGCACCCGTCCATCCGGCGAACGTATAGGCTCCCTTATCCGCCATTGCTGCCAGCCGGACGGTATCGCCCCACTCGTACTCCTTTGTGGCCGGGACAGCCGCACCGGACGGGATCATGCCGTCGAAACGGTAGCTGACATTGTATTTCTGCTTCGTCCACACACCGACGACGTTAATGGTGTCCGCCGTGCCGACGTTATATTTTCCACTTGCATCCGCGGATACGCCCGTCCAGGTGACATTGTATCCGTCCACGGACGGCATCTTAGGCAGCGAGACGGTCTGGTTCTGCTCCGCCCTTGTCAAAGCTTCTTCCCGGATGTCCGCCAAAATAGCGTCGCCCTCCAACGGTGCATTTTGGAAAGAATAGTTGATATTAACATATTTTATCTCGTCTTCGGGTATTTTCGTCCATGTACCAATTAAAGTCACATCTGCCGTTGGAGTGTAAGTACCGCTGACGACAGTTCCACTCGCTTTCCAGCCATTAAAGATCCAGCCGTTTACTGCAGGAACAGGTAGCGTGACGGACCCACCCTGTACCACACCCATGCGTCCGGGTACAGCTACCCCGTCCGGGATCGTTCTGCCCGAATAACGATAGGTTACATCATAAAATGCAGAAGGTTTTTTCTGCATATAGTGCCGCACGGGGTCCGCCTCATCCGTGAGACCGCTGTCATTTACGCTCGCCGTATTGATGTACTCGGTATATGCCGCAGGCTCAGATTCCGGGGCGTTGCACGAGTATGTCACCACGATCTTTGCCCCCGCCGACAGGCCTGTCACCTTGAATATCAGCGTATTGCCGCTCACGGCCGGCGCCATCGTCACCGTTCCCAGAATGTTCCCGATGCCGCCGTCAATCCGCTGCACGGATGAGACGGACGCATCGCCGTTGTACGTCATGCCGGCGGGAATGTTGTCCGTCACAACGAGTTCACCGCTCCGGCCGCCCTCGTCGCCGATGTACTGGAGCTCCAGCTCGTACTCCACCTTCTGCCCCGCCGTAAGCTTTCCGCCCTCCGTGACACCGTTTTTCACACTGGCAGAGAGCGCCTCCGAAGCCCTCTCCGCCCCCGTTTGTTCCGCGACCGCATTGGCTCGTGTCTCCCGAGTCTGCCCTGCCGCCTTCGCTTGTTCTGTTGATTCTTCCGCTAATTCCTCCGTTATTTTTTTGTCGGAGGAATTTTCCTCCGTTATTTTTTTGTCGGAGGAATTTTCCTCTGCTGTTTTCCCGACGTGGGAATCTGTCTCCCGCCGTTCCTCCGCAGAGAACATAGCGACTGCACTCAGAGAAGCTGTGGCTGTTCCCTGATAAAGCACCGTACCGTCTACCGCCTTGATCGTAACCGCAGTTAAGGCGTTTGACGCACTTTTATTCCAATCCGTAACAGTACAGCCATTAGCTACGGTTAATTGAGTCTTACCTATACCTGACAGGCTGACGCAGCTATTGAACATATTTTCCATATCTGTCACGTTCTCAGTTTCCCACCCGCTTACATCCAGACTTTCTAATGCTCTACAGTCATAAAACATCAGACCCATATCTGTCACGTTCCCGGTTTTCCAATTACTTACATTCAGCGTTGCCAATGCGCTGCAGCCATAGAATAGATACTCCATCTTTGTCACGTTTGAGGTATCCCACCCGCTCACATCCAGGTTCGCCAATACACTGCAATCAGCGAACATACTTCTCATACTTCTCACGTTTGAGGTATCCCAATTGCTTACATCCAAGTTTGTCAATACATAACAGAAATTGAACATCCTGTCCATATCTGTCACACTCGAGGTATCCCAATTGCTTACATTCAAGTTCGCCAATGCACTGCAACCGTAGCATAGCAGACCCATATCTGTCACACTCGAGGTGTCCCAATTGCTTACATCCAGCGTCGCTAATTCGTCGCAGCCAGAGAACATACTTCTCATATCTGTCACATTCGAGGTATCCCACCCGCTTACAGGCGGTGTTGTCAATGCTTCACAATTATAAAACATACTGCCCATATCTGTAACGCCCGAGGTATCCCACCCGCCTGCATCCAGTTTTTTCAATGCACGGCAGCCATAGAACATACTGCTCATATCTGTCACGTTCAAGATATCCCACCCGCTTACATTCAGCGTTGTCAATGCTTCACATCCAGAAAACATACAGCCCATATTTGTCACGTTCCCGGTTTTCCAATTGCTTACATTCAGCGTTGCCAATGCGCTGCAGCCATAGAATAGATATTTCATCTTTGTCACGTTTGAGGTATCCCACCCGCTCACATCCAGCGTCGCTAATTTGCTGCAACGATAGAACATACCATACATATCTGTCACGTTCCCGGTTTTCCACCTGCTTACATCCAACCTCGCTAATTCTTTGCAATTATAGAACATTTGGAACATATTTGTCACGTTTTCAGTATTCCACTCGCTTACATTCAGCGTTGCCAATGCTTGACATTCAGAAAACATACTGTCCATATTTGTCACGTTCGAGGTATTCCACCCGCTTATATCCAACGTTGTCAATGCCATACAATTAGAAAACATAGCCCTCATATTTGTTACGTTCCATGTATCAAAATACGAGGCATTCTTTACTGTCGTCAGACTGGAAAAACCGCTGAACAGGCTCAATGAATCCGCAGGCGCTTCCACACCGCCCTTGGCTCCTATGTAGAGATCGTATTTACTTGCATCACTTTCATTTGCGACCACCGCCGCCATGACCGAACCCGCTGTTCCGAAGTTTGTATCAGTAATATCCCATGCCGCCACCGCTCCAGCCGGCATTTCATTTGTATTTAGAAATGTGATGGATTGTATGTAATTTTTATAGGCGCTTGCATAAAATGAATTTGTATATCCAATTGCCTGCCTGTTTCTCATCCGGCGCGTAGGCTCCTGTGTCACGGTATTCGTCCGCTTCTGGATATACGCCCTGCCCCAGAGCGCCTGCAGTGCCACGTCAGAACCTGGCATGATGAAACTATCCTCCCGGATATTCACGTCACCCGATGCGCCCCACCCGGAGAAGTTCTGTCCATCCTTTTTCAGATCTGCCGGTTTGTCCTTTAGCGCAACCGTGCCGCCCTCCGCATGGATCGCGGAGTCCTCTGGCACGCTCCCTGTGCCGCTGCCCGTGCCGTATATCACGCTGTAGCCTGTGCGGTTTATGGATAATGCTGCTGCCGAAACCTGCGCTAAATTATCCGCCCTTAGCAACAGTTC
>CAJTLS010000031.1:0-304 GCA_910577295.1 uncultured Eubacterium sp.
ATTGCATGGACACTCTCCGATTCCATGGAGGTATCCTGCGTTATTGACACCATCAATAAGGCAAAGGCACGCCGGTGCACCGTCCTGCCCCTTATCATCCACAGCGACAGAGGAAGCCAGTATGTTTCACAGGCATACTGTAATGCCACATCTGGTATGCAGCGCAGCTACTCACACACCGGATATCCGTATGATAATGCCTGCATTGAGGCTTTCCACTCCCTCATTAAACGAGAATGGCTGAATCGTTTCCAGATACAGGATTACGCTCATGCCTACCGCCTCGTTTTTGAATATATTGAAA
>CAJTLS010000031.1:344-20287 GCA_910577295.1 uncultured Eubacterium sp.
CTGATGACTTTGAGAAACTGTATGAAAAGGTTGCCAGCTAGCTTATAAATTTCTCATTTTAATTTGTACTAAATCTTGACATAGGAGCATTCATTAAAATTTGTACTGCCTTTCTTTCAGCCTCCTCTCTGTCACAACCATAATTTACCTGAATAATTGTTCTCGGCATAAGTTCCTCCTCCATTTTTTAGTTTTCAATTTTGGGTATCCAGATTTTTATTTTCTTTGATATTCATTTTCATTAAATATCAAAGTATCTCCAGACAAATAATATAACTTTCTATTTTCAAGCGCTTCCTCCTTTTTCTCCACACGTTCAAAGGATTCATTCCCATCCCATTCCATTTTCAAAATAAGCATTCCATCTTCCTGTACTTTCCAATTTGTTGCATCTGCACTTGTATGATTTTTATAAACATTTAAACAAGTTCCATCATTATAAAAATGCATTCCTTCATCGCTGCTTTCCCTTTCCACATGTACCCAAGTGCCAGTTATATCATTTGATGAATCACATCCAACAAATGATATACAAATCAATAACAAACCAACCATTACTAACAACTTCTTTACCGCTACTTTCATTTTAATCCTCCATTTCCGGTTTCTTCATAACTAATATCAAAAGGTATACTTTTTGACACTCTTTCTATAAAAGATACTTTACTACTATTTTATGCATAATGCAAGAAAATTTTATATTTTAGAACAAATTTGTGGTAAAAACAGGTTTATTTTTATGATTTTATGTGTAAACAGCTACATAAGAAAAAATATCAAAAAGTATACTTTTTGACACTCTTTCTACATATACAAACACACCTGTTTTCGAAATATCAAACTTTATAGCTCAACTTCCTCAATCTGCGGTAAAACGTCGATTTGCTTATTTTACATTTTCTAAGCGCTTCTTTTAAGGTAATTTCCTTATTTTTCCAGCGGCATACAATTGTTTCAAAATTTTTTGGTACTGACGCTTCCGGCCGTCCAAAGCGGACGCCGTTTTTCTTTGCCGCGGCGATTCCCTCCTCCTGCCGTTTGCGGATATTTTCCCTCTCATTTTCGGCAACAAAAGACAATATCTGTAAAACCAAATCGGCAATAAACGTCCCCATCAAATCTTTTCCGTTGCGTGTATCCAGAAGAGGCATATCGATTACACAAATATCAATGCCTATCTCTTTTGTCAGTATTCTCCACTGCTCCTGCACTTCCACATAATTGCGGCCCAGCCGGTCGATACTGACTATGTATAGTAAATCTCCGGTTTGCAGCAAAGACAGCATTTTCTCATAATTTTCTCTATGAAAGTCTTTTCCTGTCTGCTTGTCAATATAAATATTTTCCTTTTTTATTCCGACATTTAACATGGCTATTATCTGCCTTCTCACATTCTGCTCCTCGCTTGACACCCGCACATATCCGTATTCAATTCCTTTTTCCATCTAATTTTCCCCCTTTAATAAAAAAATCCTACTGTATTTCTACAATAGGATTTTCGAAAAATCAAAGAATTTTCTCGTGTGGTTCTTCACGATAAATCGCTCAGAAATGAGGAATAGTATTATACTCTTACCACTTTCATCATATTTGTTGTTCCTGATTGACCGAGCGGAACGCCGGACGTAATAACGGCCAAATCCCCGTCTTCTAGCAGTTCTTCTTTCTTTCCCTGCTCTACCGCATGGGAAAACAGCTCCAGTACATCGACTTTCTCTTCCAGAAGAAGCGGTTTCACTCCCCAGCTCATTGCGAGCTGACGCCATACTCTGCGGGAAGTCGTGCCGCCCAATATCGGGCATGCCGGACGAAAACGAGAAATCATCTTTGCCGCCCGTCCAGTTTTTGTCACCGCAATTATCGCAGAGGCGCCAAGGTCGTAAGCCGTTGTACAGGTGGCATGGCAGACCGCGTCGGTAATATCGGGATTTTCCAGTCGTCCCCTGTGGAAGAAACGCTTTTTATAATGAATGTGCTTCTCGATATTCTCGGCAATCCTCACCATCGTAGCAACCGCATCTACCGGAAATTTGCCTGCTGCAGTTTCGCCGGATAACATAATAGCACTCGTGCCGTCATAAATCGCATTTGCCACATCCGTCACTTCCGCGCGGGTCGGTCTCGGATTTGTAATCATTGATTCGAGCATCTGCGTAGCCGTAATTACCTGTTTTCCCGCCTCGTAAACTTTACTGATTATCATTTTCTGCAGCACAGGAACTTCCTCTTCTGGCAGCTCAACTCCCATATCCCCACGTGCAATCATAATTCCGTCTGAAACTTCTATAATCTCGTCAATATTTTCAACGCCTTCGCGATTTTCAATCTTTGCTATAATAAGAATGCCGTCTCCGCCGTTTTCATGCAAAAAACTCCGCAAGTCTCTGATATCCTGAGCTGTTCTCACAAAAGATGCTGCAATAAAATCAAAATCCTGATTAATCCCAAAAATTAGGTCGCTTTTATCCTGCTCGCTCAAATACGGTATATTCAGATGAATCTCTGGAATATTGACGCCTTTATAATTCGACAGAATACTGTCGTTTTCAACCCGACAGATGACCGATGTTTCACGTACTTCCTCCACGCGCATCTCAACCAATCCATCGTTAATGAGGATTCGCGTTCCCACTTCCACTTCCTTTGGTAAATCTTGATAGGAAACATGGCTTATCGTCTCGTCACCCATCACATCTTCCGTCGTCAATTCAAATGCCTGTCCTGCCTTTAAGGAAACTTTTCCATCTACAAAATTCCCCAAACGGATTTCCGGCCCTTTCGTATCCAAAAGCATAGCCAGCGGTTTATTGCATTTCTTCTGAATTTCCCGAAACTCATCAACTCTCTTCTGGTGTATTTCATGGTCTCCATGCGAAAAATTAAAACGTGCTACGTTCATTCCTTGAGCAATGCACTGCTCAAGAACGCCATCCTTATCTGTTGAAGGTCCTAATGTACATACAATCTTTGTTTTAGGCATTCGTTACTATCTCCTTTTCCGATAATATAGTCCTCTCTCGTTTGAACTCTCTTTCCTACGGTTCCGCTTATAATGATTTTTTCTTATGCGGTGCTCCCGCCTGCTGTAAAACCGCATAATCGTCACTGTTGCGGATCCTACAGAAAATAAAATAATAAGAATAGTTAGAATTACTTTCTTCCACGGGAATGGCTTTTCTTTGGCCTTTTCAATCGCGGCATCAAACCATTTCGACATATCAATACTGTCATCCAAAACCGGATAACTCTTATTTTCGTAGTAAATTTCAGCGCCGCCTACTTGTTTTCCCTTATAAGTATATGTTATTTTTCCAATATTTTTCTTTCTATTTGTAATTTCTTTTGGCTGTTCATATAATTCAACTTTCCGCTGAGCCTGATTCAGCGGTACGCCTTTTGGCAGCAAAACTCCCGCATTTTGCTCAAATGTTAAAGGACTCTGTTTGGAATTGTAGTACGGACTGAATTGCGTAAACAGATTATTATCATTAATCGACATATTGGCATTTTGGTTTATGGCATGTCTGTCATAATTTTCAAAACAATGATTCAGAATCTTCGTTGTATCTGTATATTGATTCGGCTCTGTCCAAGGTGAATTTGGCGCTTTCATAATAACCGAAACTAGTGTCATATTATCTTTCTTGGCATAAGTTACTAACGTATATCGGCATTTTATTGTGAAACCTGTCTTTCCGCCGACACAATACTCATATAAATATTGTGAAAATACGCTGGCATACAACATTCCGTGGTGATTGTACAAATACCGCGGACCACTCTTATTTGTCTTGTCGATATTATATCTTTTCGTGCCGGTAATCTTTGCAAACGTAGGATTTCTGTATGCTTCACGTGAAATGATTGCCATATCATGGGCCGATGTATAATGATTTTTCATCCACAGTCCGTTGGCGTTGGCAAAATGCGTATTGGTGCAGCCAAGCTGCTTTGCCCGCACATTCATCATCTTAACAAAATTATCTATTCCGCCTGCAATATGTTCGGCCACACCGTTGCAGGCCTCGTTTGCTGACATAAGAAGAATCGCATATAAACTGTCTTCCATCGACAGTTTTTCTCCCGGCTTTATTTCAATATTAGAAGCATTTATTTCCAGATTGGTAACTGCTTCTCTGGAATAAGTAACCGTTTCGGATAAGGAAGAATTTTCAATCGCAATCAGGGCCGTCATTATTTTCGTAATGCTGGCCGGATACTGTTTCTTATCCATATTTTTCTCATATAAAATCGTTCCTGACTGTACATCCATTACAATCGCCGATTCTGCTGATATAGATGGTTTTTTCTTTGCATCAATATCAGAATGAAATAAAAGCAGTCCTATTATACATACTAGAAATGTAACATATTGCTTTTTCATTTTTCTCCTCCATGTACTTGAATTCTATTCTATCATACACGATTTTATATATTTTTCCAATCTTTTATTTTATAATTTTTCATTTTATGATATATTATGGTACGGAAAGATAAAATTTTTAACGTCGGATTGGAGATTAGTATGAGATTACGCAATATTAAAGGTTCAAAAGAATTTATATCCGCAAGTCCGTTTGTCATACAAACGCCGGAAGATTATAAGGGAAAATGGTCTTCTCTATTTCAAAATCAAAATCCCCTGCATATTGAAATCGGTATGGGGAAAGGACAATTTATACATCAATTAGCCGAAAAAAATCCGCAAATAAACTATATCGGCATTGAAATGTACTCTAGTGTGTTGTATCGTGCTCTGGAAAAACGGGCGGAAGCGGATTTAGATAATTTATATTTTTTGCGTTTTGATGCGAAATATCTGGAAGAAATTTTTGATAATGGAGAGGTAGGACGCATTTATCTTAATTTCTCTGACCCGTGGCCGAAAGAACGGCACAGTAAAAGAAGACTGACCAGTCCTTTATTTCTTTCACGATATGATAAAATACTCGCACCAAAGGGATTCATTCAATTCAAAACGGATAATCGCGATTTGTTTGATTTTTCTGTGGAAACAGTAGAACAATCCAACCACTGGCATATAGATGAAATCACTTATGATTTGCACCAGAGCCAATTTGTGGAGGGAAATATTATGACCGAATATGAAAGCCGCTTTGTCGCAGAGGGGAAACCGATATGCCGCTTTGTTATTTCCCGCTAAAAAAACTTTTCGTGTTTTTTGCTCCGCAAATATTTAATTTTCCGATAAGATAAATGCGCACAAAAGAAGAACCTTTTTCATACAATAAAGAAAAAGGTTCTTTTCTATGTCATCTTCTTTACAACGAAAACTTTCTTCAAAATTATACCGGAGCCGGAGCTCTAAAAAGTTACTTCGCATTCTTCTTTCTCTGGAAGAAATTAAAAAATTATTGGGAATCAAAGGATGAAATATCTTTTCTCTTTAATTTCTTTTCTATTATTAAATTGATAAGATACATGAGCACGGCAACGGTCGGCACACCGAGAAACATTCCCAACACGCCGAAATAGGCGCCCCCTACTGTTATTCCAAATATTACCCAGAGCGGTTTAATTCCTGTCTGGTCTCCTAAAATTTTCGGGCCGAGGTACAAACCGTCAAATTGCTGCAAAATTAAGATTAATACGGCAAATACAATTGCTAAACGCGGGTCAATGAACAGATAAATCAGAACCCCCGGTACTGCGCCTATAATAGGTCCGAAATATGGTATCATATTAGTGATACAAACAATCAGACTGAGAAGAAGCGCATAAGGTAATTGCAGAATAATCATAGCAACCAGACAAATAATGCCTATAATCAATGAATCAATTACTTTTCCAATCAGAAAGCCATTAAAAATATGATTACACTGTTTGATTGTTTCCCACACTTCCTCTTCCTTTTTATTTGGTGAAACGGCATAAATCATTTTTTTAATGCTCTGCTTTAATTTCTTTGAATCCAACACAATATAGATAGATATAACCAGACCCATCAGAACATTGTATAAGGTAACAATCAGCGAAGAGGAAAGCTGATAAACATATGGGAACCAATCGCTTCCGTGATTCATAATTTTATCGTATAAAAATTCTTTCATGTAATCAATAATGCCACTAATATCCATAAATGGTATTCTGTCATTGATTTCTTTCTCATGTGTTATCATATATTTATATCCGTCCTGCACCGACCTGCCCATATCTTTTGCACTGTCACGTATCTGTGGGAAAATATATACAACAATTATTGCCAGAATTCCGATTACAATAATATAACTAATCAGAACACTTATCATGCGCTTAATTTTTTTCCCCTTGTGCGGTGATATCAAATCCAGCCCTTTACCAGTTACTTCAACAAGTGGTTTAATCAAATAGGCAAAGAAAAAACCAAAGATGAATGGCATCAAAATTCCAATAAATCGGCCGACAATAAGCCAAACGTCTCCCCAATTCGCAAATAACAGGAACACAATAGCAATAACAGCAATAATGGCAACTAAATACCATATATTAGATACAATACTTTTGATGATGTCAATATACTTATTTTTCCTTTCCATACAAATCCCCCATTTCTGCAAGGTGAACCTCGTTCACCTTTGCTTTATTGCGCATAAAGCAATTTGTGTCAAGCCATGCTATGGCTTTGCAGCGCACAGACACAAATTGCCATAACGAACAAAGTTCGCATTGTGAAAAATAAGCTATCGGGCTATTTTTCACATTATCCTCCCATAAATTTTCATTTTTTTTTAATTTAGTACTTGCATTTTTGCATATACTGTTATATAATATCATTTGCGTGATTAAGTAAGCGCCATTAGCTCAGTTGGAAGAGCACCTGACTCTTAATCAGGGTGTCCGGGGTTCGAGCCCCCGATGGCGTACTCCCGAGTCCTTGTTTGGCAGACCTGCAACTGCTGGGTGAGGGCTTTTTTTATTGCACAAAACAGGTTTCATGCAAAGCCCTGCACCTGCTAATCTATCATTTTCACATATTTCCGATTGCCTGCTCAAGAGACTGGCTCTCTTCTTCCGATAAGGAAACAAATACTTCGCCTGCTTTTACTTCCTTAATGTAAATGTAACAGCCTTCTTTGTTACTATGCATGGAATTCATAATAAATCCATCATTCTCTTTCGTAAGAAGCGTCAGAACAAAACTTAATGTTCCTCCTACCTGTTTGAAAGCATCATATTTGACAATACCGATTTTTTGATAAGTTTTCAAAAGATTTGTCTCAATACCATTTAATCTCGTATCAATTTCTCTGATTTTCTCGTTAATAAAATCCATATTTTCAAACTTCTTATGGAACGATTCCTCCAGACTCCTGCCGTCGGCCCCTTCCATTAAACTCATATATCTTTTCTTCAGGGAGCTGTTCTTACCTATTAAAACAATACAAAGAATAAGTAAAATAAAAATACATCCGATGGCGCCTAATAATACTACATCCGTACTGAGACCGTAATCACTAAACTGAAACATTCTTCTTCCTCCTTACAAACATCTGTTCGATTATTTAAAGTATGCTACTATTTTTTCCAATTCTTCCTGAGAATAATATTCTATCTCTATTTTACCCTTATTTTCTGATTTACGATTTATTTTCACTTTTGTACCTATCTTTTGTTTCAATTGTTCTTCCATATCTTTATAGACAAAATCATTTTTCAATTCTTTTTTCGCAGATGGCTTCACCGGCTGATTCATTGCCTTAACCATCCTTTCTATATCGCGGACACTCAATTTGTCATGGACAATTTTTTCTGCTGCCTCAATTTGCTGCTCGGCATCTTCGAGAGAAAGAAGCGCTCGGGCATGTCCACTCGATATAGATTCCTCAACTAACATATCCAACACCTTATCATCCAATTTGAGAAGACGAAGAGAATTTGTAATTGCAGAGCGGCTCTTTGAGACACGAACTGCCAGTTCTTCCTGCTTCAAATTGTATTCTTTAATCAGATTTTGATAAGCTCTTGCCTCTTCCACCGGATTTAGGTCCTCGCGCTGAATATTTTCGATTAGCGCAACTTCCATAATTTCCTGTGGCGTATAATCTTTGATTACTACGGGAACTTCCTTTAAACCAGCCAGTTTAGCAGCACGCCAGCGACGCTCTCCTGCAATAATTTCATAGTAGTCCTCTTTCTTTGCTACGACAAGCGGCTGCACGATTCCGTGCTGTTTAATAGATTCGCTCAATTCATGCAGCGCTTCTTCATTAAACGATTTTCGCGGCTGCTTTTTATTTGGCTCTACTTCATTTATTTTTAGTATCGTTTCACCCGTTTTTGTAGTATTCTCTTCCGGCTTCTGACTGGTAGCTTTTCCAATTGCTTTTGGCGGTATCATGGAATCCAATCCTTTTCCCAGACCTGTTCTCCTCGTTGCCATTATCTTTTGCTCCTTTCAATCACTTCCTCTGCCAACGCCATATATGCTTTCGCTCCTGTCGAACGAATATCATATTGAGTAATCGGCAATCCATGACTAGGGGCCTCTGCCAGACGAATCCCTCGAGGAATAATGGTATCATAAATCGTCTGATTCAAATTGTTTCTTACATTTTCTATTACCTGCATGGAAAGATTTGTTCTTCCGTCATACATAGTAAAAACAACCCCGTTAATACACAGTTTAGGATTCAAACGATCTTTCACAAGATTAATCGTATAAATAAGCTGACTCAATCCCTCCAATGCATAATACTCACACTGTATCGGAACAAGAACGGAATTTGCTGTTGTCATGGAATTAATCGTCAATGTATTCAGAGAGGGAGGACAATCAATAATAATGAAATCATATCTTTCTTTTACTTTTGAAATAATGTTGTTCAAAATGTAATTGCGGTCTTCCATATCCATTGTTTCAATCTCAATACCAGCCAAATTAACATTTGCGGCTAATACATCCAAATTGTCAAAAATATCCTTTTGCACACATTCATCAAATGTATTATCACCAATCATTAATTGATAAACTGTTGTTTCCAATTCATCCTTATCAATGCCAATTCCACTGGATGTATTCCCCTGTGGGTCCATATCAATGACTAAAACATGTTTGCCTTTTTCTGCCAGAGCCGCGGCAAGGTTAATTGTCGTAGTTGTTTTACCGACGCCGCCTTTCTGATTGGCTATCGCCATAATTTCACACTCACTCATATTTTTCTTTTGCCTCCATTCATAACTCGACTATTGCCATTATAGCATTTCAAAAAGCATTTGACTACATAAATTTGCTTTTTTTATCTTATTTCATCAATACAATGTTTCACGTGAAACAATTTCTGTTTTCTATCTGTTTCTATTATGTTTCACGTGAAACATTATAAAGGTTTCTTCTTCGGTTTACCATCTTTTCTTGGATACCTGTCTTTCGTGAGTTCATTATTTTGAATAAATAATAAATATCTCTCTTCTTCCTCTCTCAATTTATACCTCTTACAATAACGAAAGACTGCCCCCAATTCAGTAAATGCATGAGACGCTTTTTGAATTTCCTCTTCTTGACGTTTTCCTTTATAAGAAATGAAATACCCCTCTTTCTTTACAAAGGGAATACAATATTCCATTAAAACCGGAAGCTCTGCAACTGCTCTTGACACAACAAAATCAAATTGATTGCGGAATTCCTCTTTTCTTCCAAAAGTCTCTGCCCTGCCGTGAAAAGTCTCTACATTTTTTAAAGATAGTTCAGTGATTACTTTTTGAAGAAAATCAATTCTCTTATTCAGTGAGTCCAGTAATACAAATTTCTTTTCCGGATTTAAAATCGCAAGCACCATTCCGGGAAAACCGGCGCCGGTTCCCACATCAAGTACTTTTGCTGAATTACTCTCTTTCCAAATATCAGCTAACATAAGAAAAGAAGAATCAAGAAAATGTTTCCATATGACGTCTTCATATTCTGTTATGGAAGTCAAATTTATCTTCTCATTTTCTTCAACAAGCAACTCGTAATATATATTTAATTTTCTTTTTTGTTCTTGTGAGAGCGAAATACCATAAGTCTCAAATACTTTTTTCATTTTCCACTTCCTATTCTGCTATTCTGCTCCAAATAGATTAGTAATACCGATATATCAGAAGGAGATACTCCACTAATTCGGGCAGCCTGTCCAACCGATTCCGGCCGTATATTGGACAACTTTTGAATTGCCTCTAATCGCAGGCTTTTTATATCATTATAATCTATATTGGCGGGAATCCTTTTCTTTTCCAATTTATGAAACTGCTCAACTTGTTTCTGCTGCCTCTTTATATATCCTTCATATTTTAAAATAATATTTACTTCCTCTTTTACCTCATCTGATAAATGCGGGCGCTGCTCATCAATCGGAGACAAAACTTCATAATTCAATTCCGGTCTCCGTATCAATTCAGCAAGTGTGACGCCGCTTACTAACTTCGTGCTGTTATATGTTTCCAACACTTTTTGTACTTGTTCGGTATTGCCGACGTGCGTCATTTTCATCCTCTCGACTTCCTGCCTGATTTGATTATACTTTTCTACAAAACGCTGATACCTTTCTTCCGAAATCAGACCGACTTCATAACCAAGTTCTGTCAATCTCTCATCGGCATTATCCTGCCGAAGAAGAAGACGGTATTCGGCGCGGGAAGTCATCATCCGATATGGTTCATTCGTTCCCTTTGTCACCAAATCATCAATTAATACGCCTACATATCCCTGCGAACGGTCAATAATAACCGGCTCTTTTCCCAAAACTTTGCGGGCGGCATTGATTCCTGCTACCAATCCCTGTGCAGCAGCTTCTTCATAACCGGAACTTCCATTTGCCTGTCCGGCGCTGTAAAGTCCTTTTATTTTCTTTAATTCCAAAGTAGGAAGTAATTCCAGAGAATCAATACAATCGTACTCAATGGCATAGGCATTTCTAACAATTCGCGCATGCTCAAGTCCGGGCACAGACTGATACATCTTTTCCTGAACATCTTCCGGCAAAGAACTCGACATCCCTCCCACATACATTTCATTCGTGTAATTTCCCTCCGGCTCAATAAATACCTGATGACGGTTTTTATCGGAGAAACGAACAACCTTATCCTCGATGGAGGGACAATAACGCGGGCCAGTGCCTTTAATATAACCGGAAAAAAGAGGAGAACGATCTAAATTTTCTCTTATAATATCATGCGTTTCCTCATTTGTATAAGTGAGCCAACACTTTACCTGTTCCCGCTGCAAATCTTCTGCTTCATTCATAAAAGAAAACGGTACAATCTTCTCGTCGCCATATTGAGGCTCCATCTTGGAATAGTCAATTGTACTGCCATCCATGCGGGCAGGAGTTCCCGTCTTGAATCTTCTGATGGAAATACCTGCTTTGAGAAGAGAATCTGTGAGATGCGTAGCTGCCTGTAATCCATTGGGACCGGTATGAACTGCTATCTCGCCGGTAATACATTTCGCATTAAGATAAGTTCCCGTACACAAAATGCATACGCGGCAGGAATACTCATTACCGGTATAAGAACGGACACCGGTAATTTTTCCATCCTCGATAAGTAAATCCGTAATCTCTCCTTGTTTAATCGAAAGATTATCCGTCTCCTCCAATACTTTTCTCATCGCATAACTGTATTCTTTTTTATCTGCCTGCGCCCTCAGTGAATGGACAGCAGGTCCCTTTGACTGATTCAACATTTTAGACTGGATAAATGTCTTATCAATATTCTTTCCCATCTCTCCGCCGAGAGCATCAATTTCCCGAACCAGATGTCCTTTTGACGTTCCCCCAATATTGGGATTACAGGGCATCATAGCAATACTATCAACACTTACCGTAAAAATAACTGTTTTTAACGATAATCTCGCCAATGCCAAAGCAGCCTCACAGCCCGCATGTCCGGCACCCACTACAATAGCATCATAATAATCTATCATGATATTCCTCCCCTTATTTTCCCATACAAAAATCTTTAAATATCTTCTCGATTATGTCTTCTTCAACCGTCTCTCCAATAATAAGACCAAGTGATTCATAAGCGTCTGTCAAATCTATGGCATACATATCTTCCGGCATGCCTATCTGTATACTTTCCTCTACTTTTTCCAGACTTTCCTTTGTCTTCAAAAGTGCCTCCCGCTGCCGTATATTCGTAATATAGATTTCTTCTTTTGAATCCACCTTTCTGTCCGACAATAACTGATTCAAATAATCTTCCAGTTCATCTAATCCCTCTCCTCTTTTAGCAGAGAAAGGAATCACTTTTTTATTGCTGTACCGCGTTATCTCTTCTCTTTGTAATGCGGCAGGTAAATCATTTTTATTTAATAAAATTACGCCATCTTTTTCTTCAATCAATGACAAAACTTCTCTGTCTTCTTCGGAAAGACTTTCATTCTGATTGAGAACACAAATAACGAAATCCGCCTTTTCCGTTGATTCTTTCGACTTAGCAATTCCAATACATTCCACTTCATTTTCAGTTTGATGAATCCCTGCAGTATCAATGAGGCGCAGCAGATGATTACCAATCCTTATATCCTCTTCCAACGTATCTCTTGTCGTGCCGGGAACATTCGTCACGATGGCGCGGTTTTCCCGCAACATACAATTTAGAAGAGAAGACTTTCCTACATTTGGTTTTCCTACAATTACCGTATGAATACCATCCTTTATAAGCCGCCCATTATTACTATTTTCAACCAAATGATTTACTTCTGTTAATAAATAATCAACATGCGACTCAATACGCTCCGTAAAATCATCGAGTGAAATATGCTCTGGGTCATCCAGAGCAGCTTCCAGATAAGCTACATCTTCCAAAATCATTTCTCGCAGAGCAACAACTTTTTCCCTTACCTTACCGCATAACTGCTGTAAAGAATTTTGCAGGGCAAGTTTGCTTTTTGACTGAATAACATCCATAACCGACTCTGCCTGTGATAAATCAAGACGGCCGTTTAGAAAAGCACGTTTCGTAAACTCCCCCGGTTCAGCGATACGAACGCCGCATTTCAATAATAATTGCAATATTTCCTCACAAATATAATGACCGCCATGACAATGGATTTCAATAACATCCTCCCGCGTATAACTGCGCGGAGCTTTCATCAATAGTACAAGCACTTCATCAAGCAAACGATTTGACCCATCACAAATAAACCCATAATGTATCGTATGAGTTTCATATCTTGATAAATCAATTCGATTTCCTTTTCCATCACAAAAAATATTGCTCACAGCGGCAAATGTTTCTTTTCCGCTGACTCGTATTACACTGATACTTCCATTTCCCGATGAAGTAGCCGTGGCGGCAATAGTATTTTCATATAACATAATAATTCATCCACCTTTACAGGTAACAAAAGGCTGAATCATAAGATTCAGCCTTTCACACTTAATCTTCTTTTTCAATTTCTCTCTTTTCCGAATATGGTCTTCTGCGCTCACGGGAATAAGTATTTCTCCGTCTTCTATAATTATTTCTTCTCGGCAAATCCGAAGCATATTCCCGATTCAATGTAACGACTACTTTCCGATGCGGCTCGTCACCCTCGCTATGTGTATCTACATATTTATCATTTTGCAGTTCCGCATGGATAATTCTTCTCTCATAAGGATTCATTGGCTCAAGGAATGCCGGACGACCCGTCTTTTTCACTTTACTTGCCACATTTCGTGCGAGATTTTCAATTGTCTCTTTTCTTCTCTGACGGTAATTTTCAGTATCAATCTTTATTTTAATATAGTCTTCAGTCTTCTTGTTGGCAACCAGAGATGTTAAATATTGTAGTGAATCTAATGTCTGCCCTCTTTTTCCGATAAGCATACCCATCTCATCACCTTTGAGTTCAATATTCATCTGGCGCTCCTGCTCGTCAAAATCAATTTCTATTTCTACAATAATTTTCATTGCATCAAAGACTTTTGTAAGAAAATCTTTTACATTATCGATTACATCCTTCTTTTTGCGAACCCGAATGACAGCAGGTTTACTAAATAAACCTAAAATACCATTCTTCTCTTCTTCTATTACTTCATATTCAATTTGGTCGCTCGTTGTTTCCATTTGGATTAAAGCATTTGTCAAAGCCTCATCTGCTGTTTTTGCAGAAAACTCTTTCCATTCTTCCATTTTCTTTCCCCCTACTTCTTATCTTTTTTACCGGAAAGCATATGAGCATAGCCTGCAATGCTACCTGATTCATAATTTTTCTTTTCTTCAATGCTTACATCTTCTACTTTATCTGAAGTCTCTTTATTTTGATAAGCAGATGCACTCTTAATCGTAGAAGTACGTTTTTTCGCATACTCTTCCATTTGCTTATTCATTTCCGCACGTTTTGCATTTTTTTTGGAAGCCTTTTCCTTGTTTTTCTCAATCAAATCATCCATAGAAATACTATCTACTTTTCGATTAATCAAAATAGCCTGAACAATTCGGAATAAACTACCGGCTACCCAGTAAAGACCAATATACATTGGTAAACTCAAACAAAAAAATCCTGACATAAATGGCATAAAATAATTCATCATTTTCATTGAGCTTGCCATCGAATCCTGTTCCTGTTTATCATCGGTTTTTACCTGCATCAGTTTCGTATTTAAAAACTGTAATACTACGGCAAGTACCGGAATAAGAAAAGCAGCCCATCCGAAGGTATGTCCCTCGCGAAAGAAATTTAATGGACTTGAATCAATATTCAACCCTAAGAAAATATTTGAATCTTTCGCCTCAGCCAAAGCCGGCACATATTTCTTTACATCATACATAACCCGATACAGACAGTACATGACAGGTAAAGTAACAATCAGCGGAAGACAGCCGCTAAACGGACTGATTCCGTATTTCGCATAAACTGCCTGTGTCTCCTGATTCATTTTCATCTGAGACGCCTGATCTGTCTTTCCTTTATACTTTTTCTGAATCGCTTTAATCTCCGGATTAATTTTACTCATTAAACGGGATGATTTTTGCTGCTTCGAATTGAGAGGGTACATAAGCAAATACGCAACAATGGTAAACAAAATAATACAAAGTCCAGTATTATGAATGCCTATTGTATGAAATACAGCCCAATCAATACCAAAAAGGATTTTACCAAAAATCCAATATAACCAATCTAACAAAATTATTTCCTCCTGTTATTTACGGCACAGGGTCATAACCGCCTTTATGAAAAGGATGACATCTTAAAATTCTTTTGACAGCCAAAAAACCACCTTTCCATGCACCATATTTTTGTATGGCCTGAACTGCATATTCAGAGCAGGATGGTGTATAGATGCAAGAAGGTGTTCTCTTCATCGGCGATATATATTTTCGATATATGTGTAACATTCCCAATAAGATTTTTTTCACATACTCACTTCATTTCAAAATTCCATGTAATTTTAGTAAATGAATTACTGCGCCGTCTACTTCTTTAAATGTCCTGTTACTGACATTCTTTCTGGCAACAATCACAATTCTGTTGCCCTCTTTTACAAATGCGTCATTTTTACGAACGGATTCTCTTAACAATCTGGTAATGCGATGACGCACAACACTGTTTCCTACTTTTTTACTGACTGAAAAACCATATCGGCTGGGACCACTCTCCCCGGTTTTTACATACATTACCAGAAATTTATTTGCTTTTGATTTACCGAATTTGTAAACCTTTTGAAATTCAGGATTTTTTCCTAATTTTTCAAACAATCTTTTCTCCCTCTGACAATGAGAAGAAAAGGTCGAAAATAATCGACCTTATGCAGACAACTTCTTTCTTCCCTTTGCTCTTCTTCTGGCAAGTACTTTCCTGCCATTGGATGTCCTCATTCTTTTTCTAAAACCATGAACTTTTGCTCTCTGTCTCTTTTTTGGCTGAAATGTCATTTTCATAAGCGGATACACCTCCTTCTTTAATAAAATCGTTTCAAAATCCGTATCAAGCCTAATTATATTATCTCTTTTTTCAATAGTCAAGCATATCTTTTTACTTTATCAACATTCTACCTGAAAAAATCTTAATAAAAATTGATTTTACTCTCTTTTTGTAGTACAATAAAAATGTATGTTTTTACCTAAAATCAATTTTTATTAAGATAGGCAGGAAATTTGATGAAAAATGAGATAAAAAACAAATGGAGCGAAATAATCACTTATTTAAGGGATGAATATCTAATCAACGGAGTCCTTTTTCGGACATGGATAGAACCCCTGACCGTTGTTTCTTTCCAAAATAATACTCTTGTTATCGCCATCGACAAGACAACGCAGGGCGATATTATGAATCTTATTGAACAGCGGTACAAAATTCCTCTACAGGTTTCCATTGAAGTTATTACGGAAATGCAGGTAGATATTCGTTTTGTTTACAAAAATGAGATAGAAGAAAAAGGAGTTTCTTCCTATGATAAAGGGAATTTATTAGAAGAAAAATATCCGTTTTTGAAAATGGGACATTCATTCGATACATTTGTTGTCAGTGGAAGTAACAATATTGCATATGCAGCTGCGGTTGCCGTGGCAGAAAATCCAGATGGACAAATGTATAATCCATTATTTTTCTACAGCGGCCCGGGATTAGGGAAAACCCACCTGATGCATTCCATCGCCAGATACATTTTGGAAAACCATCCCGAGTACTCCGTTATGTACACGACAAGCGAAGATTTTATGAATAACGTAGTAGAAGCCATCCGTAACAAACAGGATACGGTCGCCGTTTCCAATCTGAGAAAGAACTACAGAAACGTCGATGTGCTTCTCATTGATGATATACAGTTTATAATAGGAAAGGATACAACTCAAATTGAATTTTTTAATACTTTTGAAGCGTTGTATCAGTCCGGTAAACAATTAGTCATTTCCAGTGACCGACCGCCAAGTCAGATGGAACATTTGGATATGAGATACCGCTCGCGATTCAATTCTGGAATGACGATTGATATTCAACCGCCGGATTATGAGACAAGCATGGCGATTCTCAGAAACAAGCAGGAAAATTCCGATATTCATCTAAATGATGAGATACTTAGTTATATAGCAACAAATATTAAATCAAATATTCGTATTTTAGAGGGAGCGTACAATAAAATTCTTCTTTTTGCCCGATTTACCAATCAGGGACAGGAAATTACATTAAGTATGGCAGAAGAAGCATTAAAAGATTTTATTTCTCCCAATGAAAATTTAGTAATCACTGCTGATTACATTATTGACATAGTTGCCGACCACTTTAATTTAGACAGAGATTCTCTTCTCTCTGAAAAGAGAACAAAGGCAATTACCGTACCAAGACAAATATGCATGTACTTATGTGATGAATTAACAAATCTTACACTAAATGAAATTGCTACAAAGTTAAAGAGACAGAACCATTCAACAGTTATACACGGTATCAACAAAATACGCAAAGATATTCTTGTTGATAAAGAACTGGAAAGTACGATACAGGTTCTCAATAAAAAATTAAATTCACAATAACCTGTTTAAAACTTGTACAAAGTAGGTGGACAAGGTTATTACAAGAAAGACAAAGCTAATTTTTACTTATTTTTTATGAACCTTTTTACACCTTAACAAACATTTTATTTTCTTTAACCGGAAGAGCTGGAAGCAACTCGTAGTAAAGCTTGTCAGAGTTGTCCACAAATCAACAGCCCCTACTACTATTACTACTAACTAAACCTTAATATGATATATTTATAAAGAGCGGAAAGGAGTTATTCACATTATGAAATTTTCTTGCACGAAAAATAACTTTAACAATGGAATCAATATTGCCTTAAAGGCTGTTCCGGGAAAGACAACAATGCCTATTTTGGAATGCGTCGTAATTGAGGCAAAAGATGAGAGTATAAAACTGACAACAAATGATATGCAGCTTGGCATTGAGACAAAGATACCTGCTTCAGTAGAAAACGAGGGTATTATTTTAGTAAATGCTAAAATGATTTCCGAAATTGTCCGTCGTCTTCCAGATGATGACGTTAATTTTGAAGTAGATGAAAACAATAATATTCTTCTATTCTGTGGTAAATCAAAGTTTAGTATACCGGGAATTAACCATGAAGAATTTCCGATGCTTCCAAAGATTAGTGTAGAAAAGAAGATAGAGATATCCCAGTTCACATTAAAAGAAATGATTCGCCAGACAATCTTTTCCATTTCTGACAATGAAAGCAATAAGATTTTAACCGGTGAGCTCTTTGAAATTAATGAGGATGAATTTAAAATAGCGTCTTTAGATTTAGTCCGTGTTTCCATACGCAAAATTCAGTTAAAAGAAAGTTACGAACATATCAAAGTAGTGATTCCCGGTAAGACGTTAAATGAAGTAAGCAAGATTTTGAATGGAGAATTGGAAGATGAAGTAACGATTTCTTTCTCTAAAAATCACGTTCTGTTTGAATTTAACGAAACAGTTGTTGTTTCACGACTTATTGAAGGAAACTTTTATAACATAGACCAGATGTTAAAAAATAATTACGAGACGAAGATTACCATTAATAAAAATGAATTGTACGGCTGTATTGACCGCGCTACTCTTCTTCTTCGTGAATCAGAGAAAAAGCCGGTAATTTTAAATATAAGAGACAAAGAAATCCAGATGGAAATGAATACAAAAATAGGTTCCATGGATGAAGAAGTAGTGGCTGATAAAGAGGGAAAGGATTTGACGATTGCCTTTAATCCAAAATATATAAATGATGTATTGAAAGTCATTGATGATGAAGAAGTAAATCTGTATCTGTTTAATGCAAATGCTCCGTGCTTCATAAAAAATGATGAGGAAACTTATATTTATCTGATTTTACCTGTCAATATGAATTAATGAACATGTTGCGGATGCATAGAAAAGAATGAGGGTTAATGTACAGAGTAAAAACAGCTACGCTGCTTTTTTATCGTACTTCCTCCGCTGCGCTTCGGAATGGAGGTTATTATGCAGGAGATTAGAATTAAAGATGATTATATAAAACTGGGACAAGCTCTCAAACTGGCGGGTCTTGTCGGTTCCGGTGTGGAAGCTAAAATGCTTATACAGGACGGACTTGTTATGGTAAATAACGAAGTTGAGGAAAGAAGAGGAAGAAAATTGTATGCGGATGATATCTTTTCATTGGACGGAAAAGAAGTAAAGGTTACTGCTCTATGATTATTAAAAGTATAGAACTTTGCAATTTCCGTAATTATGAGAGAGAAGAATTTCATTTTCACGAGGGCACTAATGTTCTCTATGGAGATAATGCACAGGGAAAGACAAATGTGTTGGAAGCTATTTACGTGGGAGGGACGACAAAGTCTCATAAAGGAAGTAAAGATACGGATATGATAAAAAGAGGAAAAGAAGAATCGCATATTCGTTTTTTTATAGAGAAGAGAGATTGTACTTTTAAAATTGAGATACATATGAAACGCAGAAAGGCAAAAGGAATTGCCATTGATGGCTTGCCAATCAAGAGCAGTAAAGAATTAATTGGGCTTTGTAATATCGTTTTCTTCTCGCCGGAAGATTTAGGTATTATAAAAGACGGTCCAGAGCAGAGAAGAAGATTTATAGATATGGAATTGTGCCAGTTAGATAAAACTTATTTATATTATCTGACACAGTATAAAAAAGTATTGAAACAAAGAAATGCGCAGTTAAAGCATATTCAGGAAAAAAATAATTTATCTTCGACTTTAGAATTATGGGATGCGCAGCTCGTACAGTATGGTATAAAGGTAATGGAGCTGAGAGAAGAATTTATTGCGCATCTCGGTGAAATTATGAAAAAAAAACACAGCCATCTTACCGGAGGAAGAGAAGATATCGAAACGGTATACAAACCAAGCTGCAGCAAAAAGGATTTTTCTGAGCAATTATTTATCAATAAGGATAGAGACATTTTTCAGGGTTCCACAACAATAGGGCCGCACAGAGATGATATTTTATTTTTTATAGAAAATCAAGAAATAAAAAAATATGGCTCGCAGGGTCAAAAAAGAAC
>CAJTLS010000031.1:20297-27588 GCA_910577295.1 uncultured Eubacterium sp.
TTAAGATGGCTGAAATCGAAATAGTGGAGCAGCTTTTGGGAGAAAAGCCGATTCTTTTATTAGATGACGTGCTATCAGAACTGGATAGAAACCGGCAAAATTATCTTCTGGAAAATTTAAAAGGAATCCAGACGATTATTACCTGTACGGGATTAGAAGAGTTTATAGAAAATGGTATTAATATAAATCAAACGTTTGAAATCGTTGATGGAAGTATTAAAGATAACTGATAAGTGGAGGTTATTTTATGAGTGACAAAGAAAAAGAAATTGTATACGGCGCCGACCAAATCCAAATATTAGAAGGTTTGCAAGCCGTCCGTAAAAGACCCGGTATGTATATTGGAAGTACATCCGAGAGGGGATTACACCATCTTGTGTATGAGATTGTGGATAATGCTATTGATGAGGCATTGGGCGGCTATTGCGATGAGATTCAGGTATTTATCAATAAAGATAATTCAATTACAGTAATAGATAATGGACGTGGTATTCCAGTTGGCATTAATCATAAAGCCGGAATACCGGCCGTAGAAGTTGTTTTTACGGTTCTTCACGCCGGAGGAAAATTTGGCGGCGGCGGATACAAAGTATCCGGAGGTCTCCACGGTGTAGGAGCTTCTGTCGTAAATGCTCTTTCCGACTGGCTGGAAGTTGATATCTTTCAGGATGGAAAACAGTACAGACAGCGTTATGAGCGCGGTAAGACGATGTACGAATTAAAAGAAATAGGAACAACAGACCTTCGCGGAACTAAAGTAACCTTTCTGCCGGATAATACGATTTTTACCGAAACAACAGAATTTGATTACAGCATTTTAAAACAACGTCTTCGTGAGATGGCCTTTTTAACAAAAGGAGTTAAGATTATTTTAACGGATTTGCGCGGAGAAGAGGAGCGGACGGAGACATATCACTATGAAGGTGGTATCAAAGAATACGTGACCTATCTGAATAAACATAAAGAACCTCTCTATGAAGATATTATTTACTGTGAGGGACAGAAAGGAGATGTCTATGTTGAAGTGGCGTTCCAGCATAACTCGGCATTTAATGAGGGATGTTACAGTTTCGTAAATAATATAACGACGCCGGAGGGAGGAACTCATCTGGCGGGATTCAAAAATGCCTTGACAAAGACATTCAATGATTATGCCAGAGGGCAGAAGATTTTAAAAGAAAATGACACTAATCTGAGCGGGGAAGATATCCGTGAGGGATTGACGGCAATCATTAGTATTAAAATTTCAGAACCGCAGTTTGAGGGACAGACAAAACAAAAACTTGGCAATTCGGAAGCACGCGGCGCAGTCGATAGTATTGTAAGTGAACAGTTGACTTATTTTTTGGAGCAGAATCCGGCAGTAGCAAGATTAATTTGTGATAAGGCAGTATTGGCACAGCGCGCCCGTGACGCTGCCCGTAAGGCCCGTGACTTAACGAGAAGAAAAACGTCGCTGGATGGCTCGGGATTACCGGGTAAATTAGCGGACTGCAGTGACAAGAATCCGGAAAATTGCGAGATTTATATTGTAGAGGGAGATTCGGCGGGCGGCAGCGCCAAGACGGCTCGTGACCGCGCAACGCAGGCAATTCTTCCGCTGCGCGGTAAAATATTAAATGTAGAAAAAGCGAGATTGGATAAGATTTTAGTAAATGCGGAAATAAAAGCAATGATTACTGCTTTTGGTACCGGAATATCAGAAGATTTTGATATTGATAAATTAAGATATCATAAAATTATTATTATGACGGATGCCGATGTGGACGGAGCTCATATTTCTACACTGTTGCTGACATTTTTGTATCGGTTTATGCCGGAATTAATAAAGCAGGGTTATGTTTATCTGGCACAGCCTCCGTTGTATAAAATTGATAAAAACAAAAAGAGTTATTATGCGTACAGTGACGAGGAATTAAATGCCACGTTGGAAGAAATCGGACGCGACGGTAATAACAGTATTCAGCGTTATAAAGGTTTAGGGGAGATGGACGCCGAACAATTGTGGGATACGACAATGGATCCGGAAAAGAGAATTTTACTTAAAGTGACGATGAATGAGGAAGAGACATCGGAAGTTGATATGACATTTAATACCCTGATGGGCGATAAGGTAGAGCCGCGTCGGGAATTTATAGAAACCAATGCCAAATATGTAAGAAATTTAGATATTTAGTGTGGGAAATTCTGTTATAAACAGAAAGGAGTAAAGTAGAATGGATGAAAATATATTTGACAAAGACAGATACGATTCGATACAGCCGGTCGATTTGAAGAGGACGATGGAAACATCATATATTGATTATGCCATGTCGGTTATCGCATCGCGTGCTTTGCCGGATGTAAGAGATGGTTTGAAACCGGTACAGAGACGTATTTTATATGCCATGATTGAGTTAAATAACGGACCGGACAAGCCACATCGTAAATGTGCCCGTATCGTCGGTGATGCCATGGGTAAATATCACCCTCATGGGGACAGTTCTATTTATGGCGCATTGGTTAATATGGCACAGGAGTGGTCAACCCGCTATCCTCTCGTAGATGGACACGGAAACTTTGGTTCCGTAGATGGAGACGGCGCTGCCGCCATGCGTTATACCGAGGCAAGATTGAGTAAGATATCGATGGAAATGCTTTCGGATATCAATAAAGATACGGTAGATTTCATACCTAACTTTGATGAAACGGAAAAGGAACCTACGGTGCTTCCTTCACGTTTTCCAAATCTTCTGGTAAACGGTACGTCCGGTATCGCAGTAGGTATGGCAACGAATATTCCTCCTCATAATCTGAAAGAGGTTATTAACGGCGTTGTTAAAATTATTGACAATATAGTAGAAGAAGAGAGAGATACAACGCTTGATGAAGTAATGGAAATTATTACGGGGCCGGATTTTCCAACCGGAGCAACTATTCTCGGGAGACGTGGAATAGAAGAAGCATACCGTACCGGACATGGAAAGATTCGTGTCCGCGCCGTGACAGATATCGAGCCAATGGCAAACGGAAAAAACCGTATTATCGTTACCGAATTACCGTTTATGGTTAATAAGGCGAGACTAATTGAAAAAATAGCGGAACTTCATCGGGATAAAAAAGTCGACGGCATCACCGAAATACGCGATGAGTCAAACCGCGAGGGAATGCGTGTGTGTATAGAACTGCGCAAAGATGTCAATGCCAATGTAATTCTGAACCAATTGTATAAGCATACGCAGATGCAGGATACGTTTGGTGTGAATATGCTAGCTCTGGTAAACAACGAGCCGATTGTTATGAATCTCCTGCAGATGCTTCAACATTATCTTAAGCATCAGGAAGAAGTTGTTACCCGCCGGACAAAATATGATTTGAATAAGGCGGAAGAGCGCGCCCATATTTTAAAAGGTTTGTTGATTGCTCTGGATAATATCGATGAAGTAATCCGTATTATCCGTGGTTCAGAGAGCGCTGCTCTGGCAAAAGAAAAGTTAATCGAGCGTTTCGGTCTGGATGAAGTACAGGCACAGGCGATTATTGATATGCGCCTTCGCGCATTAACCGGTTTGGAGCGGGAGAAATTAGAGAAAGAATATGAAGAATTGCAGAAAAAGATAGCAGAATATAAGGCAATTCTCGCTGACCGCAAACTTTTGCTCGGTGTGATTAAAAATGAAATTTGTATTATCCGCGATAAATTCGGGGATGAGCGGAGAACTTCAATTGGTTTTGATGAGTTCGATATTTCCATGGAAGATTTAATACCGGTAGAGAATACGGTAATTGCCATGTCACATCTCGGATACATAAAACGAATGACGATTGACAATTTTAAAAACCAGCACCGCGGCGGTAAGGGAATCAAGGGAATGCAGACAATTGAAGATGATTATATCGAAAATCTGTTTATGGCTACAACCCACCATTATCTCATGTTCTTTACGAATATGGGACGAGTGTACCGCATGAAAGCGTATGAGATTCCGGAAGCAAGCCGCACTTCCAGAGGAACGGCAATTGTTAATCTGCTGCAATTGCTGCCGGAAGAAAAGATTTCCGCAGTCATTTCCATAAGAGAATACGAAGAAGATAAGTTCCTTTTTATGGCGACAAAAGACGGAACGGTGAAAAAGACGCCAATTCGCGAATATGCCAACATCCGCAAGACCGGACTTCAGGCAATCACGCTGCGGGATGGAAATGAATTAATGGAAGTAAAAGTAACAGACAACAACCGCGACATTTTCCTTGTCACAAAGAAAGGGCAATGTATCCGTTTTAATGAGAGAGATGCCAGAACGACGGGGCGTACTTCGATTGGAGTCCGCGGCATGAAAATTGATGAAAATGATGAAGTAGTGGCAATGCAGATGGATAGTCAGGGACCTAATCTTTTACTGGTATCGGAATTTGGTATGGGTAAACGTACTTCAATTGATGAGTTCAGCCCGCAGTTCCGTGGCGGCAAAGGAGTAAAATGTTATAAGATTACGGAAAAAACAGGAGACGTAGTTGGCTGTAAGGCAGTAGAAGACGGTACGGAAATTATGTTGATTACCAATGAGGGAATTATTATCCGTATCGACGTCGACGATATCTCACAGCTTGGCCGTGTAACTTCCGGTGTAAAACTGATGAATCTCGACAGTGAAAAAGATATTAAAATAGCAAGTATAGCACGTGTTCACGACAATGAAGATTCGGAGGAGGAAACAGAGGAAGAAAACGAGAGCGCCAATATAGAAAAGGATGATGGGGAATCAGTATGAGAACAATTCACACGGATGATGTTATAAAAAATATAAAAGAAATGTGTATCGCCGTTAATGTTAAATTATCACCGGATGTCAGGAATGCGATTCTGACAGCGCGGGAAAACGAAGAGTCAGAGATTGGAAGTCAAATACTCGGGCAGTTGGAAGAGAATATGGATATTGCCTACGAGAGTAAGATTCCCATCTGTCAGGATACGGGAATGGCCGTTGTATTTTTAAAAATTGGTCAGGATTTACACATCGAGGGAGACAGTATTGAAAATGCTGTCAATGAAGGAATCCGTCAGGGCTATGAGGAGGGATTTCTCCGAAAGTCTGTCGTTGGCGATCCGCTTATCCGCAAAAATACTGGAGATAACACACCGGGTATTATCCACTATGAGATAGTACCGGGTGACCAGTTGGAGATAACGGTAGCGCCAAAAGGATTTGGCAGTGAAAATATGAGCCGTATATTTATGTTAAAACCGGCAGATGGAATCGAAGGCGTTAAAAAAGCGATATTAGAAACCGTGGAAGCAGCAGGGCCAAATGCTTGTCCGCCGATGGTAATCGGCGTGGGAATTGGCGGTACATTCGAAAAATGTGCCGTATTGGCAAAAAAAGCGCTGACGAGAGATTTGGATTCTCATTCGGATATTCCTTATATAAAAGATTTAGAAACAGAAATGCTTGAAAAAGTAAATAATCTCGGAATCGGTCCGGGCGGACTTGGCGGCCGTGTGACGGCAATTGGGCTCAATATTGAAACATACCCGACGCACATAGCCGGTCTTCCGGTAGCCGTCAATATATGCTGCCACGTGAACCGGCATATAAAACGAATCTTGTAACATCAACAAAAAGAACAAACATTTTCGAAATGAGGATTGAAATGGATAAATATATAGAAACACCGCTGACAAAAGATAAAGTAAAAGATTTGCATGCCGGAGATTATGTATATATATCGGGCACGATTTATACTGCAAGAGATGCCGCACACAAAAGAATGACAGAAGAGCTGGCGGAGGGAAAGCCGCTTCCTTTTAATATCGAGAACCAGATTATATATTATTTAGGGCCTACTCCAAATCGCGAGGGGCAGGTTATCGGTTCGGCGGGCCCAACAACAAGCAGCCGCATGGATAAGTATGCGCCTGTTCTGATGGATATGGGGCAGGCAGGAATGATTGGAAAAGGAAAGCGCAGCGCAGAAGTAATAGAATCCATGAAAAAGAACACGGCTGTTTATTTTGCAGCAGTCGGCGGCGCGGGGGCATTACTCTCTCAATGTATAAAAAAGAGCAAAGTAATCGCCTACGATGATTTGGGAACTGAGGCAATTCGGGAATTATATGTAGAAAAACTGCCGGTTATAACCGTAATTGATTGTCAAGGAAACAATATGTACGAGACAGCAACAATTTCCTATAGAAAATAATTGACAAACCGGTTTTTATTTGTTAGAATATTGTTTGCATTAAAGAAGAATATAGTAAAAATATTCAGTTGGAGAAGTACTCAAGTGGCTGAAGAGGCGCCCCTGCTAAGGGTGTAGGTCGTTCGCGCGGCGCGAGGGTTCAAATCCCTCCTTCTCCGTTAAGAAAGCGCATTTGGAAAATGCACTTAGAAAGTTTGGAAAGTACCGTAAAATGGTGCTTTTCAAATTTTTTTTATATAAAACAAGTAAAGCTGTTTTGTAAACGGCTTGAATACCTAACTCGGATAACCGAGATTTCTGAATGCTTTGCTAAGTCATCCTCTTACATTATATGGTGAGTATCATAACTAAGGATTCATTAAGCGGCAAAGAATGGTTAAAGAAAATTGGCTATAAAGTCGGATAAGAAAATGTATTAGAAAGGGTAAATTAAAGAATGATAGAAACAGGAACAAGAATAATAAAAACAGAACGCCTAATCTTACGAAAGTTTACGTTGGCGGATGTGGAGGAGGTGTATCATAACTGGACGTCGGATGAAAAAGTTACGCCTTATGTGAGCTGGAGTGCGCATAAAAATGTGGAGGAAACCAGGGAAGTCATTCAAAATTGGATTAATAAATATGAAAGTGGCAGCTATAACTGGGTGGTTGAATTAGGAGAGACAGGGGAGTTGATTGGCAGCATTAGTGTAATCCATATTTCCAGAAAGCATAAGAATTGTGAAATTGGTTATTGTTATGGGTCAAAGTATTGGAATCAGGGGTATGCGACGGAGGCGCTAAAGGCAGTTGTTGATTATATGCTGAATGAGTGTGGAATGCATGTCGTGGAAGCCAGATATCATAGTCTGAATCCAGCGAGTGGGCGTGTAATGGAAAAGGCAGGCATGGTGAAAGAGGCAGTATTAAAAGAGAGGCGGTATGATGCAGTTATGGATACATATGATGATATAATTTGTTATTGTAAAATTCAGTAAAAAGGCTTTTTGTATTTTTTTGAAAAAAATTGCAAAAAAAGTGTTGACAAGAGAAAACTTCTTTGGTAAGATAATACTCGCTGACGCAGTAAAGAACATTTACTGATGAAGCAAGTTCCGGCTGGACAGGTC
>CAJTLS010000032.1 GCA_910577295.1 uncultured Eubacterium sp.
TGTATTTTAGGTCACTCTGTCATTCGTAAATGTCTTGCGGAGTACTATACCCTGCATCCGGTTTTTCTTTTGTTTTCGCTCTTTGTTATATACATTTACTTTATCAGACTTCGACATTTCTTGACAGAGGCAGTAGCAATAATTTTTATACACAATAGCAAAAGTGTACATATGTTACTGCGTGTTTACATGCACATCCAGTTGGTTAAACGGAATGACAATTCCCCTCTCGTCAAATCTCTCTTTTATCTCTTCCAACATTCGAAAACGAGTTGGCCAGTAATCATCCGGCGCCACCCACATACGAACCGTCATAATGACCGCGCTCTCTGCCAAATCCGATACAACCACATCAACGGGCATATCCTCCAGACGGGTTTCCTGCGAATCAACAATCTGATACAGCACTTCTTTTACTTCTTTGATGGAAGCGTCATACTCAATTCCTACATGAATGTCAATGCGACGCTTGTCTTCACGCGTCACATTAATGATATTGGCGTCTGCCAATTTACCATTCGGCAAAATAACGGCGCGATTGTCAATCGTTGTAAGTGTCGTATATACGACGTCAATCTTTTGCACATTGCCCTCTGCCTCACCTGCTATAATATAGTCTCCCACACGAAACGGCTTCATAACCAAAATGAGAACACCACCGGCAAAATTCGCCAGACTGCCCTGCAAAGCAAGTCCGATGGCAAGTCCTGCCGAGCCAACAATAGCGACAACCGAACTCGTCGCAACACCTAATATCTGTGCCACAATGACAATCAAAAGTAAATACAGTGCAATCTTACAGGCCGAAAGAAAGAAGGAAATAACTCCCGTTTCCATCTCTCTTTTCTCCATGGATGACCTCATAATCTTAAGGAACTTTTTAATTATTTTAGTTCCCACAAAAAATACGAGGACGGCAATGACTAGCGATAGAAAATAATGAAGCCAATACGGAGCCGACTCCTGAATCAACGAAACAACTTTTTGCATACTATCCTCCATTCCGAAGCGTAGCGGAGGAAGCACGAGCAAAAGCAGCAACGCTGTTTTTGCTCGTGCTTTAATACTATTTGTGGCGTTTCCACACAAATAGTGGATTGAAAAATAAGCTATCGAGCTTATTTTTCAATCCAATCCCCATTTCGCCGCAATTTATTTTTTACCCGAATCGTTTTTCTTCTTTTTCGTCGCCGCCACTTTCGTTGCATTAAAAATTTGAACGGAAAGCGGCGCCAAACGACACTCAATGGAATTTACCCGACCATCCCAACGCTTTCTTGTAGATGTCTTTACACGTGGATTGACAAAATTACTCCCCCCGTATTCTTTGGCGTCGCTATTAAAGATTTCTTTATACTTTCCGGCAAACGGCACGCCAATTCGAAACTTTTCATGTGCTACCGGAGTGAAATTGCAGACGACAAGCAACGTTTCCTCTTTGCACTTGCGCACAAAGGCAATCACACTGTTATCAGCATCCAGCGTACTAATCCACTCAAAACCGGCCGGTCGCGAATCATCGGCATACATAGCCGGATGAGCCAGATAGAAAGCATTTAATACGCTCACATATTGGCGGAGTCTTTCATTATCCGACATCTCTTCTTCCACTGGTTCCAAAAGCTGCCAATCCAGTTCTCGCTCTTCGCTCCATTCGCGTTCCTGACCAAATTCCTGCCCCATAAAGAGAAGTTTTTTACCCGGATGCGCCGCCATATATCCATACGAGAGCCGCAAACCGGCGAACTTATTCTCTCTTGTGCCCGGCATCTTTGTATACATCGAGCCTTTCATATGCACGACCTCATCATGGCTCAGCACAAGAATAAACTCTTCCGAATATTGATAAATCATACTGAACGTGAGCATACCGTGACGCCCTTTGCGGAACAGCGGGTCAGTGCGGATGTACTCCAGATAATCATTCATCCACCCCATATTCCACTTCAAATCAAAGCCGAGTCCGCCATCCTTTACCGGCGACGTTACCTGAGGCCATGCGGTAGATTCCTCCGCAATGGATAAAGAACCATCTTTGCGCGCATGAATCTTATCATTGAGCTGCTGAAGAAACTCAATTGCTTCCAGATTCTCGTTGCCGCCATAAATATTGGCAATCCATTGTCCGTCTTCTTTCCCGTAATCCAGATAGAGCATGGATGCCACAGCGTCCATACGAATACCGTCAATATGATAGCGCTCCAGCCAAAACAGGGCGTTGGATGTGAGGAAATTTTTCACTTCGGGGCGGCCATAATGATAAATCAGCGTTCCCCAGTGCGGATGTTCTCCCTGACGGGGGTCGAAATGTTCATAGAGGCAGGTGCCGTCGAAACGTGCCAATCCATGCTCGTCTTTTGGAAAATGCGCCGGCACCCAATCCAGAAGTACGCCGATTCCCCGCTGGTGAAACATATCAATGAACGCCATAAAATCATCCGGCGTACCGTAACGGGAAGTCGGTGCAAAATATCCTGTCACCTGATATCCCCATGAGCCATCGTATGGATGTTCCATCACCGGCATAAGTTCTACATGCGTATAACCCATTTCATCGCAGTAATCACAAAGCATCGGCGCCAGTTCGCGGTAGTTATAAAACAACTCTCCGTCTTCCCCGTCTGGCTTACGGAAAGAACTAAGCGAAACCTCATAAATCAGCATCGGCTCTTTTTTTACTTTCCAACGTTTACGCGCCTCCATCCATTTTTTATCCTGCCACGAGTACTTTTCGATATCCCATACCACACTCGCTGTCGCCGGACGCCTTTCGGCATAATTTGCATAAGGGTCTGCTTTCAGAACACGGCGTCCGTCTGCTCCCCATATTTGATACTTATAAATGTCACCCTGCGCCACGTCTGGAACAAACAGTTCAAAAATACCTCCGTCTTCCATATATCTCATCGGGTGGCGGCAGGCATCCCATTCATTAAAATCCCCGACAACACTGACAGCTTTGGCCTCGGGAGCCCACACAGCAAAATAAGTACCCGCAACGCCGTCTATCGTCATCGGATGAGCACCGAGTTTTTCATATATTGTTTCATGCACTCCATTGGAAAATTGGGAGATATCCATCGCATCTATCAGTGACTCAATCGCATAAATATCCACAATCTGTTTCTCGGTCTTTCCTTTCTTCACGATAAAGCGATAGGACGGGATTTTTTTTGCTGAAATGAGCACCGCGTAATAACCGGCCTCATCCATCAATTCCATCTTATATGTTTTATTTGAATCCGTAAGTTTAACCGTTACCGAATCCGCGTCCTGCTGAAATGTCGTTATCAATACATGTGAGGAATCCACCATCCTTGAACCCAAAACCGTCTCTGGTCTTTTACATTCCGCATATACAAGGGCCTCGACTTCCGGCCACTGAATCCAATCCTCAAGTTTTACTGCCATTGTTTTTTTCCTCCTTCTCCATTTTGCTCACAATCCTGAATCTCTTTTTATTCATTATACCATGGAATAATTTCTTCTCCCTCTTCCGTATACTTTGGCTCCTCTTTCGGCATATATTTTTTCATAATATGCTCCATCGGAAATGTATACACAAAACTTGCCAATGCCGGAGCAAAAAGGAAAATTATAATAATATTTGTAATCATGGCAACATAAATCAATACGGCCATCGCCACAACAATCGCAATCAATGAAAGCGTGTGTAAAAAATGCCGGAACGCACAGTAAAGACTCAGCCGCAAAATCTGACCAAGCTTCATGCTAAAACGGGAAATAAACGGAAATATATAGCAACTGATACAGGAAATGAAAATAAGCATGGCAAAGTATACTCCCGCCAGATATCCTCCTTTCGCAGAAGCGGCATCCGTTACCCCTACTAACTGCATATTGAATACTAACAACAAAGAGATTACCGCAATCAGCAGCCACACAACCGTTGACTGTGCAAAATTCATTTTAAAACTGCTCCAAAATTCTGTCCACACGTAACTCCTGTTATGCCGAAGAACTTTAGCGCTCACATAATACAAAGAAGTAGTTGCCGCGCCAATCGTAACAACAGGAATACAAAACACCAGATAGATTAGCGTGAGAACACCCATATCAAACAGCTTACTAAGCGCCCGCATTACACCATTATCTGAATTAAAAAACTTCTCCATAGAATCCTCCATTCCGGAGCGTCACACTCCCAAGAACCATTCGTTATCCGATTTCATGTATGAACAAACCGCTTCTGAGTTTTGGCTCAAACCATGTAGATTTAGGAGGCATTAAAAGATTTTGGTCTGCCACGTCAAACAACTCAGTAATCGATGTTGGAAACATAGAAAATGAAATCGTCATGTCTTCGTCCGCCCGTTTTTCCAACTCGGATAATCCACGTATACCGCCGACAAAATCAATCCGCGCATCCGTCCGCGGGTCTCCAATACCTAAAATCGGGCCTAACAAATAGTCCTGAAGTACCGAAACATCCAGACCGCCAACCGCATCTTTTCCTTCATATAAGGCAGGAGCAGCCGTCAGCCTGTACCATTGTTTCCCTACATACATCCCAAAAGTTCCCTTGCTCTCTGGTTTCACCGGCTTGTCCTCTTTCTCCAGCCGGAAATGCTCCTGCACTTTTTGCAAAAAATCCTCCTCCGTCAAACCATTTAAGTCTTTGACCGTACGGTTATAATCCATAATCATTAACTGGTCATGCGGGAACAGGACAGAAAGAAAATAATTGTACTCTTCGCTGCCGTTATGATTTGGATTCTCCTCCCGCCTTTTCAGACCTACTTTTACCGCGGAAGCGGCGCGGTGATGCCCGTCTGCAATATAAATAGACGCAACCCCCTGAAATGATTTTTTTATCTCTGCCACATCGGATTTATCCGCTATCTTCCAAACCTTATGCGTAATCCCGTCAATCGCAGTAAAATCATAGAGCGGCTCCGTCTTCTGTATGCGGGCGACAATCTCATTAATTGTCTGTTGGGAGCGGTACGCCAAAAAAATAGGACCGGTCTGTGCTCCGCACGTATCCACATGCGTAATACGGTCTATCTCCTTATCTTCCCTTGTATTTTCATGCTTTTTTATCACGTTATTTACATAGTCATCCACTGCCGCACAAGCAACCAAACCCGTCTGGGAACGACCTCCCATGATTAACTCGTAAATATAGTATGCATCATCCGCATCCTTTTCATATATTCCGTCCTCAATATCTTTTTGCAGTAATTCTTTTGCTCTCTCATATACTTCCGGCGCATAAGTATCTACCGAATCATCAAATCCCGTTTCCGCCCTGTCAATTTTTAAAAATGACAATGGCTCACGCTGCACTTCTGCCTTTGCCTCCTGTCGGTTGTAAACATCGTAAGGTAACGCCGCCACCCGATGAGCGACGCTCTTCTCCGGCCGTATACACTGAAATGGTTTTATCGTTGCCATGCTTGTTCTGCCTCCAATCAAATATAAGGTTGTCCATAATTCTTTAACAGTATATCAGATAAATCGGTTATTATCAATATTTTCGGGCATACTAACGTTAAAAAGCTCCGGCTGTAAAATGCGGAGTACGTTACCGCCGTAATGCGCTTTCACCCACAACGGAAAATTTCCCTAAAACATAAACAAAGGAGTGATTTGAAGTGAAACGGAAATTCAAAAAACAAGCTGAGGACTTTATGAAATGCGGACTCATGGGTTGGGGACTCGAATGTCTTTGGACCGGATGTGGTTCGCTTTGTTCGGCAAAAGACAAAAAAATGACGTGCGCCACCTCTATGTGGATGTTCCCCATCTATGGTATGGCATCTGTCATGTCTCCGCTTTGTCATGCCATGGAAGGTAAAAATATAATGCTGCGCGGCTCCGTATATACCGCCTGCATCTTCCTCACGGAATTAGGCACCGGAACCCTGCTCAAAAAGAAAGAGTGCTGCCCTTGGGATTACAGCGACGCCAAAGCCAATTACAAAGGAATCATACGGTTCGACTATGCGCCGCTCTGGTTTATCGTCGGATTACTCTACGAAAAGGTACTGGTGGGGCGTAAAACGGCTGCTGAATAATACGTTGGCCGGAAAACAAAAATGCCCTCAAAGACACCCCATTTTTTGCTCACAGACAAAAGAAACTATAAACTAATGGAATGTTTATAGTTTCTTCTTTACTTTCTATGTATTTTTCTTACATATATCCCGCAAACAACACTTTTCGCAGTTCGCCTTTCTGGCGGTACACACCTCGCGCCCGTGATGGACGAGGCGATGGCAAAAATCACTTCCCTCTTCCGCGGGTATAATTTTCCAGAGCGCCATCTCTACTTTTTTCGGCTCCCGAATATTATCTACCAGACCCATCCGGTTTACCAGACGAATACAGTGCGTGTCCGTGACGATAGCCGGTTTGCCAAAAACGTCACCCATAATTAAATTAGCGCTCTTTCTCCCCACGCCGGGCAGTTTCAATAATGCGTTAAAATCGTCCGGCACCTTTCCATCGTATTCCTGCACAAGCACGGTCATGCATTTATGAATATCTCTGGCTTTACTGCGCCCCAATCCGCAAGGTTTGACAATCTCTTCAATCGCCTCTGGCGTCGCGTCCGCCAAGGCCTGCGGACTCGGATAACGCGCATACAATTCCCGCACAACAACATTTACACGGGCATCCGTACACTGCGCTGCCAGACGGACGCTGACCAATAGCTTCCACGCCTCATCGTAGTCGAGTGTACAATCAGCCAGCGGGTACTCCTGCTCCAATAAACGTATAATCTCTTCTGCTCGTTGTTTCTTCGTCATACTAATCCTCATTTCGCGTGATTTTTACACTGGTATCTCCTCAATAAAGTAGTCAATATATTCCCAAATTTCGTCTTTTCCCTCTTTCGTGACAGCCGAAAAAGGAATGACGGGAGTTTCCTGAGGTAGTCCCAATTCCCTACGGATGGCAGCTATCTGCTTTTCTTTGGCGTGCCTGCTTATCTTATCCGCCTTAGTTGCGATAATAAGGGGATTAAACCCTTTTTCAAATAGCATGCGGTATGTTTCCACATCTTTCTTCGTGGGCACATGACGGATGTCAATGAGCAGAAAGACAACGCGAAGCGCCTGAGAAGTTTCTATATACCGCTCAATCATTTTCATCCATTTAGCCGCGGTCTCCCTCGATATTTTGGCATATCCATACCCCGGCAAGTCCACCATATAGCAGACGTCATTAATATGATAATAATTAATCGTCTGTGTCTTGCCCGGCTGCGATGAGATTCGCGCCATGGATTTACGGTTCCACAACGTATTCAGAAGGGAAGATTTCCCCACATTGGAACGTCCCCAAAAAGCCATCTCAATCTGTGTATGCTGCGGCAGTGTACTCGTAATTCCGCATACCGTTTCTAGCTCCAGTGATTTTATCACCATGGAATATCACGTCCTTTTTTCAATCCACCAATGCCACTTTCAAAACATCCGCTATCCTGTCTGCATAGAAAATGGTTATTCCCTCTGTTATCTCTTCCTCTAACTCTTCCACATCCGGCATGTTCTCTTTCGGAACGATTACTTTTTTCATTCCTGCTATGCGTGCCGCCAATAATTTTTCTTTCAATCCTCCGATTGCCAGAACACGGCCGCGCAGCGTAATCTCACCCGTCATCGCCACTTTGGCGTCTACTTTTTGCTCACTAATTACCGAATACAACGCTGTCGTCATTGTCACACCGGCAGATGGCCCGTCTTTCGGAACCGCCCCGGCCGGTACATGAAGATGAAAATCATGCCCCTTTATGAACTCTTCTTCTTTTGGCAGGAGAGAGCGTACTAAACTCAGGGCAATCTGTGCCGATTCTTTCATGACATCGCCCAATTGTCCCGTCAGCTGCAGCTTGCCTTTTCCCGGCATTGTATTAACTTCAACTTCCAGTGTATCTCCACCGACCTGCGTCCATGCCAGTCCGCGCACAATTCCAATATCATCTTTTTTATTCGCCTCGTCGATGCGGTATTTCTTCTTGCCAAGAAATTCCTCAATATTGCGGGAGTTGACGCGAATCGTTCCCTCTTCGCCGGAAAGAATTCTTCTCGCCGCCTTGCGGCAGACTGCTCCAATCTGGCGCTCCAGTCCCCGAACGCCCGCCTCCTTAGTATAATGAGTAATGATAGCCTGGAGTCCGGCGTCACCAATATTTAACTGCTTTTTCAACAATCCGTGTTTATGCAGTTGTTTGGGAATCAGATAGTCCTTACCAATATGGAAACGCTCATTTTCCGTATAACCGGAAATACGAATCACCTCCATGCGGTCAAGAAGCGGACGCGGGATTGTATCGGTTGTATTAGCGGTACAAAAAAACAGCACATCCGACAAATCCACCGGAAGTTCCACATAGTGGTCGACAAAGTTTGCATTCTGCTCCGAATCCAACACTTCCAGCAGCGCCGACGCCGTATCTCCCCGATGGTCGCTCCCTACTTTATCAATCTCGTCCAGAAGCATAAGCGGATTTTTGACTTTTGCCTTTTTCAGTCCATCAATAAAACGCCCCGGCAAAGACCCCACATAGGTGCGGCGGTGTCCGCGTATTTCCGCCTCGTCGCGAACGCCCCCCAAACATATGCGGATATATTCTTTATCCAACGCTCTTGCAACCGACTTGGCAATGGATGTCTTTCCTGTTCCCGGCGCCCCTACCAGACAAAGAATCGGACTTTCCGCCCGTTCTGTCAGGCTGCGGACAGCCAAAAACTCTAATATTCTCTCCTTCACCTTTTGAAGTCCGTAATGGTCTTCTTCTAAAATATCTTCCGCCCGTAAAATATCGTTGTTATCTTCGGAAGACTTATCCCACGGCAAAGCCAACAGGGTTTCTATATAATTACGCGCGACAATATGCTCGCTGGAATTGGTAGATATGCTCTCCAAACGGTTGATTTCCTCTTCAATTCGCTGACTTACTTCTTCACTGCAAATCAGTTCTCCTAACTGTTGGCGATATTTATCAATCCACTTGTCAGGCGATTCATTTCCAAGCTCCTGACGGATTACTTTCATCTGCTCACGCAAAAAATATTCTTTCTGATTTTTATCTACTTCTTCCTTTACTTTATTACGATAGGACTCACGAATGCGGGCAATATTTATCTCGTCGAGCAAATAATGGGATACCATCTCATAGCGTTGCTGCAAATCCACGCACTCTAAAATCTCCTGACGTTTCAGGTAATCCATGTTAATGTGCATGGCAATCATATCCGTCAGGGAACTCACATCTTCTGTCTTTCGTATCTGCTCGATTGCGCTGCGCCCCGCACGCGGGTATTCGTTCAGATAGGTGCCATAAATGTCCCACAAATCACGACACATTGCAACCTGTTCATTCTCTCCGATGCAGCCCAGCTCCTCTTCCCATTCCGAGGGCACTATATCCCCCATTAGAAATGGTTTCGTCTGATTTAAGCTTAACAGATTTCCGCGTTGTTTTGTTGCGAGCATAACCCGAATACTGCTGCCTTTCGTCCGCAGTTCCTGCCGGATTTTGGCAATCACACCAATTTCATTAAGGTCATAATAGGATGGCGATTCAATTGTTTCATCCCGCTGAAGTGTGATAAAAACCATTCTATCCCCCTCCATGGCCTCTTCAATTGCCCTTTTCGTTATGCCCCTGCTGATGTCTAAATGCACAAGCATCCCCGGCAATAGCGTCATTCCCCGCAATGCCAGAATGGGCATAGTTTTCATTTGCTGTTCCTTCATGTCTCTCAATCCTATCTATTCTCTGTTTTTAAGCGCTCTCTTCGCTCTTTGTTCGCGCCGGAGCCGAATCTTTTAATTCCAACATAGGTATTTCATCCCCGCCGGCGGCAAGATATTTCGGAGCACCGGAACCCTGTATTACTTCTTTCGTAATAATGCATTCGGAAACTTCCTCCCGCGATGGAAGTTCAAACATATAATCCATCATACTGGTTTCCAAAATTGCCCGAAGCCCGCGCGCACCTGTCTTTCTTTCATTGGATAAACGCGCCACTTCCGTAATCGCATCCTCATCAAAAGTAAGTTTGACGCCATCGAGCGACAAAAGTTTCTGATACTGTTTGGTAATCGCATTCTTCGGTCTTGTGAGTATTTCTTTCAGCGCCTCCTCGTCTAACAAATCAAGCGCAACAGTAACCGGCACACGGCCGATAAATTCCGGTATCAGACCGAATTTGACAAAATCCTGTGGCAGCGCCTGTTTAAACAGCTCCCCGACATTCTGCTCTGTCGGGTCAACGATATCTGCGTTAAAACCAATAGACTTCTTGTCAATACGGGAACTGATAATTTTGTCCAGACCGTCGAACGCGCCGCCGCAGATAAAGAGAATATTACTTGTATCAATATGAAAAAATTCCTGCTGCGGGTGCTTTCTTCCTCCCTGTGGAGGCACGCTTGCTTCCGTACCCTCGAGAATTTTTAACAACGCCTGCTGCACGCCCTCGCCGGACACATCTCTTGTAATCGACACATTTTCTGCTTTTTTTGTAATCTTGTCTATCTCGTCCAAGTAGACGATTCCATACTCTGCGCGTTTGATATCATAATCCGCCGCCTGAATAATCTTCAGCAAAATGTTTTCTACATCTTCCCCGACATATCCGGCCTCTGTCAATGTTGTAGCGTCTGCAATAGCAAACGGTACATTTAATATTTTAGCCAATGTTTGTGCCAGATATGTTTTACCGGAACCAGTCGGCCCAACCATAAGGATATTACTTTTCTGCAATTCGACATCCATATCTTTTCCTGCCAGAATTCGTTTGTAATGGTTGTAAACCGCTACCGACAACGCCCTCTTGGCCTCTTCCTGACCCACTACATATTCATCGAGAAATTCTTTAATTTCTTTCGGTTTCAGAAGATTAATTTCATTTTCCTCTGTTTCAGCCTCATATTTTTCCTCAAATTCTTCTGCTAAAATCTCATCGCAAATATCAACACATTCATCGCAAATATAAACGCCGCTTGGGCCGGCAATCAGCTTTTGCACCTGCTTTTCCGTCTTGCCGCAAAAGGAGCAATGAAGTATCGGCATATTGTCATTCATTTTTCCAGCCATAATTAACCTCGTTTCTGCAATGTAAACACTGTTCACATTTACTTAATGCGCATTTTTATTCTTTTCCATCATACTGCAAAATGGCGCCGGCACTGCGGCACCATTTTATTAATCTATTGTTCCTCTTCCGTTTCACTTCGATTGACAACAATTTCGTCAATCAAACCGTACTCTTTCGCCTCTTCCGCGCTCATAAAATTATCGCGCTCCGTATCCTCTGTTACTTTCTCGACGGTCTGTCCTGTGTTTGCGGCTAAAATCTCATTCAACTTTTTCTTTGTCTTCAGTATATTCTCGGCAACAATCTGGATTTCTGTTGCCTGTCCCTTAGCGCCGCCCGATGGCTGATGTATCATAACCTCAGCATTCGGCAAGGCAAAGCGCTTTCCTTTTGCCCCACTGGAGAGCAAAAATGCTCCCATGCTGGCTGCCAGACCGATACAAATCGTCGACACGTCGCATTTGACATAATTCATCGTGTCATAGATTGCCATACCTGCCGTAACAGAACCGCCCGGACTATTAATATATAACTGAATATCTTTATTTGGGTCTTCCGACTCCAAAAACAAAAGCTGAGCCACTACAAGACTTGCCGTCTGGTCATTGACTTCGTCCGCCAAAAATATAATCCGCTCCTTGAGCAGGCGGGAATAAATATCATAGGAACGCTCGCCGCCACGACTCGTCTGTTCAATGACATAAGGTACTAGTGCCATAACCTCGATACCTCCAATCCATTTTTCTTATTTATTGCTCTTCTTTCTCTTCTTCGTTCTTTTCAACCTCTACTGCATTTTTAACAATCAAATCTACTGCTTTCTGAACCGACACGTCCATCGCAATCTGTTCTCTCTCCGTCTCACCCATCATCTCTTTGACTTTGTCAACTTCCATCTGGTACATGGCGGCCATCTTTTCCATCTCCGCCTCAATTTCTTTATCTGATGCTTTAATTGCCTCCGCCTTGACAATGGCCTCCAACGTTAGTCTCGTTTTAATGCGTTTCTCGGCTTCCGGCTTCATCTGCCCCATAAGGGCATTCGGTGTCATTCCTGTCATCTGCATATACTGTTCAAAGGAAATGCCCTGACTGGAAATGCGGGAAGCAAATTCCTGTACCATCTGCTGTACCTGTTCATCAATCATCGCTTCCGGTATTTCTACTGAAATATTTTCGATAGCTTTTTCGATTACTTCGTTTTCTTTCTCTCTCTTAACTTCTTCTTTTCTCTTTTCGGTGAGCGACTTCTTCACACTTGCTTTGTAGTCTTTCAGTGTCTCAAATTCAGATACCTCACTCGCAAATTCATCATCAAGCTTCGGAAGTTCTTTATTCTTAATTTCCTTTATAGTAACTTTAAACAGCGCCGGTTTTCCTTTCAAGGAAGCCTCGTGATATTCCTCTGGAAAACTTACATTGACTTCTACCTTATCGCCGACTTTCTTACCAATCAACTGGTCTTCAAAATCATCAATAAACGAATGGCTGCCGATTACTAACGGATAATCTTCTCCCTTTCCTCCTGCAAAAGCTTCTCCATCTACAAAGCCTTCAAAATCAATAACGGCTGTATCGTCCTTTTTAATTCCGCGATTGTCTACTGTTACCATACGGCTGTTCTGCTCACGAACCTTTTCCAGTTCTGCGTTGACATCCGCTGCCATAATTTTTACTACTTTCTTCTCAACTTCAAGTCCTTTGTACTCACCGAGCGTCACTTCCGGCTTTAACGCCACAGTAGCGGAGAACACAAACTCCTTGCCCTTACCTATATCTACCACGTCAATCTCTGGACGAGATACAATCTCAAGTCCGCTGTCTTTTGCTGCCTCCTCATAGGCGTCTGGAATGGCAAAATTCGCTGCGTCCTCATAGAACACTTCCGGCCCATATAACTTCTCAACCATTTTGCGCGGAGCTTTCCCTTTGCGAAATCCCTGAATGCTGATACTGTTTTTATTCTTATTGAATGATTTCACCATAGCTGCCTCAAAATCCTCAGCGCTTACCGTAATTGTCAATTTTGCCATACTTTTTTCCAAATTCTCAACTGTGTAACTCATTTTACTTTCCTCCGATTATAAATTATATTTAATAAATTCGATAGTTCCCGCTCAATGCCAGAAGGGCAAACAAATACAGACAATTATCGTAGTATCTCCGCTCTCCCGTGCGAAGCGGCGTATTCCAGAAACGTTCCACACATTCTGCCGCATACGGCCCGTCAGCCGCCAACGCCCCCTGCGCATTCGTTGCAATAATCGCTACTGGATGAAGCGCCGGCTGGTCGATAACCGTACCATCAATCTCATAAATCTTAAACTCTTCATCCTTATGTGTCTCGCAGAAAAACTTCTGAATTTTATTACTATTCTCTACATTCCACTCATCTGCGGCAAACCATTCATGATCCAATCCCAGATTGGCAATTACCCGATATGAATCACTGTAAAACCAATCATGGCGACCAAAGATATCATGCTCCTTATCATAAGGAGAGCCATCATAATAAGCATATTCAGCAGCTAGTCCCGTCTCTGGATGACAGGCAAGTTTTAAATATTCACGACTTGCCTTTGCTGCCTTTTTCCAAAACGGACGGTCTTCTTCATTTGCCCACAACGAGAACAATTCATAGAAGTGAGCGCAATGATACGACGGGTCGCTGAACTTACGGCTTGGAATAAAACGGATAAGATAGTTCTCCGGCTCCATAATAGGGTCGCCGGGCTCCTTTTCTCCATTGTGAATGCAGGCGCTCAAAATATTTTTTGCCTCCTGCGAATAATTGAAAATACCCTCTCCGTCTCCCCAGCGGTGAGAAGCAAAAAACAGTGACATGGCGAAAAACTCTTCTCCGTCAGGCGCCGGACCGTGGTCATTTTTCGTACCGTCTGTTTTACACGACCAGGCAAAATATCCTTTGTTATAACCGTCCTCCATATACATATAAGTTCTCGCCCATTTCCATATGCGGTCAAACTCCTTTTTCATATCCATCTGCACACACATCATCATCGCATAGGACATTCCCTCTGTTCTTGCGTCAAAGTTTCCGGTATCCTCAAAATAGCCCATATCGTCTCCGGATTCAAAATAGAATTTTTCCCCCTCCGGCCCGTAAAAAACGGTATGAAAAGCTTCTTTTATCTTCTTATCAATTTCATCCTGTGAGTGTCCCAATTCAGCAAATACATTGCGGTATTTCCCTGTGTAAAATGCACCTTTCATCTCGTATTCTCCTTTTATCTCTTATTCCACTACATGTCCCTTTTTCTTCAATACCTGAACGATATAGTCCACGTTCTCCCGACACATCTCATCCGTCTCCGCCTCTACCATGACACGTATCAACGGCTCCGTGCCGCTTTCACGAAGAAGCAGCCGTCCTTTTTCACTGAGGTTTTCCGCCACTTCCCGTGCCGCTTTCTGTACGTCTGCGTCATCTCTGGCCGCCACTTTATCTTTTACTTTTATATTGACAAGCAATTGTGGATATATGATAAGTTCTTTTGTCAGTACCGAGAGAGGCTTATCATAATGCAACCACGCCTCCATAACCATCAGCGAAGTGAGGATACCGTCCCCCGTCACGGCATGTTCCTTAAAAATAATGTGACCGGACTGCTCGCCACCTATCTTATAATCATTTGCCATCATATTTTCACAGACATACTTATCGCCTACCGCTGTCTGCTCGTAACGTATTCCCAATTTGTCAAAAGCCTTGTAAAGTCCCATATTGGACATTACCGTCGTCACAACCGTATCGTCTTTCAGCTTTCCTTGTTCTTTTAAATATTTCCCGCACAGGAATAAGATATGGTCTCCATCTATGACCTTGCCATCGTCGTCCACTGCCAGACATCGGTCGGCATCTCCATCATAAGCGAAACCAATATCAGCTCCGGTATCGTAAACCAGCGCCTGCAATGCCTCAATATGCGTCGAACCACACTCGCGGTTTATATTAATGCCATTCGGCTCGGCATGACGGGCAATCACCTGCGCCCCAAGTTCCTCAAAAATATCTTTCGCAATCATAGAAGCAGAGCCGTTCGATAAATCCAGCGCGACGGTCTTTCCGTCAAACGGCTTCTTTACCAGACTCTTTAAATATTGAATATACTCGTCGCGTCCCTTTGTATAGTCAAAGCAGCGGCCGATATTCTCACGCTTTGCAAACGGTAATTCCGGTATCTCGCCATCTATATATTTTTCAATCTGTTCTTCTACTTCCGGCTCTAACTTATGCCCCTCGCCATTGATTACTTTAATACCGTTATCATAATAAGGGTTGTGGCTGGCAGAAATCATTATCCCGCAATCAAAGTTTTCTTTTCGTACCAAATAGGAAACACTGGGCGTCGTCGTAACATGCAGCTCGTACACGCTCGCTCCGCTCGCAGTCAATCCGGAAGTTAATGCCGTCTCAAACATATAGCCGGACAATCGTGTATCCTTTCCTATTACAACACGAACCGCATGGTCATCATTCTGAAAATAGTGTCCTAAGAAACGTCCCACTTTGTATGCATGTTCCACAGTCAGGGTAACATTTGCTTCACCGCGAAAACCATCCGTTCCAAAGTATTTCATGTCAAACTCCAATCCGCCATTCATGGCAAAAAAACTAAATTTGGGCGCACTTCTCCCAAAACTCCATATGTACTACATTATACACAATGACAAATCAAAAAGCAACCAAAAACTTATAACTGTTATTTCCCTTTATAAGCTTCCGTTGCTTTCCGTCTCCTCCCACTCTTTCATAACCCGTTTTACAGAGGACAGCGCATAGCCTTTTCTGGCAAAAAAGGCTATGATTTTATTTTTCGCCTCAATGTCTGTCTGTATCAGTTTTGCCCCTTTTAATCGCTTTTGTAACAGTTTGTGAATCGCTCTTTCCTCATCCTCTGTCTCATACTGCTCAAGGGCAGCGGCAATCACCTCTGAATCAACGCCCTTGTCCAAAAGTTTGTATCGAAGCTCTTTGCGGCTCCGTTTGTCCTTTTGGAAGGAAATGTATTGAGAAGCATAGCGGAAATCATCAATATATCCGAAACTCGATACATAGGCCAGCGCATATTCTGACGCCCGCTCCGAAAAACCAGCTCTGTGCAGCCTGTCCTGCAGCTCCTTTCGGGTGCGGTCCTGCTGCAGAAGTAACTTCATGGCCCGCTCTGCCGCCTTTTTATATTCTTTCTGCTCCAGCAGGGGAATCTCCTGCAGCATTCGTTCCTGTTCTCTCTCTGACATGGATTACTTATCCTTTTTTGTTTTAGCGGCCGCACCTTTTTCCTCCACCGCTTCTTCTGCCTGCTCGGTCTCTGCCTGAGGCATACACTGGGAACGCACTGCGGTGTCTATCTGCGTGAATATATCTGGATGGTCAATCAGATATTTCTTGGCGTTCTCCCGTCCCTGTCCAATCCGCTCTCCCTGATAGGAATACCATGCGCCGCTCTTAAGAATAATATCGTTCTTTGCCGCCAAATCCAGCAAATCGCCCTCGCGGGAAATCCCCTTACCAAACATAATATCAAACTCTGCCTCCTGAAAAGGCGGGGCAACTTTATTCTTCACTACTTTGACACGAACACGGTTACCAATCTTTTCTCCTGCCTGCGACAATGTCTCGATTCTTCGCACATCCATACGAACAGAAGCATAGAACTTCAGCGCCCGGCCGCCCGTGGTCGTCTCTGGATTTCCAAACATAACGCCGATTTTCTCGCGTAACTGGTTAATGAAAATAACCGTACAATTGGATTTGTTAATTACGCTTGTCAGTTTGCGGAGCGCCTGACTCATCAGACGCGCCTGCAAGCCGACATGAGAGTCTCCCATATCGCCGTCAATCTCTGCCTTTGGCACTAACGCCGCCACAGAGTCCACAATGACAATATCAACTGCTCCTGAACGAACCATCGTCTCCGTAATCTCCATCGCCTGCTCTCCGCTATCCGGCTGGGATATGTATAACTCGTCAATATTTACACCGATGTTCTTGGCATAGACAGGGTCTAGCGCGTGCTCAGCGTCAATAAAGCCGGCAATACCGCCCTGTTTCTGTACCTCGGCCACCATATGCAAGGCGACCGTTGTCTTACCACTGGACTCTGGACCATATATCTCGATAATACGGCCTTTCGGAATGCCGCCTACCCCTAATGCCAAATCCAGACTGAGTGAACCGGTCGGCACAGCCTCTACCTGCATGTGGCGGGTATCTCCTAATTTCATAATGGATCCTTGTCCATAGTTTTTTTCAATTTGTGCAATCGCTGCTTCCAGCGCTTTTATTTTATTTGAATCCTTTTCCATGTTTACCTCCGTTTACACAAGGAACCTCTGTCCCATATCTTTTATGTACGTTCGGGAAAATGCGGCGTCTGTCGTGCGTTTGCGCAATACCGAACGAATGTTCTGTCTATTATACTATACCATACGCTCCGCTTTGTCAATATTTTCTTTTCCATCTTTCTCAATTTCTAAATTTAATTATAGAAAAAAAGGAATCGATTGTCTACAACAATAGAGACATTCCATTCCTTTTCATAAACCACAAACTAGTTTTTCACTCCTAAACGATATGTAGATTTTACTTTATATTTAGAAGAAACCGTTATCACCGCTCCGTCCCACGGGTCTATCGCCAGCAGATTGGACGCTGTCAGACGCGAAAGAGATTCGACATTTTTGTAGCCAATAATACACAGCCAGTGCTGTTCGGTGTTTCCCGTCACGTGAAGAATACACGGTTTCCCCGCCAGAATTTGCCTGTACGCCTCCTGTAACACGGCTAACTCGGAGCCGTAACCGGAAGCCGGGCAACGATAGCCGCCCTTGCTCCAGACACAGGTCACATCACTACTTCCCATCCAGTAAGCCTGCGGGGCCGGCGCACTATTATAAAGGATTGCATTGCAATACGCTAACGCATAGGACGCACACGCTTTCTTCTCCAGTGAATTGCCTGCCGACTGATGTCCTACTGCCTTAATCAGATTGGCATTATAAGATAACATGCGGTTTGATGCCGTTCCTATCGGATTTATCGTCGTCATATGTTCTGTGACCGTAAAAGGACGGTTGATCCATACGGCTTCTTTCCCCGCCGAATCCCTGACCTTAATCTGGTAAAAGTATTTTCCCGCCGCCAGTTTGCCGAACGTTATGGCCGCATCAATATTTTTAATATCGTAAAAACAGCGATTGGGGTTCACGGACTTTGCCAATACGATTTTTCCTGCGCTGTTGACAATCTGAACCGTGAAAGTTTTCATCGTATAGCGGGAACTTACGATTCCTGTGAGGATAAATGAAGCTCCCTCCTGAAGCGCCGATGGATAACTTGCTCCGGATATCGTAACAACGCTCTTCGGGCAAGCGGATGCTTCCATCTTAAACTTCCATGCTTTCGCCTCTCTGCGTCCGCTAAATTCCAAATTGTTCCCCGCTGCATGAAGATATTGTTTACTCGCACAGCAACGAAGATAAATATAACCAGAGCCTGCACTATAGGCTTCGAACATCTGCGCTTTGTTCTTTGCCGCATACGTCGTCTGCACCGCATTTCCCTTTTTGGCGCCGCTTTCTTTCTCTGCCAGATACATGCCGCTGTTGACATTCTGCAAGCGGAATTTCTTTCCTCCTGCGCTCTCCAGTTTCCAACTGCGGCAGGCAGAATCGCCGCGCAGCCAGACGGATACGTTGCCCCCTTTTTGCAGGGAAGCATTTTGTACTTCAGCGGCCTGCAATTTATTTTTTTTGGGAACGACGAAATAGTATCCAGATTTTTGCTTTATAGCAGTATTGGCGGGAATGACATAAGTCTTCTTTTTAAAATATACATGTTTTATTTTTCGCTTTCCCTTATTTGTCGTTACAAGAAGCGAGTACCACCCTTTTTTCTTTATCGCCAATTTCGATTTCGTAAGCGATATTTTTTCAGCCTTTTTCCATACACGATAAGACGTCGACTTCACCTTACCTTTTCGGTATTCGATTGATTTTGTCGACGACGCCAGCATTCTCTTTTCCAACACGGAAATCGAATTTGTATCTCGAGCCGCCGCGAGGCTCTTTTCGGGCCAAAGCGCCGCTGCCCCGAGCGCGCAAACAGCCAGCGCTCCCATTATCGTTATCCGGTACATTCGTTTGTTCATCTCTCTGTCCTATTCTAAGCCATTATCTTCTTTAAAAACTGCACATATCCTTTTTTTGTCTCATATACATCTGCCTTACTCGTCAATTCCCACGGTGCGTGCATATTGAGCACGGCCACTCCGCAGTCAATGACATCCATCCCATATAACGCCATAATGTAGGCAATCGTTCCGCCGCCTCCAATATCTACCTTGCCAAGTTCCGCCGTTTGATACGCAACCTTGGCATCTTTTAAGATACCACGTATTTGTGCCATAAATTCGGCATTTGCATCATTACTTCCTGATTTTCCCCGCGAACCGGTAAATTTATTAAACACCATGCCCCGCCCAAAATACGCCGCATTTTTCTTTTCATAGGCAGACGCATACGTCGGGTCAAAGGCGGCGCTGACATCCGAAGACAACATTTTTGAATTGGCCAGACAGCGGCGCAGCGCCAGCTCATCGTACTGCCCCATCCTATCCATCACCTCGGCCACCGTATTTTCAAATACGTGGGAGCGCATACCGGTAGCGCCCACGCTGCCAATCTCTTCTTTATCAACCAAAAGGCAACAGGTTGTATACTCGGTGTCTTCCACTTCCAGCATGGCAAGCAGTGATGTAAAGGCGCACACCCTGTCATCCTGCCCATATGCCATAATCATACTCAAATCAATACCTGATTCTCTCGCTTTACCTGCCGGAACAACTTCCAGTTCTGCCGAGAGAAAATCCTCCTCTTCCACATCGTACTTTTCCTTTAATATGGCAAGTACATTTTTGGCAACGGCATCCTTTTCCTCGCCTTTGAGCGGCTGGCTGGCAAATAAAATATCCAGCGCTTCGCCCTCTATGACTTTATTCGCCTTGCGCTCCATGCGTTCACCCGCCAGATGGATTAGCAAATCGGTCACACAAAAAACCGGGTCTTTCTCTTCCTCTCCGATACATACGGAAACGACTTCCCCATCCTTTTTTACAATAACACCATGTATCGCCAGCGGAAGAGTCACCCACTGATACTTTTTTATTCCCCCATAATAATGAGTATCCAGATAAGCCAGTTCCGTGTCCTCATAAAGAGGATTCTGTTTTATGTCCATGCGCGGCGAATCAATATGCGCTCCTAAAATAGCCATTCCTTTTTCCATCGGCTGCCGCCCGATTTGAAAAAGAGCGATAGACTTCTTCATATTTACCGCATAAATCTTATCTCCCGCCTGCAGCTCTTCATCCGCGGCAATCACTTCCTGCAAATCTCTGTATCCCGCTTTCTTCGCCATCTTAACCGCCTCTGTCACGCATTCGCGTTCCGTCTTTCCGGCATCCAGAAACTCGCGGTACTGCTTATTCAATTTTTCCAATTCCTTAATTTCTTTCTTCGTGTATTCTTTCCATACATTGTTGCGCTCCATCTGCTGCACTGCCTCCATTCTTCATTTCTATTCACTCTGCTCTTCATCAAACTCCACAACGACATAATACCCCTTATCGTTATGTTTTATTTCTTTCACGACGCCCCGATTTGTTTTTAAACGGTCGCGGAACGAATAATTCCCCGACATTGCTATGGCAGGGGAAATCGTATAATAATAAGCGCTTGGCAAAATGCCCTCAATCACCGACACTTCCTCGCCCTCTTTCACAAGATTTTCCCGCTCCATCTTAAACTCCATCCGTCTCATCTTATCCCCATTTCTGCAAGGTAAACCTCGTTCACCTTTGCTTTATTACGCATAAAACAACTAAAAACCGTAACATTAATCATACTTTACCCGCACAAGAAACAATCCCTGCGCCGGCGCAGTCTCTCCCGCGCGCGCCCGCTCCCCGCTTTGCAATACCTCTGCAACGCTTTCCACACTTCGTTTATGCAAACCAACTTCAACTAATGTACCAGTCAGAATCCGCACCATATTATATAGGAAACCAGTGCCCTCAAAGCGGAGGGTGATTTCTGTTTCCGATTCTATCATATCAATTGCGTCTAGCCTGCGTACAGTAGATTTTTTCTTGGACGCTTTTGTACAAAACCCCCGGAAGTCGTGCCGGCCAATGAGTATTTTCGCCGCTTCCCGCATTTGCGCTACATCCAGCGTATCTTCCATCTGCCAGCAATACTGTCTTGTAAATACACAGTAGTTATCTTTTTTCATCAAATGATATTCATATATCTTACCGATAGCATGCAGGCGGCTGTGAAACCGTTCACCTGCCTCTTCTATTTTCAGTATCCGTATATCCCTCGGCAAATATTCATTGAGCTCCTGCCGCATTCTTTCAACGTCTTCCGCCTCGGATAAATGTACGTTGGCAACCTGCGCCAGCGCATGTACGCCGGCGTCCGTGCGTCCGGCGCCGTCTATTTCAACTTCATATCCACAGCGCTTTGACAATGCGCGCTCAATTCTTCCCTGAACGGTATCGGCCCGATTACCCTGTCGCTGCCATCCGCGGTAGCGGGTACCGTCATATTGTATCACCATACGGTAATTCATCACACTTATTCTCCCCGGTCGCTCTCATATTTTTCCCTGATTTTCAGTTCTGATAATATTGTCTGGTAGGCATCCATACCATTCTCAATCGATAAATCAAGACTGACCGCAATGTTATTTATCATATGCTCATCCAAATAATCTTTCATTTTTTCCAAACATATCATTTTCTGCCGGTATGTCTCCGCATCCAAAAACGCCAGTAACTTTGCCATCTTTGAATCGACATTTTGTGTTTCTTCCTCCGTTTCTTCTTCCATAACCTCGCCTTTTGAAATGCGTGGCTGCCTGTCCGGTAAATCTTGTCTTTTTTCAATCGAAACTTTTCCCGTCAACGGAAGTTTTGTAAATTCCTTTACATATTCAGCAAAAAACTGCCTCTTTTCCATTACATAACAGGCAAATGGTTTCGTTAATTCCTGATAACAGATTACTTCCTGAAAATTAGGTTTTGTCTGAGCGTGTACGATAATTTGTACAGGTTCACCTGTCCTTTTGTGATAAAAAATTCGATTATTCATGCCAAACACCTCCTAAAACGCTAAAATAATCATTGTATTGTTAGTAGTATAACACGAAATGGATAAAGTGAAAAGAGGTCGGGACAAAGGAAATGAAAAACAACCGAATATAAAAAATACCATCCAAGCGATGAAAGCCGTCTACGCAAAGCCAATTGGTTTTCATCTACCGGATGGTATCTCTTAATTCATGTATGATCGTGCCGCTCAAAGCGGTATATCCGTTTACTTTTTATAATGCTACTTAACTTCTAACTGTTCCAAAGTTGGCAATGCCACTTACTACCTTTTTCTTGCCAACCTTTCTCAAGTATTCCACTCTTACATAATATGTCTTTTTCTTCGACAGTTTTTTCTTGCCGCATTTCGTAATCGTACAACCTTTACTATTTTTTCCACATGTCTTAACTTTCTTATATCCTTTACCGGATTTCGTGGAAATATACACTTTATAACCGCAAGCGCCGGCAATCTTCTTCCATTTTAAAGTAATCTTCTTACGGTTTGCAGAACGAATCCATTTGACGGATTTGTTTGATGCGTTATAAGTGTAATTTGACCACGGGCCATATGCATATCCGTTTCCAACTTTCACATACGCACGCACACGTGTGGAATAGAACTGTCCTTTTTTGAATGGAGAAACAGAACCGGATGTACTGCTATAATTTGTTGTGCTGACTACTTTTCCTTTGGCATTCTTAGTCTGAAGCTGATAACCATCGGCATTATTTACGACAGACCACTGGAAATCACAGCGGTTAGAACTTGAGTAAAGGTAAGATACAGCAATTGACTGCACTTTTGCCGGAAGAGATTTTACATTGATTCTCTTAAAGTAACCGTAGTTCTCCATACTTCCCATCGCTTCAAAACCATTAAAAGTCTTTTTCTTTGCCATTACAAAATACTCTCCTACATATCCAACTGGCAAAGAATTAACCGTATAAGACGTAGATGTTGTAGTTCCCACTTTTGTATAATGCCAAAGAGCGTGAGACAAGTAAATATCGTAGCTGTCTACTCCACTAACCGGCGTCCATGTAAATGTCGCAGAATTAGCCGTTGCCGCGCTCTGAGCCAATCCCTCTACACGGCCAACCGTCGGCAGAGTCGCCACCTGAATCGGATTACTAACGGCAACTACCGCATCCGAATTATCCACAGCTTTCACACGTACCCAGTAAACTTTGTCGGGTGCCAGATTACGAATATTTTCTTCAGTACCATAAACCGTGTTATATGTTGACGTAGGGGCAAAATTCGTACCATCCATACTATATTCCGCCTCATAATGGCTGATTGCCGGACCTACCATACAAGGGTCCCAAGAAATAGTTACACTTTTCTCCCCCGCTTTTGTCTGTTTCAGACCAGCATCCCAATCTGCTGCCTTACTTGTCGTTCCCATTGCAAGAAACATGACAAAGGCAAAAGAAAAAGCCGTTAACAATAATTTCCATGATTTTTTCATTTAATTCTCTCCTTTTCTAATAAAATACTAGTTTACAATATGTAACAATCACAAAGATTACAACAAGAAAATCATACCACCATCCACATATTTTGTCAATTCTCAAACAGGTTTTGGAATAAATAGGTTCGAATTGTGTTGATACACTCAAATATAACAACAATTCTTTTCCTTAATGAGGCGGACAAGTTTATGACGAAACGCTTTCTCATACACATTTCCCGGGTCAAATGCATACTTATTAAAATCGAAACGGCTATTTGAAATTCTTTCCCTTGTAAAAAATTTATCTTCCCCGTTTTGGAACGTCACCCAAACCGCTCCCATTAACTCTTCACTCGTATAATCGGAAGCTTCCACCATCATCGGTATTGCCTTTTTCCCTAGCAGATAAACATGCGCATACGTTCCCACCGTCTCTGCCAGACGGTTAATGTTGATTTGACTCTCGGAATCTTCGTCTTCCACAGCAATTACCACCGGCAGCGTGCGGGAATGATTGCTAATCAATTGGCTCAACTGCTCGATTTCCTGCATTTTCTCTACTTTTTGCGGCTTGCTCGATAAAGAAATCACATCTTCATAGCCTATTTTGCGGAATATCTCATCGACAAAACGGGGCTTGTTAAAGCTGTCCCGAATCAGCCGGTCCGTATTATGGCAATAATCACAGTCCACGCGCATCCTCACACGGTTACTTCTCTCCAAACTTACTTTCGTACGCCAAACCACGCCTTTTCGAGTCGAATCGACATATTCCAATGTCAGCTTATAAAAGCCCAGACTCATATTTCCCAATATTTGCAGATTATAGCCCGCTTCATGAAATTCATAGTCCACAGGTGAATTGGGAATGTCTTTGGTAATATTGTGAAAGCGCCCCTGCGCCCAACTGGCAATTAACTGCACAGCCAGCAGAAACTCTTTGTTCAAATCCCCCTGCAGCTTATGTTGCAGCGTTACATTAAGCTGAAAAGACGGCGTCACGTCGAGAAGATTTAACTCTAACCGCTCCGTGCGTCCTGTCTTTTCCTTTTTCATCACCTCATGGCATATTTTTGACAACTTTCTCTGCAGTCTGTGATCATAATCTGACAGCGATTCATTCATCACTTTCACCATCAGATTATAGGTAATGCGGTCATGATAACCGTCACGAAGCAAAGCGAACAGCACCTGCGGCCGCTCACACCGGTAAATTTGGTATGCAACTTCCTGATTACAATCTAAAAAATCCACGATTTCTTCCGCCAGCGATTGATCTGCAAAACGAAGCCGGAATTTTCCCTTTAACATCATTTCCCAATTTTTATTTTCATAATGGTAATACGCCAACTGGTCAAATACGTTCATCGTCGTCCAGTCACTCAGCTCCAAATTAGCCAGCACACAATTAAGGGTGCGGGATAATTTTTCGTTATTGCGCCAAAACTCTTCCCCATAAGGAGTTTTATAGCGCATATCATGTTCAATTTCATGCCACCCCTCGAAAGAGATAGTTCTGAGCTGTACTTCAAACGTCGTGTCAATCGGCAGAAAACTGATATCCCCATTATAAATGCGCTGGTACTCTTCCGGTATGCGAAAGACGCCGTTAAGTTTCGATGCCTTAAATTCCTCCTCTGTACTGTCCGTCTCCGACCAATCCCCTACCTGACAAAACGTCTTCTCCAAAATCGTACGGATAATCTCCAAATCATCAGGATAATAGACAACGACGCGCAGTCCGAGTAAATCCTGCATCTTTTTGTCACTGTGCCTGAAACCGTATCCGGATTTCTCTAACTTCTGCGCAATGGAATATGGTGTTTTCGCACGATGAAAAATACGGAAATACATGCCGGCACGCGACAGTATCCCTCCGATATCCTCTTCTAATCGCTCTCCCATCCCCTCAATCTGTCTTACGTGTATTCTCTGCTCTATCTCTTCTACATTATACCTCATTGCTCCCCTGCCTCTCTCTTACACTTTCCAATATACCGTTCTTCCGGCGCATTCTTTTGTTCTTTATAGTATAACATCTCTTTTTAAAAAAAGAAAGAAATACACAAATTGTATTTAATTTGAACACGCTTTTTTCACAATTTAACTTTATACTGTGCTCATAAGTTGAAAACAATAACAACTTATTCAGTAATTTTAATTGCCAATACCTAATTTTTGATATTTTTTCATAAAACTCCTCTTTCAAAGGGCGGCTGGTTTACCAGTCGTCCTTTCCCTTTATACAAGAAAAATTTGAGATTTCAAAAAAATCCGGATGCCAGTGTCAGGTCAGGCATCCAGATTTTCAGAAAAGCAGTTTCCTGCTTTTTGCTATTTTCTTTAATTTTCAAATTTTCCCTATTCCTATCTCTTAACTTTTCATTACAACTTCCCCAAAATATTCTTATAAATAAATCATTTTAAATAGGATAGAACCAACATGCTATCCAATGAGATGCAATACGCTGATGTATAAATTCGTGACAGTCATCATCAAAAACAAAGGCAACATAGCCGGGATATGGTCCCTCCCGAAGCTTAAATTGTATTTCTGTAGAAGAAACTTTTATTCTTATCGGATACGGATAATTTGGCAGAAGTTCTTCTATATCCCTCTGGATAGGTGTTACATCTTTAGCCGGATTTGACATAACAATCTCCGCATTGTCATTAATTGATATTTCCAGTGTTTCTTCCGAATCCAATCTATTTATAGAAAAATACTCCGCAATATTTTGTATATAAGGTGTATAATTTGTAATAAGTTCTACTACTTCTGGTCTTGAGCCGTAATTATAATATCCGCTCACTTTGGCATAGTTTTTTACCTCTACCGATATTCCGGTTCTTATTCCATTATGGGCAACCGCATAAACGGTACACCTACCAACTTTTCTCC
>CAJTLS010000033.1 GCA_910577295.1 uncultured Eubacterium sp.
AACATAGGTTGGGGGATAACTCATTTTGATTTGTACTATTTATATACTAACACCAATCTGAAACGGAATACCATCCGGTTCTTTTTGTGTCCGTATATAAATGTGTACAAAGCGGCAGCGGAATGGAGGTTTGTATGAAAGAAACAGAATTATAGGGAGACAAAAGTATTACAGAAGAACGAATCATGAAATACAAGGAGTTTTTAGTGAAAGAGGAAAAGAGGAAGCAGACCATTGAAAAGTATGTGAGGGACATCGCTAAGTTGAAATCTTTTCTTGACGGTAGGTAGTTGACAAAAGAATTACTCATTTTCTAGAAGGAACATTTGAAAAACTGCGGGGAGTATACGCCGACAAGCATTAATTCCTTTCTGTCTGCGACAAACAGTTTCTGTGAGCAGATGGAATGGCTAGATTTGCGTATAAAAACAATTCGAATTCAACAGCAGGAATTTGAAGCAAAGGATAAGGAGCTCACCGTTAATGAATATCAGAGGTTGATAAAAACGGCCTTGCAGAATGGAAACGAGCGTCTTGCCCTTATCATTTAGACGCTGGGAAGTACGGGAATCCGTATTAGCGAACTTGCATTTGTTACGGTGGAGTCATTGAAGAGAGGGATGTCAGATGTATATAACAAGGGAAAGGTGCGGCGGATTATGTATCCGAGAGAAAGGTATTTCCTCATAACCTACGGCATCTTTTTGCAAGGTGTTTTTACAAACTAGAGAGGGATATTGAGCTTTTAAGTGACGTTCTGGGACACACGAATATTTCTACGACAAGAATTTATATTAAATCTACGGGAAAAGAACATCAGAGGCAACTTGACAGGATTCATATGGTGATAACGGGTGAGAATTATTCTTGCCGGAGCGGACAAGAAAGATGGAAGACGAGAGAAATGATAACATAATGAATATTATGTTGTTTAGAGAGATAAATAGTCATGAAAAGGTTTTTCCTGTTCAAAAAAATTAGAAATCATGTGCAAAATTTTCAATGATTTACATAACGGTCAAAAGAATATAGACGAAAAGACACATAAATGGTTGAAAATTGCTATAATTTATGATAAATTATAAGCAGTTTACAACATAATATTTATTATGTTGTTATGCGTTTTACGAATATTTATAAATGAAAGGAGCTTTTAATGAAAAAACTAATATGTATCTGCCTTATTCTGGTTCTGTCATTAAATTTATGTTCCTGCGGAAATCCGCAAACAGATGAGATAGACAAGAAAGAAAAGCTTGTTATAGCCTACCAATGGGGGCTTGCCTATGCACCATTAGAGATTATGAAACAAAAGAAATTAATCGAAAAACATTATGGAAAAGATTTGGATATTGAGTGGAAAACATGCAACGGTCCTGCCGAAATTTATGAAGGAATATTAGCCGGAAGTATTGATATTGGTCATTCTGGCGTGGGGCCTTTTTTAATTAATTCCATGAAAACAAAACAGATAAAAATGTATTCTGCCATGTCTGCGCAGCCGATGGGACTGAATACCACAGACAAGTCCATCCAGTCAATAAAGGATATTGGTAAAGATGAAAAGATTGCTATCATAAGTTGGGGCAGCATTCAGCACGTTATGTTAGCTATGGCATGTGAAAAAGAGTTAGGAGACGCCCATGCGCTGGATAACAATATGGTGACGATGTCACATCCAGACGGTATGCAGGCATTATTATCTGGAAGTGTAAATTGTCAGTTGACGACTTCCCCTTATTTTTTGAAAGAATTGGAGAAAGATAATATCCATGAGGTAAAAGACGTAGCCGACGCTTTTCCTAAAGATGCAACAATTATTGTTGGTGCTGCATCATTAAAGTTCCATGATGAAAAGCCAGATTTATACAAGGCGTTGACGGAGGCTGCACAGGAAGCTATGGATTTCCTGAATAATAATACTGACGAGGCGGCTAAACTTCTTTGTGAGAAAGAAGCTGTTACTGCTGAAAAAATGAAAGAATTTTTGACGGCAGACGGCGTCTGCTACGATATGAAACCACATGGAACGTTGGAAATTGCCGAGTTTATGCAGCGCGCGGAATTTCTGGAGCAGGCTCCAACTAAGCTGGAGCAAATTTGCTTTGAAAATCTATTACAGTAAGGGAAACTATTATTATGAAAAACATTGGGAAAACACTTATTGTCGTTGCCTGCCTTGGCATGTTATGGCAAATTGCCTATTGGTGCAGATTATTTCCGGAGATTATGTTTCCATCTTTATTGGATATTGGAAAGGCTCTTTTGCGCGGATTTGAAAAGGATAGTTTATCAGAATCCATTTTGTTCTCTCTCCGTTTGATTGGTTGGGGAATGATAACAGGCATCTTGTCCGGTTTCATTTTATCTGCTGCGGCAATTCTGTCGAAAACATTTTGTGTTATATATGATACAATTATAACTATTTTTGACCCTCTTCCAGGTGTGGCTCTGCTTCCTCTTGCCATCTTGTGGTTTGGCACAGGAGAAATGACAACTGTTTTTATCATTGTCCATTCGGTTATCTGGCCGGTTTCAAGAAGTATTATTGACGGTTTCCGCTCTACTCCGAAGGTTTATATTGAGCACGGGCAGAATCTGGGATTGTCCATGGTACGCCTGATTACGGATATTTATCTTCCGGCATCGTTGCCGTCTATTCTGTCAGGCTTAAAGGTGGGGTGGGCAAGGGCGTGGCGCGCTCTGATTAGCGCCGAGATGATTTTTGGAGTTTCCGGAGCGGTAGGCGGACTGGGGTGGTTTATTTATGTGAAACGGTATCAGATGGATACCGCCGGAACATTTGCAGCCCTTGTTGTCATTATGATAATCGGAATCTTTATTGAACATCTATTGTTTAATAGTCTGGAAAAACATACCATTAGGAAATGGGGAATGATAAAAAATGAATAAAACGCTTACTGTAAGAAATCTTACAAAAAAGTATAAAAATAATGAAAAAATTATTTTGTCTAATTTTTCTCTGGAACTTAATCTAAGGGAATTTCTCTGTATACTCGGCCCATCGGGGTGTGGGAAGACTACCCTTCTTCGTTGTATTGCCGGTTTTGAAGATTACGAGGGTGAGGTTCTTATTGATGGCAGAGCAGTAAAAAAACCGGATATGAATAGAATCCTTGTCTTTCAGAATTTTGACCAATTACTGCCGTGGAAAACCGTAATTGGCAATATTGAATATGCCCTCAGACAAAAGGGCGGATGCAATAAGGAACAGCGTCGTAAAAAGGCGGAGGAAGCGCTAATAAAAGTCGGCTTGGAAAGTAGCCGGAATTTGTACCCCTATCAGTTAAGCGGCGGAATGAAGCAGCGTGTAGCGATTGCACGAGCTTTAGTTCTTCAACCCAAAGTAATACTGATGGATGAACCGTTTGCTAGTCTTGACGCCATGACACGAAGGAAGCTCCAAAATGAATTGCTGAATAAATTCCAATCAGAGAAGGTTTCCGTAATTTTCATTACTCACAATATACAGGAAGCGCTTATTCTTGGAAACCGCATTCTTGTCATGTCTCCCGATGGTACAATTTGTGACAGCCTGATGAATGACCTGCAACGTCCAGTAACACCTGAAACAGAAAATTATTCATCCTATTGGAGCCGTCTTCTTCAGGCTCTGGGACAAAATGAGGAGTAAAAGTATTATGACGATAGAATCCTGTTTAAAAAAGCATGCGCTGGAAACTCCAGATAAACTTGCCGTAGCAACGCTGGATGATAGTCTGTCCTTTTCTGAATTATGGAATTGTGTCAGGAAAACTGCCTGTATATTGAGAGAGGATTATGGTATGAAATCGGGGGATTATGTATTGCTCCGTTCATCACAGACGACGGAACACATTATCTCCTATTTTGCCATACATACGCTTGGCTGCGTTGCCGTACCTCTTGAAAAAGATGTGCCAAACACGGTTCTCAATGAGATGATCCAAAAGACAAAATCAAATCTGATACTTTCCTTACAAAAAGAGGAAACGGATACTAATCTTCCGATGTTAGATTTAAAGACTCTCCGCGAGCGAATAGATTCCCATGGCAATGTTCCCGAGTGGAATGACTTTTCGGAAGAAACGGTCGTGGCTGATGTTATGCTGACGACGGGAACGACAGGTAAGTCCAAGGGCGTTATGCTTTCTCAAAAAAATCTGTTGGCAACATCGGAAAACCTGATTCACGGTTTTCAAATGAAAGATACGGACTGTATGCTTGTAGTTGGGCCTCTGAATCATGCCAATGCCATCCGCAAAATCTATACGGCTGCCATTCTGGGAAGTTCGGTTGTTGTTATCAACGGAATGTTATCGATTAAGAATTTCTTTGTTGCTCTTGAGCGTTTTCCCATTAACTGTCTCTGCCTGCCGCCGTCTGCAGTGCAGGTTCTTTTAGCTATGTCAGGGGAAAAACTTCACGAATACAGCAATCGTATTTTATATGTAGAAAATTCCACAGCTCCTATGCCGGGACACTTAAGAGAGAAATTGAAACAACTTCTTCCAACGTCCAGATTGTATAACGGATATGGAGCGTCGGAAGCCGGTTCCATCGTAATTTATGATTATGCTGCGGTGGAAAAGCCGGAAAACTGTGCTGGAAAACCCTCTTATAAAGCTTCTTTATATTTTGTGGACGAAAAGGGTAATACCATCCGCTCATCCAAAGAAAATCCCGGTCAGCTTGTCTGCAAAAGCGATGTCAATATGCAGGGATATCTGGGAGACCCTGGCCTGACGGCAGAAATATTAAAAAATGGACAGGTATATATGAGTGATATCGGATATTTTGATGAGGAGGGGTATGTTTATCTGATTGGAAGAAAAGATAATGTCATCAATATAGGAGGTCTAAAAGTAGCTCCGGAAGAAGTGGAAAATGTTATTGAAAGTTATGATGGGGTAAAAGAATGCCTGTTGTTTCAGGAGCATTCCGCAAATGAACTTCCTGCGTTGCACTGCCTTGTTGTAACCGATAAGGATAAACAATTTAATGAGATGTCATTGAAACAATTTATGAAAGATAATCTGGAGCATTACAAAATTCCGCAAGAAATCCAGATTGTGGAGGAAATACCTCATACATACAATGGGAAAAAGGACAGGAAAGAGGTTGGAAATTATTTTGAATGACGTAACAGGCGGTCAGAGTCAGCATGGTCGGTCCTGATCGCCATCACCAAGAAATAGCCGCAGACCCTCTATAAAAGGGTCTATCATCCGTATAGTAACATTTTTTTGTTCAAACGGATGAAAATAGTTTGGGATTATATTTTCACAATTTTCATCACATCTTAAAAATCCTGCCTGTTCATACACGGTCGTATCCACACCGTAGGAATAGACATCCACAAACTCATATTCTTTTTCTTTTATCATCCAGTCAAGTGCAGTTGTAATATAGGAAAAATATCTGATATCGCCATAATAATCAACAATCTTACAGATTTTTTTATTAAACTGTGTTTCCTCCCTCGTGATAAGAATGGAATGTGCTTTTCCAACAGTATCCAGAATCTTCCATACATCATATTGATATATCGGGTGTTTAAAGTAACGATGCTGAATATATCCATAATCTTTACTCATAATATGATTCGCAAGCGCTTCCTCTGAAATAATCTGTTTCATTTCTTCCGCAGAGTGGACAGGAGCTAATCGGAATCCGGAATCTTCTACATTTGGAATCATTTTATCTTTTATGACGGCTATTTTATAATCTTTGCAATTGCCAAGACGGTAATAGTGGTCCATGGCAATTGGAACACCGCCTAGCAAACGTCCTAGTTTTAGAGCTTTATTACTTTGTCCGGCTCCACAGATAAATCGTATGTGAAGTGTAGCATATGTATAGTCGGCAATATCCAGACCGAGTCTGGGATTATCATTCTTAATAACTTTCCATATGCTACCTGAGGCATCTGGATTTTCACTGCTGCTGTATCTTATAATTCCTTGCATACCATAAATTTTGTGGTTTTCGTTATCTATTCCGAGAAATACATTAACGTTATCTCCATCTACAAACTGCCACTCAAAAAACGTTCTGTCCCTTGCCAGAATATGTCCTTTTTTCCAATGTTCATTAATAAAATTCATAATTTGGGGAATGTCTTCATAAACAGCTCGTCGTATCTCAATCATAGCACTTCTCCAACAAAGTCATAAAATTTTCTGTACCCTTATGGCACAATGTTTTCAATGAAACCGATTTTTTGTTCCATATCTGTATATCCTTATTTATATCGGATAATTTTTAATTTTCCTTAACTTGTGTAGTGACGCTTATCTTCTTGGATAGCTGTGATGAGACTAGGATAAAAAGATAGTAGCATTAAAAATCAAATAGGGGTTTACAAAAAACAAAAATTGAATATAATGAGGGAGAAATCTTAAATTTTAATGAAACTATAGGAATACTTTGTTTAATAAATTTTTGCAGTAAATTTGCGCTATCTTTTAGTTGTGAAATATTGACTTCTTTTTTTAAATGAGTAAAATGGAACGTATAAAGAAATGAAATTAAAAGGATGGTCTTAAGATGAACGGAAAAGGAAAAAAACATAGAGCAAAACGAGGGATTAGTTTGATTATTCCCGTTATATTATTTTTTTCTATTATGGGTGTAGCTTTGTATTTGGCTGCGGATAAAATATCAACGCAGATGTCTGCTTCTGCTGTTGAAAATCTAAGTGAAAATTTGGATTTGATTGAGGGAACGATAGAGGTAATGTTAAAGCGGCAGGCAGAGTCTCAGAGACTGCTCGCACAGGAACTAGCCATTATGGATGAGCCGGAAGAATTTATCCGTTCCTACGATAGAAATAATACAATGGTCAAAATATCTATTGTACCGTCGGGAAAGACGGAAGGGATTTCTAATACGGGACAAACATTTTCAGCAAAGAATTTGGATTTTTCTGCCCAAAAGATGGTAGAGGGTATGAAAATGTCCAAATCCTATGTAAATTCAATGGGAACATGGGCGTATACGATGAAGTGTTCGGTTATAAAAGAAAAAAGAGAAATTGGAACTCTTTATGTGGAGTATGTTTATGATTCCTTAGAGAATGCCCTGCCCGATAAATTTTATAATAATAGCGCCATTCTCTATATTATGGATGTAGAGAGCGAGAGGTTTGTATTAAAGCCGAAAGGAATGGGAGAGAGGGCAGCAGGCCATATAAATCTGTCAGACTTTTATCATGCCAATAAAGTATTAGAAGAAAAAATAAAGCAGAATGTTTCCGAACATATAAAAAGGGGAAAGAACATCATGTTTTATCATGATATTCAGGAGAAAGAGTCTCTCATATATATGTGGCCGGTCAACGGTGGAACTACATACCTCATTGGATATGTGCCGGTAGAAGCAATACAGAGGGAAGGAACGGCAGTAAATCACAATATATATTTTGTTGTGGCGGTGATGCTGCTTACCTTTTTCCTTTGCTGCGGATTGTTTGTCTTTAGCCATAGACAGCAGGACAAGAGCAGAAAGGAGAGGGAAAGGGAACGTGAGATACACAATAAACGGTTAGCGGAGGCATTGCAGACGGCACAGATTGCCAATGATTCAAAAACGACTTTTTTATCCAATATGTCACATGACATTCGGACTCCGATGAATGCGATATTGGGATTTACTTCCCTTCTTGCCAAGGAGGCGGATAATCCTGCAAAAGTAAAAGAGTATACGGAGAAAATTACTGCGTCAGGACAACATTTGCTGAGTCTGATAAATGATATTTTGGATGTGTCGAAGATTGAGAGTGGAAAAGTCGTACTTACTATTGGAGAATTTACTCTGAGCAGTATGATTTCATCCATAGATGCCATTATACGTCCGGCAGCAGATGCCAGAGGACAGACATTCGAAGTTACGGTAAGCGGTGTAAAACATGAGTATTTGATAGGTGATGAGACAAGACTTAATCAGATTTTAATTAATCTTCTTTCAAATGCGGTGAAATATACTCCAGAGGGGGGAAATATATGGCTGCGTATTATTGGATTGGAGCAGCGCTCTAGTCAGTATGAGCATATTCGAATCGAAGTTGAAGATAATGGTTATGGTATGACACCGGAATATCTTGAGGTGATATTTGATGCCTTTACCAGAGCAGAGAATAGCACGACCAACAAGGTACAGGGGACCGGATTAGGTATGGCGATAACAAAAAATATCGTGAAACTGATGGGTGGAACGATTGAGGTCACCAGCGAAGTAAATAAGGGGAGCCGTTTTACGGTGGACTTGGAACTGCGTATTCCAGAAGAGGTGATAGATGAGCAGTTTTGGAAAGACCAAGGTGTTTCCCGAATGCTGGTTGTGGATGATGAAACGGATATTTTAAGCAACGTTCAAATGCTTATGGAAGAAACACCTGTTTCCGTGGACTTGTCGCAGAGTGGTGAGGATGGGATCCAACAGGTACGCAATGCCTGTGAGAAAGACAATCCATATCATCTTATCTTGTTGGATTGGAAAATGCCGGGGATAAACGGCATTGAAGCGGCAAGACAGATTCGGGATATTGTGCCTGAGCATATTCCTATTTTTCTTTTGACATCTTATGATTGGGATGAATTAGAGGAAGAGGCAGTACAGGCGGGTGTTGATGGATTTCTATCCAAACCGTTTTTTGTATCTGCACTGAAAGAGAAGGTTCGGGAACTTCATTTTGATTCTTTAGGAGAGGGAATAACGGAAGATGACGGATGGGATTACAGTTTAGACGGACGAAATTTTCTTGTGGCCGAGGACAATGAAATCAATTCAGAAATTTTGTCGGAAGTATTAAAAGGAGAAGGGGCGACCTGTGAAATCACAGAAGATGGTAAATTGGCACTGGAACGTTTCTCCTGCGCTGAAAAGGGAGAGTTTGATGCCATTTTAATGGATGTTCAAATGCCGGTTATGAACGGATATGAGGCTACAAAGGCGATTCGGGCATTGGAGCGTGAAGATGCGAAAACGATACCAATTATTGCAATGACAGCAAATGCTTTTGCAGAAGATGTAAAAGATGCTTTGGCAGCGGGAATGAACGCACATATTGCTAAGCCGATTGACATGGAGTCAATAAAAAAGACGTTGAGCAAATACTTGCAATAGAGAGGGAGAGCGCGATGATTATTCATTTGAAGAAAAACGGGAAAAGATTAGCTGCTTTATTGCTTATAGGAGCAATGATGGTTACTATGGCTGCCTGTGCGAGACAAGAGGATTTTCAGGAGAACCTTGTGCGTGACCGGGTGAATAATACGAAGATGGTTAATTTATTTGGACCAATGGAAAGAACCGACCCAGATGCCGATAATATTGCGAGAACGGCATTTGATATTACGGTCAGCGCAGCAGAAAAGAAAACGGGAATCATGGTAGAGTACAGAACATATACCGCAGAAAATTATAAAGAGAAAACCTATGATGATGTAACGCTTGACAGGGCACGTAATAATATGGACGATTTGTATTTGTTAAATCCGGATACAATTCAGGTGTTGGGTAATGAGGGGAAGCTGGCAGATTTATCAGAACTTGACAGCGCTAAAAACCTCAGAGATGTTGTAAAGATTGCGAATACGGTAAATGGGAAATTGGTGGCAATTCCTCAGGAAGTGGTAGTGCATGGATTATTCGTCAACAAAGATATGTTTGATAAATATAATCTGAAGCTTCCTGCTACTCCGGAAGAGCTTCTCGAGTGTTGCCGGGTATTTAAGAAAAATGGAATAGAAACGCCGATAGGTGCAAACCGATGGTGGCTAGAGTGTTTTGTTCTTGCTCAGGCCTATGCAGATATGTATAACGGAGGCCATACGGACGAGGAGATTGCACAGATTAACAGTGGTGCAAAGAGGCTGCGTGATTATATGCGCCCCGGTTTTGAATATTTGCAAAAATTAATAGATTTAGGATATATTGATGCCAAAAAGGCATACACATATGAGGCGATAGATGGTGAGGGACCGGATTTTATAGCGCAGAAGATGCCAATTGTTATGGCATATTGGGGAGCGGCTAATGCAGAAACTGCTTATGGTAAAGTGGACTTTAATTTGCAGGTAATTGGTTTTCCTAGTCATCTTGGCCAGATGCCAGTGATTTCCATGACCGGATATGGCATTCACGCCGATGCGGATAATCTGAAAAATGCAAAGGAGGTTCTGGATATTATTTTGTCTGATGAGCAGCTTAAGATATATACAGACACGAACAAAGTAATTTCTCCATCAAAGAATGTAGAAGTAGATTGTATCGATGCATTAGTACCACTGAAAGAGAAAGTAAATGAGGGAACCTATGTACTTGGCTCCAATGCCGGAATGAAAGTAGAGCAGTGGGGGAATATATGCAACATCGTGAGGGATTTGTTGAAAGGCTCTTCTGTGGAGGAATGTATGAAGAAGTTTGATAAGTTGCAAAATGATTCGCTGGCAAAATAATTTACAAGCTCATTTAAAGGTACGCATTTCTGTCAGGAGGAGGCAAGCGTCCCTTTTAGCGCCCAATCCCCATGCCCCGGCATAATCAGGGTGTCATCGGAAAGGGAATCCAGATAAGGTTTGGTTATCGAATTAAAATCTTTTTTGCTTCCTCCCGGAAGACGTGTTATCGTATCATATCCATTTACCAGACTGTCACCGGTAAAGACGATTTTCGGTGTCAGTCCTTTTTTTGACACATTAAGGCAGATGCACTGACTGCATTCGGAGTGCCCCGGCGTGTGGGTAATCGCAACTTCATAGCTGCCAAAAGGAAAGCTTATTTCTCTGTCAAAAGTTTTGTCGGCTTCACAGGTAAAGTCAGGTTCAAAAAACTGCATGCATCGTTCCTGCTCTTCCTCGGTCTTTCCCATAATCAATACGGAGGAAAATGCGGCAAGATTTCTATGTGCGTTTATAATATTTTCTGCACAGTATTCCGAGCAAAGGAGTGTACAATTAACCTGCTCACGCAGCCAGTTCATGCCGGAAATATGGTCATAGTGGGAATGGGTGAGAAGTACTGTGGCGTGTGAAAGCGTGCTAAGGACGGTATACGCTTCCTCTGAAATGAGAGGGTCGATAATTAGCGCTTCTTTTTCATTTTCGTCATTTATTACAATATACATCCGCGAATCCAATATCGGCATGGAGTAAACATATATTTTTGTGTTGTCTTTTATATAGTGCATAGCAATCTCCTCATTTTTTAACTGTTCTTCATCTGCCCATTGTTGGCTGGGCAACACGCATAATGCAGTCATTTACTTAGAAAACAAGTAAGTGACTGCATTTAGTTTAGCATACTGTTAATATCTTTACAACCGTGATTGGTCTATTGATTTGGATAAATCATTTTTTTTGAATCGGAATCCATATTTCAGTATGGTAGTTTCATCAATAATGAAGTAAGTTTTTTCATTATACATAAAAAGAGGATACTTTTCAATTATCCAGACAGTTATCAGTTGTTGCATTATAAGTGACAGTGAAGAAAATATACAGTATATTATAGGTATAGGTGACTTAAGGACAAATATATGGTAGAATTATTTATATATTTGTCTACTGGTAAATCAGATTTTTAAAGAAAATAAAAAATTAAGGAGAGTTTTTCAAATGAGATATGATTGGATTAATGATTATTTATTGTCAAAGAAAGGTGTATCCAAAAATCTTGAAAATTGGAATTGGATTAGATACCAAATTGGCGGTAAAATGTTTGCGGCTGTCTGTCTAGGTGAAGATGATGTACCATATTGTATTACTCTAAAATTGGAGCCGAATGAAGGCGCTTTTTTACGAGAACAATATGAGGATATCTATCCCGGATACTATATGAATAAAATTCATTGGAATTCCATTAATCCGGACGGCGCTGTTCCCGATGAATTATTGAAAGATTTACTGGATAAATCCTACGATTTAGTTTTAGCAGGCTTTAGTAAAAAGAAACAGGCAGAAATATTAGAAGACGTATAATATCCCTTGCTGTGCCAGTCTTTACAGATGAATTACGGTATGATAGTATAAAGAAAGACAGGAAAAAAACGGAAAGGCGGCATTTCAGGTGCTGCAGGGTGTCAAAACAATGAAACCGATTCATGTGATTATGTATCATTATGTACGTGATTTAAGAAACAGCGATTATCCGGCAATTAAGGGGTTGGATAAAGCTCTGTTTGAGGAGCAGATAGAATATTTATTAAAGCATTTTAATCCTCTTAGGATGGAGGATATTTTACAGGCATACCGGGAACAGGATTTTTCTTCAGTTGCGGAAAATGGTTTTTTACTGACTTTTGACGACGGTTATATCGACCATTACGAAGTAGTTTATCCGATTCTAAAAAAATTTGGCATTCAGGGGGCCTTTTTTCCCAATGCAATGGCTTTAAAAGAGCATAAATTATTGACGGTAAACCGTATTCATTTTATTTTGGCAGAAGCCGAGGTGCGTGGTCGGGAGGCAATTACAGAACTAGTTCAGGACTGTTTTCGGGAAATGGATGAATACCGTAAACAGGGATTGGAAATTCCGGCAAATGAGGCGCTTTATAACGAGTTGGCGGTGGCGAATCGATGGGATACGGCAGAAGTTATTTTTGTTAAGAGACTGTTGCAGAATGCGTTGCCAGAAGATATACGGACAGAGATAGCAAAAAGATTATTTCAAAAATATGTAGGGCGGGAGGAGAGCGACTTTGCCAAAGAACTCTATCTGGATAGCAGACAAATGCGGCAGATGCGGGAGGATGGTATGTTTTTTGGGCTGCATGGCTACGACCATTATTGGCTTGGAAAGCTGGATGCTCCGGCGATGGAGCAGGATATAGAGAAAGCGCTTGCATTTATGAAAGATGTAATAAATCCCAACGAGTGGGTAATGAACTATCCTTACGGCAATTATAGTGATGCTGTGATAGACTACATAAAAACACAGGGATGTGCGCTGGGTGTTTCCGTAGAGGCGCGGGCAGTAAAATTAGGGGAAGACAACCGGTTTGCTCTTCCGAGATGGGATTGCAATGATGTGTATCCAAAAGGAACGATGGTTTAGCATATTAGGAGAGTATCTGAGGGGAGAGAAGAGATGAAAAGACAATTTAAGATTGGGGATATTTTAGTCGGTGATTCAAATCGGGCGCTCGTTATTCCAGAGATCGGCATTAATCATGAGGGGAGTCTGGCCGTTGCCAAAGAGATGGCCGACGCGGCGCGGCGCGCAGGAGCCCGTTTGATTAAACACCAGACGCATATAGTAGAAGATGAGATGTGTCAGGTTGCGAGAAAAGTAGTGCCGGGCAACTCTACGGATTCCATTTATGATATTATGGCGAGATGCGCATTGAATGAGGAAGAGGAGAGGGAGTTTAAGGAATATACCGAGGAGCTGGGAATGGTATTTTTGAGTACTCCGTTTTCGCGGGCGGCGGCAGACCGTCTGGAGCGCATGGGAGTTCAGGCCTATAAGATTGGCTCAGGAGAGCTCAATAATTATCCGCTCATTGAGCATGTGGCGGAATTTGGGAAACCGATGATTGTATCGACGGGGATGAATGACATTCCGGCGATAGCAAAGACGGTAAATATTTTGGAGCGCTACGGTGTGTCGTATGCATTGATGCATACGACGAATCTCTATCCGACGAAACCGGAGTGGGTGCGGCTCGGCGCCATGCAGGATTTGATGAGAGAGTTTTCCGGTGTTCCGGTTGGATTGTCTGACCACACACAAAATAATAATGCCTGTATTGCCGCTATGGCAATGGGAGCAGATGTCGTTGAGAGACATTTTACGGACAGGATGGAGAGAACGGGGCCGGATATTGTCTGCTCGATGGACGAGGCGGCTTGTTCCGAACTGCTGCAGGCGGCGAAGGAAGTGCCTAAGATGCGGGGCGGTGAGAAAGTGGCCTTGCCGGAGGAGCAAGTGACGATTGATTTTGCTTTTGCCACGGTTGTGACGATAGCTCCGGTGAAAAAGGGGGAGCAGTTTACGAAAGACAATCTGTGGGTGAAACGTCCGGGAACAGGTAGTATTCTGGCGGAGGAATATGATTCGATTCTGGGGAAAACGGCTGCTGCGGACATTGATACGGATGTGCAACTGACTTATGATATGATACGATAGAATGAGGCAGAAAGGAGTGGTTCGCAATGATATCGGGGAAAAGAGTATTAGCCTTGATTCCGGCGAGGGGAGGAAGTAAGGGAATTAAGGGAAAGAATATCATTGATTTGTGTGGAAAACCTTTGATTGCGTATTCGATTGATGCGGCAAAAGAGAGCGCCTGTGTCGACCGTATTGTTGTGACGACAGATTCGCAGGAAATACAAAAGGTGAGCGCCGACTGTGGGGCATATGTACCATTTTTGCGTCCGCCGGAACTGGCGTCGGATACGGCGAAGACGATTGACGCCGTGCTGCATGCGGTGAACTGGCTGAAAGAGCGGGGAGAGAACTATGATATTTTACTTTTACTGCAGCCCACCCAGCCATTGAGACGGGCACAGGATATTGACGCCGCCCTCAATGTGTTTGTGGAAAGTGGGGAGCGGGGGGTAGTTTCCGTGCGACCGGTAGAAGAACACCCGATTCTGATGCGTACGATGGATGGGGGAGAGATGAAGCATGTGCTGCCTCTTGGAAGCACTGTTCGTCGACAGGATATGCCGGAGTATGTTCTTGTTGATGGCAGTATATATATTAACCGCATTGCAGACTTGAGTGAGAAGACAAGTTTTAATGATAATCCAGTTCCTTATCGTATGGAAAAACAGTACAGTGTCGATATTGATGAGTGGCCTGATTTGGAACTGGCAAAATGGTATCTGCAAAAAAATGTGCAGACAACAAAATAGCAGAACGGAAATGAGGATTAAATATGCAAGAGTTTCGAAGAAGATTACAAAATTTCTACAGAGTCGCCTACCGATGGTGCGACTGCATTCGCGCACAGCAGATATCATTATCCGATAACCTGCTGTCTGCTGTGATATCTTCTTTAGAAGCTCTGTTACAGTGTCAGGAATTGCAAGATGTAGTGACGGAGATAACGGATTGTTTTACGCTGTTCTTGACGGCATATGAGGACAGGGACAGGATTTTGGCGGCAGACTATATGGAGACCGGAATCTTACGTTTGTTGGAGGATGCTACACAGCAGATGTTGGCGGAAGAACCGCTGCCGCAGGTGGGAGAGGGATATGAATTAGAAATGACTTCTGTATCGTCGTATACGCTTGTGCGTACGGTTGACGGTAAGAGAAAATATTTACATTCTAACCTGAATCCTTTCCGTGAAGCGGAACGGTTTACAGAGCGATGGATGGGGGAAGGAATCTGTGCATATCATGTAGTCGGTTTGGGGCTTGGCTATCATGTGGAGAGTCTCAGCAGATATCCGTATCTTCATGTCTATGTATATGAAGAGGATGAGGAGCTGATATCCATCTGTAAAAGATATTCCGATGTGTGGCCAATTTTAGAGAAACGACAGAATGTCCATATTCTGGCAGATTCGGGGTATGAGCAGCTTGTCAGAAAGGCACAGGAGATAGAAGAACAGAAGACAAAGGAGCAGTTATGTTTATATCATCCCTCGATCGAGACAATTCGGGATACACGTTTGCAGGAGAATATGCAGACGCTCTTTTTGCAGATGGACAATGCGAATCGCTGGTCGAATCTGATGAAAATTAATTTTTCCGAAAATGTAAAACGTGTGCCAAATGGTGAGGACAGGCTGCGGGAGAATTTTGCTGGAAAGATAGTTTATCTTATTGCCGGAGGGCCCTCGCTCGACAAGAATATCCATTTGCTCAAAGAGCGCAGGGAAAATGATTTGGTTCTTACTGTGGGAACTTCATTGCGCCGCTGTATTCAGGAAGAAATCCATCCTGATTATGGAATCATTACCGACCCGAAGACTGCTGTTTATGCGCAGATTAACGGTATTCAGCAGAGTCGGATTCCCTTGTTGCTTTTGAGTACAGCTTATCTGTATCTGGCGAGGGATTACGAGGGTGAGAAATACTTACTCTGTCAGGAGGGATATGAGCCGGCAGAGGAGTTTGCTCATAAACGGGGATGGCAGACGTTTGAGACAGGCGCCTCCGTAGTGACAACCGCACTTGATTTTTGTATCAAAATGGGTGTTAGAAAGGTCGTTTTTCTTGGCCTTGATTTGGCGTTTACCGGCGGGCGCAGTCATCAGGGGGTGAAAGAGAAAGATATGACAGCTCGATCAGAATTATATGTGACGGATATTGATGGAAACCAAATTGCCACTTCCCGAAATCTAAATCATTATCGTTTATGGATAGAGAGACGGATAGCACGGGCAAAGCAGGATAAGCTTCCGATAGAGTTTATTGACGCCTCGGAAGGAGGCGCCCGGGTAGAGGGCACAGTAGTGCAGACGCTACTCCGGACGATGTCAGAAAGTTAAAGTTATGCGGGCGTATTTTGCCCGGACAGCCCAGGCCAGTTTTCATCCCGTTCGTTGATATTGAGAGGTGTTCCATCGCTCATTTGATATCCGGCGGCGGAGCCGCTGCCGGAGTATTCACCGATGACATCCGGCCATTTGATGCCGATGGCAGGGTCGTTCCAAGTGAGACCGCCGTCGTCGCCGGCATGATAGAAGTCGGTGCATTTATAACAAAATTCTGCCCATTCGCTCAGCACGAGATATCCGTGCGCGAATCCTTTCGGAACATAAAATTGTTTCTTATTCTCTTCTGACAGTTCCAAACCGTACCATTTTCCGTATGTTTTACTGCCCTGACGAATATCTACGGCTACGTCGAAGACGGAACCGCGTATTACGCGGACAAGTTTTCCCTGTGGATAGTTTTTTTGAAAGTGGAGGCCGCGAAGCACTCCTTTCGAGGAACTGGATTGATTGTCCTGTACGAAAGTAAGATTGAGTCCGGCCTCTTTCATATCATTTTCATTGTAAGTCTCCATAAAATAGCCGCGCTCGTCGCCGTGTACAGTGGGCTGAATCACACACAATCCCTCAATGCCGCCGGCATTTTTTTCTACCTGTATCTGTCCCATAATTTCCTCCAATTTGTTTTATATTTCAATTTCTGATAAATAACGTGCTAAAGCATCCTGCCAAGTAGGCAGAGGAATAAATCCTTTTTCTTTCAATTTTTCTTTATCCAGCCTACTGTTAAACGGACGTATGGCTTTTGACAGACCATACTCTGCAGTAGAAACCGGTTTAACCGTGAGGTGCTTGGTATCGTAACAGCTATGCCCCAGAGCAGCAGCCTGACGGAAGATTTCACAGGCAAATTCATACCAACTGATATAACCGCCCTCATTTGTCGCGTGATAATATCCGTATTGTTTTGTTTCAACCATATCGACAAGCAGCCGTGCCAAATCATAGGTGTAGGTCGGCGTGCCAATCTGGTCGTCTACGACGGTTAGTAAGTCATGATTCGCACCAAGGCGCAGCATGGTTTTGATAAAATTATTTCCATGAGTGCCGAATACCCATGCAATGCGCACGATAAAAAATTTATCAAGAATCTGGCTTACCGCCTGTTCACCTGCCAGTTTTGTCTCGCCATAGACATTGAGCGGGGCATAATTTGTCTGGTCAGGTTTCCAAGGCGTACTGCCCTGACCGTCGAAGACATAGTCCGTAGAGAGATACATCATCGGAATATCCAGCTCTTTACAGACTGAGGCAATCGTGCGAGTTCCCTCAGAATTAACTTTCACAACAGTCTGCCGGTTTTCTTCCTCTTCAGCGGCATCAACGGCTGTCCATGCGGCGCAATGGATGACTGCGTCTGGAGAAGCCTCTGGAATAACTTTGTTCACGCTTGCCGGATTGGTAATGTCCATTTCTTCAATATCCACACCGACGGCTTCGTGATTGCGCTTCATTAATTCATTTACTACGTCATGTCCTAATTGTCCTTTGACGCCGGTAACAAGTACTTTCATGTTTAACATCCTTTCCTTTGGCGGTCAGCGATTGCCGTACATTTTTTCATAGTAGTCCTGATACTCTCCCGAGATAATGGTCTCCCACCATTCCCTGTTGTCGAGATACCATTGGATGGTCTTTTTGATTCCGTCGGCAAAGCTTGTTTCCGGCAGCCATCCAAGTTCTTTATGAATTTTCGCCGGGTCGATGGCATAGCGCATATCGTGTCCCTTGCGGTCGGTGACATAGGTAATCAGACTTTCCGGTTTGTTAAGTTCTTTGCATATAATTTTGACAATATCTATATTTCGCATCTCGTTATGCCCGCCAATGTTATAAACTTCGCCAACACGTCCATTGTGAATAATTAAATCAATGGCTTTGCAATGGTCTTCCACATAGAGCCAGTCGCGGACGTTCTCTCCCGTACCATAAACAGGCAGAGGCTTATCATTGAGGGCATTGGCAATCATTAGCGGAATGAGCTTTTCTGGAAAATGGTAGGGACCGTAATTATTGGAACAGCGGCTGATGGAAACCGGTAAATCATAAGTACGGTGATATGCCAGTACGAGTAAATCAGCGCTTGCTTTTGAAGAGCTGTAGGGGCTGCTCGTGTGGATTGGCGTCTCTTCCGTGAAGAAGACATCCGGTTGGTCAAGCGGTAAATCGCCATATACCTCGTCTGTGGATACCTGATGATAGCGGGTAATGCCGTATTTGCAGCATGCGTCCATCAGGACAGCAGTACCTTTAATATTGGTATCAAGAAAAACTTCCGGATCCTCAATGGAGCGGTCTACGTGGCTCTCTGCCGCAAAGTTTACGATGATATCCGGCTTCTCCTCTTCGAACAGTTTGTAGACAGCCTCACGGTTTGTAATGCTCTCTTTCACAAAGCGGAAAGACGGATTATCCATAATGGGAGCAAGCGTCGACATGTTTCCCGCATAAGTGAGACAATCTAAGCAGATAATGCGGTAATCTGGATATTTTTTGAGCATATAAAAGATAAAATTACTGCCGATAAATCCGGCGCCTCCGGTAACGATAATAGTCATAAAAATCCTCCATTCTAACGATAAAATGCTGTTCTGTCCAACAATGGTTTGTTAGTGTAGTGTGTCCATATATTTGCCATCCAAAACATCTTTGAGGTACTTACCATATTGATTCTTTTTCAGAACTTCATATACGGCGAGAACATCTTCACGTTGAATCCAGCCATTTAGATAGGCAATTTCCTCTAAACAACCGATTTTGCGGTGCTGGTGGGTTTCTACTGTCTTGACAAAGTTAGTGGCGTCCACAAGGCTTTCATGTGTTCCGGTATCAAGCCATGTAAATCCCTGTCCGAGAAGTTCAACATTAAGCGCACCCTGCTCCAGATAGATTTTGTTCAAATCAGTAATTTCCAATTCGCCCCGCTTACTTGGCTTCAGGTTTCTGGCATATTCTACGACATGGTTATCGTAGAAATACAATCCGGTGACACAATAATTACTCTTTGGATGTTCCGGTTTTTCCTCAATGGAGACAGCTTTTCCCTCTGCGTCAAATTCTACAATACCAAAACGCTCCGGGTCGTCTACATAATATCCGAATACAGTAGCGCCGTGACCGCTTTCAGCATTGTTGACAGCAGATAAAAGGCGCTTTTTCAGACCGTGTCCAGAAAAAATGTTATCGCCCAATACCATGGCAACCGTGTCGTTTCCGATAAACTCAGAACCGATTAAAAAAGCTTGGGCAAGTCCGTCTGGACTTGGCTGCACCGCGTAGGAGAGATGAATGCCGAAGCGGCTGCCATCGTTTAGTAATTCCTCAAAACGCGGTGTATCCTGCGGTGTAGAAATAATGAGAATATCACGTATTCCCGCATTCATTAACACGGATAGCGGATAGTATATCATCGGTTTATCATAGATAGGTAACAGTTGTTTACTTGTCACGGTAGTTAATGGATAGAGACGCGTACCCGACCCACCGGCTAAAATGATGCCTTTCATTGTTTGTCCTCCATAATAAAAAGTTTTCTCCTCAAAGAGGTGTTCTGTTTTATAGACAGTATAAAAGATAACGTTACGTCACCTGCAAGAACTTTTTTAAATTTTTTTACAACCTAATCCTTTTTGGCAATAAATATGCCCGCCTCTTTGGTGACGGAAAATCCGTGTTGTACTTTCTGTCTTACATAACTGCGGAAATCACCGTACCGGTTGAGCAAATATTGGTTTTGATTACCATGACAGGATAAGATGTACGAGATTAGCGGTTCCGCTTCCGTGACAAAAAGTCCGTCCTCATAATCCAGCCACTGTGTATGCGGAAAGAGAGGCGCCAGATAGGCCCCCCCATTTTCTTTTCCAAAGCGCTCATAGAGCTTGTCCGCCGACAAAACAATCCGCGGATCAAAGTCGGCAACCAAACGGCTTATCTCCTGCATATGCGCCTTACCATACGTGCTGGCAATAAATATGCCGTCCGGTTTTAAAACACGTTTGATTTCGTCACATACCTTACCAATATCGCTGCAATAAAAGAGTACATGGTTTGCCAGCACAACGTCAAAGCTGTTGTCGTTAAAAGGCAATGCGGCAGCATCAGCGGCAATAAATGTAAACCCGCTCCTGATATTATTTTCCGTCAGATTGCGCCTTGCGTCGCGCAGCATGCCATCGGATAAATCCGATAGCGTAACTGAGAGGGAGGAGGGGAAGCGGGTTTGATTTGAAGTCCAGAGAGTGCCGTCTCCGCAGCCAATTTCCAGTACGGTTTCGCCGTCATGGAAGTGGCACTGTTCATAGAGCCAGTGAAACCAGCCTTGCTTATTTAACGAATATTTGTGGTGCAATTGGATACGGGATGAGATATTAGAAGCGTTCTGATATTGATTTTTCAGACTCTTTTCCACTGCCGTCAGATGAATCAGCTCTCTCATCTGATTCCAATCCACTTCTTTTCCGGTGCGCAGTGTAGAGGCAGTATCCTCAATGGCCTGCTCGATCAATTGCATCTGTTCTATGCGGTCTTGAATCAGCTTCTTCTGAATGGCAAGGGAATTGAGCATAAAGTGGCAATCAAAATTATCTAGCGTCATCTCACGGATTTCTTTTAGTGAGAACCCGAGGTATTTGAATAACAGGATTTGTTGTAGTTTGGCAAAATCCTTTTCCGAGTAAAACCGCGCGCCGGAATCATTAACATAGGACGGCTTTAATATATCCTGCTGGTCATAGTAGCGTATTGTGCGCAAAGTTACCTGTGCCATTTTGGCAAATTCGCCGGAAGAAAAGTACGATTCCTTTTTCATATAAGGTATGCTTCCTTTCTTTTCTGTGTTTTAGTATTCTCTATATGTTCCAAAGAATCCGTTGGGGCAAAATATTTTTTGAGTCCAACATCGGAAAGAAATTAGAATCATGTGTTGTCATTGTATCATGAATACAATTGTGTTTCCATTATAATTGGTAAAAAGAAAAAACAATAAATCGATTTTGGGCAGAACATCCGCATACGGAAGAAAGCTTTTCACCGACTTATTGCTTTTTCGGAATCGTTAAACCAATTCGGCAATTCGACTTACACCAACATAAATTTCCGATATTTTATACCATGTGCGTAAACCGACAATACCGTCTTGTGTCAAATTAAATATCCTTTGGAAAGTTCGTACTGCCTGCTCGGTTGCCGGTCCAAAGATACCATCCTCTGCAATTTTGGGAATGAGAGGATATCCGTTAGAAATGACATTGAGCTGACGCTGCATCTGCCTCACTTTCTCTCCCGAATCACCTTGCCGTAACGGCGTGCCGGGATAGGAGGCGGGAATTCCTGAGATTTCTTCTGATGAATTTATAAACATGGAATCTCCGTAGTAGTTTCGTATAATCTCAATAGGAGTGTATCCCTGATCGCCAAGCGCCTTGGAACCCCACTGGCTTAACCGTATTCTGTAGGGTATATACATCATTAATGCCCGAATTTAGGCTATTCTATCATAAACAGATTAAAAGATATTGTATCATTATCCTTGTCATACTCAATATTTTTGCATATTGAGCGGATTGCTTCTCCCTTTCTTGCTGTATCTGAATCGCTTTCCAAAATTTGTATGACGGCATTTATATTATCTAAAATGGAAGCACTGTTTTCTTCTGGCAGTTCAGTCGTTTTAACAGACAGATTTTTTGTAATTTGTTTGCGCTGCTTCTCAATCATGGATTTGTTTCTTTTGTATTCATCCAGAGTATCAATGCCGTCAATATAGGCCAATTTTATCCGTTCTTCTTTTTTATCAAGTTCTTTTAGTTGCTCCTGAATTAATTTCTCGTTGATATCAATAGTTCGAGAGGGAATTTTTTCGTAGTCAACAGTGTCGGAAAGCAGTAATGCCTTTAGCCCGTCAATAACATATGTTTCAGCTTTTTTTGCATTTAGATAACTGCTCTTTTCACAGGTTCCTTTATTAAATTTCCAGCACTGGAAATGTTTTACGTTACCATTGCAAAAGGCGAGAGAAGAACCACATCTTGCACATTTTAACGTACCGCTTAGCCAGTGCTTGGCCGCAGAACTCGGAACCCGCCGCACGGAACCGTGATATTTTTCCATAGATGATTTTATTTTTCTCTGTGCTTTGTCAAAGATATCCTGTGATACGATGGGCATATGCTGTCCGTCACGGATTATGACTTCACCATCTTTCTTTTTCCCTCTTGCGCGGGGGGCATAGTTCCATCGTATTTTACCAATATAAAATGGATTTTCCAATATATAATGGACAATTCGACGCTCGAATTTGTTTCTTTTTGCCGTCCGGTACCCGGCATTGTTTAAGATTAGTGTTATATTGGATATGCTCTCGTTTTGATTGACGTATTGGTCGTAAATAAATTGTACAATCTTGGATTGCTCTGGTTCTGGGATGGGGATGCCGTCATTATCCATCACATAGCCAAAAGGGATTTTGCTGTTATATCCACCAGCTAAAGCCTTTTGCATCATACCGCGTTTTACTTCAGAGGATAAGCGTATGGAATAATATTCGTCCATCCATTCCAGTATACGCTCAATCAGGGTTCCAAACGGACCATCTATAATCGGTTCGGATACGCTGACAACAGAAACGCCGCTCCTTTTTAAAAGGGATTTGTACAGGATGGATTCCTCCTGATTTCTGGCAAAACGGCTAAATTTCCATACAAGTATGGTATCAATGGGGTGTTCTTTACTTTTGGCGAGGGCAATCATGCTCTGAAATGCTTCTCTCTTGTCCGCTTTTGTTCCGGATATACCAATATCTTCGAAAATATGTTCTTTGTTGATTATTATATTGTTTTTTTTGGCGTACTCCAAAATAAGTCGTTTTTGTGCGTCCGGACTGTATTCATCCTGATTTTCGGTTGATACCCGAATATAGGCGGCGCCAAACTGCATAAAATCACTCCCTTATATATCTATACAATATATATTTTAGAGAAAATTGTCAACTACAGAAAATGAAATATTAAAAAAGTGAAAAAAGGGGCTTTTTTCACTTGGCTAAAAGTGTTATACTAATGTCAATTGAGAAATAAGAAAAGCGGAGGGGCGACATTGAAATTATCCAAGGTCTGTTTTTTTACTTTTATAAGGGAGGAATATGTATGTATGGTTTAAAGTCACCAACATATAGAAGTTACACACAAAAATTGATTCCAGAAGATAACGCAAGAAAGGTAATAAAGAATTTTAATGTTACCAAAGGAAATACTAAATTATATATTGCAAAATCGCTTTCGGACGAAGTAACTAGTGGATTACACGCATGCATGAAACAAATGTCTATACATATTATTGAAAATTTGCATTTTTAGGAGGTGAATTGATGCCAGAAGAAAAACGACAGAATGAATTAGAAACAGATACAGAACAAGATATTGAGCAGATGATGAATGATATACCAGAGGATGTAAAATCAGAAATTATGGATAGTATTATGTCTGTCCATAAAACTCAGAGTATGGCGTTTCCGGCAGAAGCTCTTATAATGTCTAAAATAAATGAGGAACATATTTCTGAATATTTGGCAGCATCAAGGGAGAATATGCAAAATTCGTATGCAGAAAAGAAACAAAATAAGATTTTTAGGGGGTTTATGATTCTCGTTGCAATGCTATTTGTTGTTTTGGTTATTCTTTTGCTTCGGACTCAGCCGGTTATAATGGAGAAAATTATTTATATTATTTTAGGGTTTTTAGGTGGAGCAGCCGGGGGATACGGAGTTGGAAGAAATAAGGAACGAGATTAGCATTTGAAATGGAATATATTTCCGCTAGCTTAAAAGAATAATTTACCAGTAGCCTTTTCTGATGTATAGGTATTAATATGTATTTATACATCAGAAAGGGATTTTTTATGATTAAAATTGCAATATGTGATGATTTGCTGCCAGTGGCAGATTCTATCAAAAAAATGTTAGGGATGCATTGTTTTCCGACGGACATAGCAGTTGATACATTTACGTCAGGAGCGTTACTTGTTGAGCAGGCAACAAAAAAGATATATGATATAGTTTTATTGGATATAGAATTGTCGCAGGAAGAGGCAGAGAGTGGTATTAACGGAATGATTGTTGCTAGCAAAATTAAAGAATTATATCCTGAAGTAATAATTATTTTTTTTACGGGAAATCTAGGATATGAAAGAAATTTGTTAAGCTATGAACCTTTTCGATACATTTTAAAACCTGTTGTAGCGGTAGATGTGATTGACGCTGTGGACGCTGCTATTCGACGAATTAGTAACTGGCAGAATAAATATTTTGAGATTAAGACAAAGGGCATCACAATACATACAATTTGAGGAATATTATATTGTTTTCTTCCGTCCGGCCATATATTGAGGTAAAATGTATTGATAATGATAATATGACGTTTCGGGGGAAAATGGACGATATCGAGGAACAAATCAGCCATTTAACAGATGGTTTTTTGCGTCCTAATAAAAGCTGCCTATTAAATCAGAAGTATATTATGCGTTGTACATCTCAAGATGTAACTATGATAAACAATGAAATTGTATCAATCACCAGAAAATACAAAAAGGAGTTTATGGAGAAGCTGCATATGCTATAAAGACATTAGGTAGAAAGTGCCACAGACGCTTTTTTATTGCTCTCGGTGGGAAAATGTGCTATAGTATCGACATGGGAAAACTATAGAGCCGCTTCTATGGCTTTCCCTTTTTCTTATGTTTAATGTAGCATATCTGCGATGAGAGTTCAAGTGTTTTCTTTGCACTTCATGGCGGCATTATAGCCTGAAAGGCTGTATTTCGGATGCCTCTAAATGATTTTCAAGGTATTCAATGGCGGTTTTATAAGCAAGTGTCTGCTTACTGCCTCCCCTTACAGGAAATTCTCTTGTTATTGTTTTTCCAAAACGTACTAAATTATGGCCGTTATAGTAATGATTGTGGAAAGAATCTAAAAATTTCTTATTTTCACAATATAAATCTGCAAAAGAAGTAAACAGATTTTTATAAGGTGAGTGGTTTGGGTTTTCGCACGTTGGCTTGTATTTATCCCTGAAAACACAAAAAATGAAAAAGGCAATTTTTTCTTTGGCAGAAAGGTTTTCAAAAATATTTCCAAAAATAAGCCAATCTGGAAAACAATACGAGGCGCGGATATGCAGTTCCGTTGCGTATTCTATTATATCTTTACTTGGTGTGTGGCCCCCATCTGTTAAATAATATATTATGCCTGATGCATCTGCTTTGGAAAGTTTATTTAACGGAATTTCTACATTACAAGAGGTTTCTTCTATCAATGCGCCTATATATTGTAACTGATTTTCTGTAGCAGCTTCTGGTGATATTGGTTCATATGTAATACTGTCTTTGTAATACCCAAGAGAACTTATTTCTTCTAAAATATTTGTAGGTTCAAGTGTTTCAATTTGTCGAGTGCGGAATCGATTAGTTTCAATAAATTTGGCAGTAAACTTATATGTACGATAATTTACAAAACCAATCCCATTTGATATGGCTTCATAACAATTTGCGTCGGAAGCAATCCTTATATATTTCGGAGCCACATTCGTATATGTTTCTTCGAACGTAGCCGTTACTTTAGCTGTTGCAGTAAGCTCATATGGGGTTATTTTATCTGTTTCATCTTTGTGCGCGGAAATGTTACACGATTCATAAATAATCAAAACGACGATTAAGGTAATTAATAAAAATATAAAAAATCCGACAATCATGATATTATCCTCCCATAATAATCTTTGTTTTTCTCTTGTTAACTCTCTTTTTCTTACTTTTT
>CAJTLS010000034.1 GCA_910577295.1 uncultured Eubacterium sp.
ATATCTGAATATAGTGCTATTTGTTCCTTTTTAGATTGTATAACTGATTCATCCCTATAAATTCCGGCAAGTGGCTTTTCCTTTTGTTCGCTATTATTTTTAGGCATTAAGAAACCGCAACCCCTTGATTTTTCAAAGGATTGCGGTGCTTATTTTTATTATTTGGCTCTAATTACAAGATTACTCAATGATTGTAGCAACCCTACCAGAACCTACTGTACGTCCACCCTCACGGATAGCGAATGTAAGACCCTGATCCATAGCAATCGGATGAATCAAATCGATAGACATCTCTACGTTATCACCAGGCATGCACATTTCTGTTCCCTCTGGCAACTGGATAACACCTGTTACGTCAGTTGTACGGAAATAGAACTGTGGACGGTAATTACTGAAGAATGGCTTATGACGTCCGCCCTCTTCCTTCTTCAATACGTATACCTGTGCAGTAAACTTTGTATGGCAAGTCAATGAACCCGGCTTAGCAAGTACCTGACCTCTTTCGATATCTGTCTTCTGAATACCACGAAGAAGTACACCTGCATTATCACCAGCCTGAGCCTCATCCAACTCTTTGTGGAACATCTCGATACCAGTTACGACAGACTTCTGTGTCTCCTCTTTGATACCAACAATTTCAATTTCGTCATTCAAGTGAAGTGTACCAGCCTCTACACGTCCGGTAGCAACCGTACCACGTCCTGTAATAGAGAATACATCCTCTACAGGCATTACGAATGGCTTATCTGTATCACGCTCAGGATCCGGAATATACTCATCAACCGTAGCCATAAGCTCCATAATCTTGTCGCCCCACTCGCTGTTTGGATCTTCCAAAGCTTTCAAAGCAGAACCCTTGATGATCGGACAATCTGTGAACTCATACTCCTCAAGCTGCTCAGTAATCTCCATCTCTACCAACTCAAGCAACTCTTCGTCATCTACCATATCGCACTTATTCATGAATACTACGATATATGGTACACCTACCTGACGGGAAAGAAGGATATGCTCTTTTGTCTGAGCCATAACACCGTCTGTTGCAGCTACAACAAGGATAGCGCCATCCATCTGAGCTGCTCCGGTAATCATGTTCTTAACATAGTCGGCATGTCCCGGACAGTCAACGTGTGCATAATGTCTATTCTCTGTTTCATACTCAACGTGAGCAGTAGAAATTGTGATACCACGCTCTCTTTCTTCTGGAGCCTTATCGATATTCTCAAAATCAGTAGCTTCATTACCGGATACTCTTTCAGCCAATACCTTTGTGATAGCGGCTGTCAATGTTGTTTTACCATGATCTACGTGACCAATAGTACCAATGTTACAATGTGGTTTACTTCTTACATACTTTTCCTTAGCCATTTCTAAACGTCCTCCTAACATTTTTTAATTTAAATTTAGAAATATCTGCTATTAACATATAGCCTCATTATAGGGGATTGATGATAAAAAAGCAACCCCCAAAAACAGTTTAGTTTCCGTTTTTCTGCGCAAGAACTTTCTCCTGTACATTCTTCGGACACTTATCATATCTCTCAAAGAACATGGAATAATTACCGCGCCCCTGAGTCGATGAACGAAGTTCTGTAGAATAGCCGAACATCTCAGCCAACGGAACGAATGCCCGAACAATCTTACCTCCGCCGATATCATCCATACCATCAATCTGACCACGTTTTGCATTCAAGCTTCCGATTACATCGCCCATGTATTCCTCAGGCATGGTTACTTCCACTTTCATAATAGGCTCAAGCAATACGGCATCGCCTTTCTTCATCGCATCTTTAAATGCCATGGAACCAGCAATGTGGAAAGCCATTTCACTGGAATCGACTTCGTGATAAGAACCGTCATAACAGTTGGCGTGGATACCAAGAACCGGAAATCCTGCCAAAATACCTGCCTGAGCAGCTTCCTGAATACCTTCATCAACAGCCGGGATATATTCCTTAGGAATAGCACCGCCGACAACCGTGGATTCAAATTCATAAGTGGACTCGCCATTCGGGTCTGTTGGTGTAAAACGAACACGACAATGTCCGTACTGTCCACGACCACCGGACTGCTTTGCATATTTGCTGTCAACTTCCACTTCTTTCGTAAATGTCTCTTTGTAAGCAACCTGAGGAGCGCCGACATTTGCCTCTACATTAAACTCACGGAGCAAACGGTCAACGATAACTTCCAAGTGAAGCTCGCCCATTCCGGCAATAATCGTCTGGCCAGTCTCCTGATCCGTATGAGCACGGAATGTAGGATCCTCTTCTGCCAATTTAGAAAGCGCTTCACCCATTTTACCCTGATCATTCTTTGTTTTCGGCTCAATTGCAAGCTCGATAACCGGTTCAGGGAATTCCATGGATTCAAGGATTACCGGACTTTTCTCATCGCAGATAGTATCACCTGTGGTTGTCAATTTAAAACCAACAGCCGCTGCAATATCACCGGAATAAACCTTATCTAACTCGCTACGCTTATTGGCGTGCATCTGCAGAATACGTCCGACACGCTCTTTCTTACCTTTTGTTGCATTCAGTACATAAGAACCGGAGTTCAATGTACCGGAATACACGCGGAAGAATGCAAGTTTACCAACAAATGGGTCAGACATAATTTTAAATGCCAAAGCAGAGAACGGTTCGTCATCAGAAGAACGACGGGTAAGTTCATTGCCCTCTTCATCGACACCGGTAATATCCGGAATATCCGTTGGTGCAGGCATATACTCGATTACACCATCCAACATTTTCTGAACGCCTTTGTTCTTATAAGCAGAACCGCAATATACCGGAACTGCCTGACAAGCAATCGTACCTTTGCGGAGAGCTTTCTTGAGCTCATCTACAGATGGCTCTTCCCCTTCCAGATACTGCATCATCAAATCGTCGTCCAAATCGCAGATTTTCTCTACGAGATTATCATGCCATTCTTGAGCAAGGTCTTTCAAATCATCCGGAATGGATGTAATCTCAATATCCTCGCCCTTGTCATCTTTATAATAGTATGCTTCCATTTCAAACAAATCAATCAGTCCGATGAAATCATCTTCTTTTCCGATTGGTATCTGAACCGGAATCGCATTTTTACCTAAACGGTCAATGATGGTCTGAACAGACATAAAGAAATCTGCTCCCATCTTATCCATCTTATTGATGAACGCCATACGCGGTACATTGTATGTGTCAGCCTGACGCCATACGTTCTCAGACTGAGGCTCAACGCCTGCTTTGGCATCAAACACACCAACTGCACCATCCAGTACACGCAGGGAACGCTCTACTTCTACCGTAAAGTCCACGTGTCCCGGAGTATCAATAATATTAATACGATGCTCCAACGCACCTTGCTTCTGCTTATGATGATCTTCCAATGTCCAATGACAGGTCGTAGCAGCGGATGTGATTGTAATACCACGCTCCTGCTCCTGCTCCATCCAGTCCATGGTAGAAGCACCATCATGCGTTTCACCTATTTTATAGTTAACACCGGTATAATACAGAATACGCTCTGTCAAAGTAGTTTTACCGGCATCAATATGAGCCATAATACCAATATTTCTGGTACGCTCTAATGGGTATTCTCTTCCAGCCAACGCTAGTTCCTCCTTTATTCATAATCCATACACAAAACAAAAAACAGCGGTTTGCGGTCTGCTATTTCACTTTTACCATCTGTAATGAGCAAAGGCTTTATTCGCCTCAGCCATCTTGTGCATATCTTCTTTCTTCTTTACGGATGAACCGGTATTGTTGGCAGCATCCATAATTTCATTCGCCAATCTCTCTTTCATGGTCTTCTCACCACGGTTACGAGAATACGCGGTCAACCAGCGAAGAGCCAAAGCCTGTCTGCGGTCAGGGCGAACTTCGATTGGAACCTGATACGTGGAACCGCCGATACGTCTCGCTTTTACCTCGAGCTCAGGCATAACGTTGTTCATAGCCTCATCAAATACTTCCAAAGCATCTTTGCCAGTCTGCTCTGCAACCTGTTCAAATGCTCCGTATACAATTCTCTGAGCAACACCCTTTTTTCCATCCAGCATAATATTATTAATCAATTTCGTAACAATCTTATTCTTGTACACTGGATCTGCCAATACGTCTCTTTTCTGAATATGTCCTTTACGTGGCACGTTACTTCCCTCCTTAATAATAATTAATTCACAGGTACTCACGACTTGTGTCCGCACCAGCTTAAAGTTTGCTTACTTCTATAATTAAGATGCAAAAATTAATCCGGTACTTTTTTAATTAGCTTACTTTGCAGCTTTCGGTTTCTTTGCTCCGTACTTGGAACGAGCCTGTTTACGATTAGCAACACCAGCCGTATCCAAAGTACCGCGGATAATATGATATCTCGTACCCGGCAAATCCTTAACACGGCCGCCACGAATCATAACCACGCTATGCTCCTGAAGGTTATGTCCTTCACCCGGAATATAACTTGTCACCTCAATACCGTTGGAAAGACGAACTCTGGCAATCTTACGAAGAGCTGAGTTAGGCTTCTTAGGTGTAGCAGTACGAACAACAGTACAAACGCCACGCTTCTGTGGAGAGCTTGTATTAACAGACTTTTTCTTCAAAGAATTGTAGGATGACTGCAGCGCTGGAGAATTAGATTTCTTCGCAACCGATTTTCTTCCCTGCTTTACTAATTGGTTAAAAGTTGGCATTAATTTTCACCTCCTGTAGATAATTTTGACAGACGAAACGCATGGAGACATCTGCCCGTGCATAAAAACAACGCACAAAAGTCCACACGATACGCATGCTAAACTATTATATCGTGCGGACTTTCCTTTGTCAAGAAAAAATATTTTCATATTAGTATGTATGTAAGGGTGTCAATGATGTATCAGCGGTATTGGCAAATCGTGTAAAAGATCAAAAAGCGGTCTCAACAAACTACTCTGTTGTACACAGGGATAAATATCTCTGCACCACTCAGCATTCTGGCTAAGGGAAATGACAATCAGCGCCGCCAGCACGACAATCAGGCCGAGCACGCCGCCAAGTATCGCTCCCGCAAGCCGGTTTATGCCGTGGATAACCGGCACTTTATCAATCAGATGCAACACACTTGCCACCATCCCCAATGCCACCGCTGCAACAATCATGGCCACTAAAACTGCAAGTCCCGCTCCCCAAGATAAATTCTCAGGTACTATCGCTTTCATAACCGGATACAAAACTACAACCAAAACAATCATCAATACTATTTTCACCATTGAGTAGAGAGTGAGGAGAAGCCCTCTCGCCGCTCCTATCGCAATCCCCAAAATAATTATCGCCAGTGCAATCAAATCTACCACATACGGCTGCATCATCATCCTCCTTTTGTATCTTCCGAGCTCTTCTTCTATCCATTTCGCACAGCATATGAATAAGTATATTAACTGTCAAGAGAAATTTTATGTATCGCAGAATTATCAATTAACGTATACTCTTTACTATCTGACGTTGGAAATACCGCATCAATCTCCTGTTGGAAACGATATTTGAACTTCTCATGACCGTTCGCACGCATTATGTTGCAGGCGCGATTGCCGACAAATATAATTTCATTTCCATAAATCTGCATGTCATCATATTCATAGGAAATATTTTGTTGCAGCTTTTCTTTTCCCCTACTATCATATAGAAACAATTTCTGTGAATCGAGTTTCCCCTCTTTCGCAGTTACAACCGCAATTGTGTCCCCATCAAACGCCATACTTTTAATTTCATCTACAAAATTTATCTCTGCCGCCACATCCGGCTGCCGCATCTCCCTGAAAACCGTGTATCCCTTTTCACGGAACACGACGACCCGGTCATCATCGGCAAACTCGATTTTAGCAACCATTTCTTCCCCGAACGACTTGCCGCCGACAAGCGTATTCTTGTCCTGCCCTACTTCCGTAAAATTATAAAAACTTACTTTATTATCAATGCTATTTCCCGTAACAACCAAATGTGATGTCACAACACTCTTTCCATCAGGAGAAACATCAAAATCAATCGGATATCCCTCTTCTGCAACATTGGTTGGAATTTCCACAAGCAATTTCCCGGCCGGAACATACGGATTGTAGAGGTTCAAAACATTGGAGTCTTTATCTTTCAACAAAACAGCAACAATGCCCTGTTCCGACACTTTTGCCCGCACAATCGGAAGATTTGTTTCTATACTAATTCCCTCATCTTTTCCATTGAAAACATAAAAATTCTTTCCGTCCACGTCGGCGACAACAACATAATCTCCACTTATATCAACCTGCGGGCGTTTCATCTCGTAGCCACCATTCCAGAGACTCTTGCCGCTATTATCAATTTCGCTGATTCCACTGCGGCTGAATTTAAGAATATTTCCATTATGAAATTGATACGATACATTATTGCTATCGCTGCGCTCCACTTTGCTCTCTACACGATAGTGTTCAAAACAGCGATTGCCATATATATAAGAAAACACTCCCAGTCCCGTCACAAGAAGCGCTAATCCCGCAAGAAAAATACCTGCGATTTTCTTCTGCTTTTTGTTTCTTGAAAAATTCATGCCAACCCCTTCTTTTGCATACAACCCTCTCACTTCTTTTGCCTATTTTATCACAAGAAACTATGTTTCGCAATATTGCCCGCATTTTTTTCAGAATAACCGCTTAATAACCTATTTCAAGGCGACGGTATGATACTCGTTGCCTTGAACTTTCCTTTAAAATTTATTCAACGGATTGTCTGTATGGGAGTAGCCTGCGTGGTGGCTGTCTGCGTGGGACTTACCTGCACGGCGGAAGCAGATACGGCAGTCGGCGTAACGCTTGGCACAGGCGTTCCCTCTTTCTGCAATCCGCCTGACTGCGTTTCCACACTTGTGCGGCTTCCCTCGCTCATCCGCTGCGGCCGCGCCAGCGTCTGCAGGGCGCGCAACTGGTCTTTCATCTGGTTGAGGGTCGTCTGATTGCGAATTGCCACAACACCGACCAAAAGGGCAATCAAGGCAACCATCCCGATAATTCCATGCCCGATATGTGAATTTCTCCGCTCAAACTTCGTGCGGTTCTGCTCTTTTTCTCTCATAATTCCGCGTATATTGCGAACTACACGGTCGTCCTCCTGCTCTACGATATGTACATGACGATTATTCTCCCTTTCCATGTAACGAAGCATCTCCGGATTTTTTTCATAATAGATAAAATGCCCTTTCTGCTGTTCCAACTGTCCATTGCGGTAAATGAAAAAGCGGTCTTCTTTTTCCCTCTCGTCAAAAATAAAAAGAACTTTATCTCCTTTGCGGAAATTTGCCCGATGTATTTCCAACAGGCGCGACGCGTGGTTGACGGAAAAACCATCTTCAAAATAGAACCAGCCGATAATTTCCAAATCAGTAAAGTTTTCTTTAATTTCCGAATACACATTATCCCATACACCGGAAGTGAGTTCCGGCGTACTGCGGTTGGCAAAACCTTCGATTTCCACGATGCCCGAAATCTGATAAATCTTTTCCCCGTTATACATATAATAGTTGCCAAGCAAAACAGCCGCCTTTTCTTCCTTTCTACTCTGCTCTGCCAATTGTCTTGCAAACCGGATTACATAATCTTCAATATATATTCTGCCCCGCCCGGGTATCCCGCCAATCTGACGAACACTCTTTGGTCTTGTCCACTGCATATTTAAACCTCTCTTTCCAAACGATTTCTTTTGATTCCTGTTAATCATATCATACAAAACGCGCGTATTTTGTCGATTGGACAACCAAAATTAATGAAAATTAAAGAATGTTTTGAGCAAAACTCGTACATACTTTTTTTAGAAATGATTGGAGGGTACAAAAACATTTTTTAACAAATTATTGGAACCCTCGAAGTGAAATAATGAAGTAGGAAAGGAACTAGCTATGGTTCAGTATTTTAATCCCGGTGACAATCAGTCACTATTAAATTTTGCAGACGCTTTACAACAGCTTGTAAAGAAAAATATAGAACAAAAAGAGGAGATTGTTCTCCTATGTATCGGCTCCGACCGCGCTACCGGCGATTGTCTTGGCCCCATCATCGGCCATAAACTGCGCCACTACCAAACCCGCCCCCACAAAAAAAACTTCCATATTTACGGCACGTTAGAAAAACCAATCCACGCCAAAAATCTGGAAGCCACGTTACAAATTATTCAGTTATACCATCCCGACGCCCTTGTAATAGCTATCGACGCCTCTCTTGGTATCGTCGACCATATCGGCTATGTCACTCTGGGAGAGGGTTCGCTCTCTCCTGGCGTTGGTGTCGCTAAAAATCTGCCTGCGGTAGGCGACATTTTTATTACCGGAATCGTAAACCTCTCCGGTTTTGGCAGCCAGATGCTGCTACAGACGACCCACCTCAACCTCGTTATGAAGCTTGCTGATTTTATAACAATGGGACTCTACCGCTCGCTCCTGCGCTCAGAGTTCCGTCCTGCCCTCAAGCGCGCGGAATAAGGTCATCTCATCAATAAACTCCAAGGCCCCGCCGACGGGAACCCCGCTGGCAATCCGCGTCACCTTAATGCCTGCCTGCTTGACGAATTTGCTAATCCATAAAGCAGTAGCCTCGCCTTCCACCGTGGAATTTGTGGCAACGATGACCTCGCACACGTCTTCGCGCTGCAGCCGCTGCATCAGTTCCTTTAACTTCAGATTTTCAGGCTGCACGCCAACCATTGGATTGACCGCGCCATGCAGTACATGATAGACGCCTTTATATTGTCTCGTCTTTTCATACGCTGCCAAATCGCTCGGCTCCTCTACTACCATAATCGTAGAGGTATCCCGCTTTTCATCGCTACAAATCTGACACAGCTCATGGTCGGACAAATTAAAGCATTCCTTACAAAAACAAATCTTCTTTCTCGCATTCAGAATGCTGTTTGCCAAATGCTCGACCCGCTTTTCCGGCAAATTCAGTATATGAAACGCCAAGCGCTGTGCCGATTTGGGGCCGATATTGGGAAGTCCTGACAATTCTTCAATCAACGTTTGAATCGATTCACTGTAGTAATTCATCAGAAAGGAAATCCTCCGCCCAGATTCAGACCGCCAGTCAACGCCTCCATAGATTTTGTGCTGTCCTCTTCCATCATGCGAAGAGCTTCATTGGTCGCCGCTACGATTAAATCTTCCAGCATTTCAATATCATCAGGGTCTACAACTTCTTCACTCAGTTTCACGGATAAAATCTCTTTTTTGCCGGAAACTTTCACGGCAACAGCGCCTCCGCCGGCCGTCGCCTCATACTCTTTGTCTTCCATTTCTTTCTGTGTCTCTTCCATCTGACGCTGCATCTTCTGCGCCTGCTTCATTAAATTATTCATATTTCCCGGCATACCGCCCTGAAAACCGCCTCTTCTAGCCATACTGCAATCCTCGCTTTCCTAATCTAATATTTCAATCTCTACATTTTTTATTATATTCCGCAACTCAGGAAACGCACTCATTTCCTGACGACTTTCCACATAACGGATATCCAGTGAAATTTCCTTTCCCGTCAGTTGCCCTGCTGCCTCAATTAATTCACTTTGATGTTCTTCACTCCTAAAATACTCTGCCGTGACTTCCTGTCCGAAAGCCATCATCAGCTTTCCAGCGTCCGAGACCGACAGCCGGACGTCCGCAAGCATGCTGCGGCAGACCGGACTAACCCGCCCGAGAATCTGCTTCCAATTCTGTACGACCGCCCGCACATCATCCGACACCGCCTCCGGTCGGATATCTTTACGCAATATCGGCGCCTCTTCCTTCGTCTCCGTATGCTGCTGCGCAGACACCGTCAGATTACCGGAAGCCAGCGCCTCCTGAAGTTCCTCGTTCGTCTGCTCTATCGCACAAAGCCGCTGGACAAGAGAATCATAATCCTGTTCCATACGGGGACGGCACAATTTAATGAGAGCCACCTCCAGCATAATGCGCTTGTTATTTCCATATTTCATACGATTCGCAAGCTCGGATAAAATGCGAATATAGCGAAATATCACCGGAAGTTCTATAATCTCCGCATACCGCTTCAATTCTTCTTTGTTTTCTGCCGACATATCGACTAACTGTTCCCCGTTGTCGGCAGTTTTCACTATAAGCATATTACGCAAATACCAAATAAATTCATTTACAAATTGCGTCAAATCTTTTCCTTGCTCTATCATATTGGCAACGATCTGTATAACGTCGTCCACACGGTTTTCCACTAGCGCTTCCATCAATTCATGGTACACTGCATGGTCTACCGCCCCCAAAACATTGAGGGCATTTTCAAATGTAAGTTTCTCCCCGAAATAAAAGGAAATACACTGTTCCAGTAAGCTCAAACCATCGCGCAGGGCGCCATCTGCCTGTCTGGCAATATAATTGAGCGCTTCCGGTTCCGCCTCCACATTTTCCCTTTCCAACAGTTCCTGCAGACGCGCGGCAATCTCATCGACACGAATGCGCTTGAAGTCATAGCGCTGGCACCGCGACAAAATGGTGAGCGGAATCTTATGCGCCTCCGTCGTAGCCAGAATAAAAATCAGATATGCCGGCGGCTCCTCAAGTGTCTTTAGAAGAGCATTAAAGGCGCTCGTTGTCAGCATATGCACCTCGTCGATAATATACACCTTATAGCGTCCCTCCGCCGGTGAATACTGCACTTCGTCAATAACCTGACGAACATCGTCTACACGGTTATTGGAAGCCGCGTCAATTTCCACGACATTCATGGACGTATGCGCCTCAATCGCCTGACACATGGCACATGTCCCGCAAGGGCCCTGTGGACTTGGGTTCTCGCAGTTCACCGCTTTGGCAAATATTTTGGCAACCGTCGTCTTACCGGTGCCTCTCGTCCCACAGAACAAATAGGCATGTCCGATACGATTTGCTTTTATCTGGTTGCTCAGCGTAGTCACAATATGCTCCTGCCCTTTTACATCCGAAAAATCTTTCGGACGGTATTTTCTATACAAAGCCTGATACGACATACAAGTTCTCCCGTTTACACACCAAAACTGATTCCCAGACTTTTTGCCTCCTGAATAATGGAAGATTCCGGGTCTACCATTTTTAGTTTTCCGGCAACATCCTCCAACGGAATCGGAATGATTTCATCGTTTTTCAAACCTACCATATAGCCGTATCTGCCCTCTAAAATCAACTGGGCTGCTGCCGCGCCAAGACGGCTGGAAATGACGCGGTCATAAGCGCACGGACTTCCGCCCCGCTGCGTATGCCCCGGTACCGTAATACGAATCTCCTGCCCTGTCTTTTCCTCAATCTCGGCTCCTATTTTATAAGAAACACTCGGGTATGGATTATTCTTCAATTTTGCTTTCCGCTCCTTTTTTGTCAGGGCGGCGTCTTCCTTACTGATAGCTCCCTCCGCTACCGCCAGAATAGAAAAGCGTTTTCCGTCTTCCGTACGTTTTTGAATCGCATCTACAACCGCATCAATATCATAAGGTATCTCTGGAAGAAGAATTACGTCCGCCCCGCCGGCGATTCCCGCATGAAGCGTCAGCCATCCAACTTTGTGTCCCATTACTTCAACGATAAATACTCGCCCGTGAGAAAAAGCGGTGGTGTGAATACAGTCAATGGCACTTGTAGCGATATCGACCGCGCTTTGGAAACCAAATGTCATATCGGTTCCCCAAATATCATTGTCAATCGTCTTTGGCAATCCGATTACGTTACAACCCTCTTCCCGAAGCATATTAGCTGATTTTTGAGTGCCGTTTCCTCCTAAAATCACAAGACAATCCAATTTTAATTTCGAATAGGTATTCACCATGGCTCTTACTTTGTCCATCCCATTCTCGTCCGGTTTTCTCATATTTTTAAATGGCTGTCGGGAAGAGCCGAGAATCGTTCCGCCCTCCGTCAGAATACCCGAGAAATCCGATGGTTTCATCTTTACATATTTCTCGTACATCAGCCCCTTATATCCATCCAGAATACCGATGATTTCCGTATCTTCATCCGCATTATATAATGTTTTCGCTACTCCACGCATCGTAGCGTTCAGCGCCTGACAATCGCCGCCGCTCGTCAAAAAGCCTACTCGTCTCATATACTAGCTCCTTTCGCACTTCTTTACTTAATTATTTTATAGTTTCGTCTTTTATTAGTGTACCCCATTTCCATTTTTTAGGCAAGAAAAAATCCGTGAATCCGTACCGGCATTTTACACATTATGCTTCAATTCGAACCGATTCGCAGATTTTTTTCTTATTCAACGTTATTTTCTGACAACACATTTGTCAAAGCGCATCATGGCAGTATCTAGGTAGAGGATGCTTCGGAAAGAGAAAGCTGCTTTTTCGTGAAACTGCACAAAATCCCTATTCGGAGCATAAAAATATAGTTGCATTTTTACCAGATTTATATTAGAATGAAAGTACTGATTTTGTTTCTAGGCGCTTGATCTTTTAAGCGCTTATGCGCCTGATTATTCAGGCACAATCACACGAACATAATTTTAGAATGAAAGGATGGTTTACAAAAAAATGAGTATGACAAATAACATGCCAAAAACAAAAATCGGAATTGTTGCAGTAAGCCGTGACTGTTTCCCTGAGTCACTTTCTGTAAACAGAAGAAAAGCTTTAGTAGAAGCTTACAAAAAGAAATATGACGCAGCCGACATCTATGAATGTCCTATTTGTATCGTAGAGAGTGAGATTCACATGGTTCAGGCTTTGGAAGACGTTAAGAAAGCTGACTGTGATTCCTTAGTTGTATATCTTGGTAACTTTGGACCGGAAATTTCCGAGACACTTCTTGCTAAACATTTCGACGGTCCTGTAATGTTCTGCGCAGCAGCCGAAGAATCTTATAAAGATAATGGTTTGATTCAGGGCCGCGGCGATGCATACTGCGGTATGTTGAACGCAAGTTACAACTTGAAGTTGAGAAATATCCGCGCTTACATACCAGAGTATCCGGTTGGAACCGCTGAAGAATGTGCCGATATGATTAATGAGTTTGTTCCGATTGCCCGCGCTATCGTAGCATTGAACAACTTAAAAATTATCAGCTTCGGCCCTCGTCCTCTTAACTTCCTTGCTTGTAACGCTCCGATTAAGCAGCTTTACAACATGAATATTGAAATTGAGGAAAACTCCGAACTCGACCTGTTTGAAGCTTTCAACAATCATGCAGGAGATGCACGTATTCCAGAAGTTGTTGCTGATATGGAAAAAGAACTAGGTGTTGGTAATAAGAAACCGGAAATCCTTGAAAAGCTTGCACAGTATGAGCTGACTCTTCTTGACTGGATTGAAGATCATAAAGGATATCGCAGATATGTTGCTATTGCCGGCAAATGCTGGCCTGCATTCCAGACACAGTTCGGTTTCGTTCCTTGCTATGTAAACAGCCGTTTGACAGCAAAAGGTATTCCGGTATCCTGTGAGGTTGATATCTACGGTGCACTTTCCGAGTTTATCGGTACCGTTGTTAGTCAGGATGCGGTTACTCTTCTGGATATTAACAACTCCGTACCAGCCGACTTGTATGAAGAAGATATTAAAGGTAAATTTGACTATACTTCTACGGATGTATTCATGGGCTTCCACTGCGGAAATACTGCTTCCAGCAAACTTTCTTTCTGCGAGATGAAGTATCAGATGATTATGGCAAGAACTCTTCCAGAAGAAGTTACAAACGGAACTCTGGAAGGCGACATCATTCCGGGAGACATTACATTCTTCCGTCTCCAGAGTACAGCCGATGCAAAAATTCGCGCTTACATTGCACATGGTGAAGTTCTTCCTGTTGCTACACGTTCATTCGGCGCTATCGGTATTTTTGCCATTCCTGAGATGGGACGCTTCTACCGCCATGTATTGATTGAGGGCAACTACCCACACCACGGTGCCGTTGCATTCGGACATTATGGCAAAACCTTATATGAAGTATTCAAATATATCGGTGTTCCGGTAGACGAAATCGGATACAATCAGCCAAAGGGCATGCTCTATAAGACAGAGAACCCATTTGCATAAAGAAAACATTTGTTTAATTATTAAGAATAATCTGAAAAGCGGCTCGTTGACGGGTCGCTTTTCAAAAATAGAAAGAATAAAGGAGAACACATATGTATTACATTGGAGTTGATTTAGGTACATCAGCAGTAAAACTGTTACTTATGGAGGGCAGCGGCAAGATTTGTAATATTGTTTCCAACGAATACCCGCTATCTTTTCCAAAACCAGGTTGGTCGGAGCAAAAACCGGAAGACTGGTGGGATGCCGTTGTGGACGGAATCAAAAAATTAGTCGATGGATACGACGCTTCCCAAGTTGCCGGCATCAGTTTTGGCGGGCAGATGCACGGCCTTGTCATCTTAGACGAAAATGATAACGTCATTCGACCTGCCATTCTCTGGAACGACGGAAGAACGACAAAAGAAGTCGATTATCTGAATAATGAAATTGGCAAGGAAAAGTTATCCGAATATACAGCAAACATTGCTTTTGCCGGATTTACCGCCCCGAAAATACTTTGGGTAAAAGCAAACGAACCGGAAAACTTCAAAAAAATTGCCAAAATTATGCTCCCGAAAGACTACATTGCTTACAAGATGACCGGCGTACACAGTTGCGACTATAGCGACGCCTCCGGCATGCTTCTCTTAGATGTCAAAAACAAATGCTGGTCAAAGGAAATGATGGAAATCTGCGATGTAAAAGAAGAACAATTGCCGAAGTTGTTTGAAAGTTACGAAGTAACCGGCAATTTAACTGCAGAAGTCGCTGACACTCTCGGATTGACAACCAATTGTAAAATTGCTGCCGGAGCCGGAGACAACGCCGCTGCTGCCGTTGGCACGGGAACCGTAGGCGATGGCGGATGTAACATTTCTCTGGGAACATCGGGAACCATTTTTATCTCCAGCAAAGAATTCGGGGTAGACCGCTTCAATGCCCTTCACTCGTTCGATCACGCCGACGGCAACTACCATCTCATGGGTTGTATGCTGAGCGCCGCTTCCTGTAACAAATGGTGGATGGATGATATCATCGGCACACAGGACTATGCCGCAGAACAAAAACCAATTTCGGATGACAAATTGGGCGCCAATAACGTATTTTATCTTCCATATCTGATGGGCGAGCGCTCCCCTCACAACAACCCGGACGCTAGAGCTATGTTCGTGGGAATGTCAATGGATACGACGCGTGCCGATATGACACAGGCAGTTCTTGAGGGCGTTGCTTTCGCCATTCGTGATTGTTATGAAATTGCCAGAGAGCTCGGCATTAATATTACCGAGACAAAGATTTGCGGCGGCGGTGCAAAGAGTCCGTTGTGGAGAAAGATTATGGCAAACGTATTAAACATTAATGTAAATATTATTGAAAGCGAAGAGGGCCCGGGACTTGGCGGCGCCATGTTAGCCGCTGTTGCCTGCGGTGAGTACGCTTCTGTTCAGGAGGCAGCAGACAAAATTGTTAAAGTAGTCGGCACGGAAAAACCGGATGCGGCTCTGGCTGCCCGCTACGATGAGCGATATGCCATCTTCAAAGAGATTTATCCTACCGTAAAACCACTGTATGACAGGATGAAAGCATAATGATTAAGAAATTTTTCCCTTTGGTTTTAGTAACCTGTCTGGTTCTCACCGGATGTGGTTACAAAAAACCGGAGGTTCATTCCATGATGGGGCTTAATATCAGTTCGATTACGACAATATGCGGTACAGATTGCACGATGAAAGATATCGATATCAAATCTAACGGTAACCGCGTCACTACGACTTATGAGTATACCGATGTCGCCGAGGAAAAGGGATTGGCAGACGCCAAAAAATATTACGATTATCTGAGCCGTCTCCCTTCCTGCGCAAATATTGATGACTACGAAGAAGCAAAGGGATTTTTTCAAGCGAAATTTAAAGTTACCGATAAAATAGACGAGGGTTTTCTAATGAAAGTATCTTTTACGAAAGATACTTATACTGTTCAAATCGAAGATAATGCTAAATTAGATGACAAGCAGTAACCGGACGGATGCTCTTCATCACATCAGAACAAAAATAAGATTAAAAACAAAATCCACGAAACAGTATACCGAAACTGTTTCGTGGATTTTATAGTTTTTCATATTTTTTATTTCATTGATACGGAACACTTGCTGAATATTCTCTTCGCAAAGTTATACCATCCGTTATTCCAGACCGTAAAGTCATGTCCGCCCGGCATATCATAGTAGAGATGCGGCACGCCGTTCTTAGCCAGTGTGTTGTGGTAAGTCAATGGCCATTCGCCTACAGTGCCGTCCTGATGTCCTTTTACAATCATAAGGAATGTCTTGTTCTTATATTCATCCGGCAGAGTCATCGTCTTCTCTGTGAAGAGTCCCTCTTCCCTTTCATAAGGAAGCACTCCTATCGCAGGCTCAAAAGCGCCGACATATCCAACCTTATCAGCCATCTTCAAACCGATATTCAAAGACTCGCGTCCTCCCATGGACAGACCGCATACCGCCGTATTTTCCCGTCCCGTCTTAATAGAATAATTGGCCTCCATATAAGGCATCAAATCATCGCGCAAATCATTAATAAAATTATCAAACGCTTTAAACGTTTCGACATCAAGCTCATATGACGCTTCATCATTGGCTCTCGCACGAATATTCGGGAATACCATAATCATCTCATCGGCTTCATCTTTAGCAATCAGATTGCCAAGTATTTCAATCGGCTTGCCTCCGAACCACTCGTTCTGGTCGCCGCCAATTCCGTGTAATAAGTAAACAACCGGATATTTTTTGTTTTCATTATATCCTGTCGGTAAGACAACAACTGCTTTTCTGTCTTTTCCTGTCGTCTTGGAAGGATAGGTAATATTTTTCTTTTCTCCATAAACGACATCCGCTTTCTTCTTTGTATAATCGGTCGGCGGCTTGTAATCTGGCGGTATCGTTGCCTTTGGCGTCGGCGTTTTCGTCGGTTTCGACGACGCTGTCGCTGTTGGCGACGTTGTAGGCGTTGGCGTTGAGGTCACATTTGTCGTTGCCGTTTGCGTCGGCGTCACTGTCGGTGTTGACGTAGGTGTTTGTACTGATTTATTTAACTTTTTCACTGTTACCACAATCTTCCCTACCTTTTTTGTTTTCTTTTTGAATTTCTCCTTAACCGTAATCGTGGATTTACCTACCTTTAAACCTTTGACTACGCCCTTTTTACTTACTTTCACTATTTTTTTCTTAGAAGAAGTAAATATGTACTTCGCTTTCTTCTTCTTATTTTTAATAGATACCTTTTTTGATTGACCCACTTTTATTGTTATCTTTCTCTTGGCAACGGAAGCTTTCTTCGCCTCGGAAGCAGTCGCCTGTGGTTGTAATATCAGACCGGCCGCCATTACCATGCACAAGATTTGTTTTGCTTTCATGCAAGCACCTCCTATTCATTTGTATCAATTCTAACATTTTTTCTAGTGGGAAACAAGTAAGCCGAAGTGTACTATTATATTATTTTACTGAATTATTGCACCATATTGCTAAGCCCGCCTTGTTGTGTTACACTAATGGCAAACAAAAAAGGAGCAGAGGATTACTATGGACTTTTCCCTTCACCAGAAAATTAAACTTAAAAAGCCCCATCCATGTGGCTCCAATCAATGGGAAATACTTCGGACGGGTATGGATTTCCGCCTTAAATGTCTCGGATGCGGCCATCAGGTCATGTTGCCGAGGAAAGCGGTAGAAAAAGGATTCCGCGGCTTTGTTTAAGGCAATCGCTTAATCAGTTACAGAGGCGGTGCATAAGTACCGGCGAGCGGTCAATGCTGCAAAAGTCAGGAAAAAACGACAACTCAGATACACGCTGCTCTGAATTTTCTCTGAAAATGCTTGCTTTTATTTTCCTGCTGTGATAGAATATAACTCCGTGATATTAAATCATAATTCCTTGTTCTTCTCACACCGAGAAGAGCCAGAGACCAAAAGGAGGTGCAGGCAACTATGAATAAGTACGAATTAGCTCTGGTTGTTAGTGCAAAAGTTGACGACGAAGTAAGAAACGCCACTATTGAGAAAGCAAAAGAATATATCACTGCTCTCAATGGAACAATTACAAACGTCGATGAATGGGGCAAGAAAAAACTTGCTTATGAAATTCAGAAGATGGGTGAAGGCTTTTATTACTTTATTCAGTTCGACGCCGAGCCAAGCGTGCCGGGCGAATTGGAACAGAGACTTCGCATTATGGACAACGTGCTCAGATACTTATGCGTAAAACAGGAAGCATAAGATAAGGAGGAGTCTTCCATGAATAAGGTGATTTTAATGGGTAATCTAACCCGTGACCCTGAGATACGCTATTCTCAAGGTGAAAATTCATTGGCAATCGCAAGATTTAGCATTGCCGTAAACCGTCGTTTCTCCCGTCAGGGAGACACAGACACTGACTTTTTCAACTGTACCGCATTCGGTAAGCAAGCGGAATTTGTGGAAAAATATTTTCGCAAAGGTTCCCGTATGTTATTGTCAGGACGCGTTCAGAATGATAATTACACTAATAATAACGGCGAAAAAGTCTATAGTGTACAGATTATTGCCGAAGAAATCGAGTTCGCAGAACGTAAAAGTACTGCAGACGCCAACATGGCCGCACAAGGGGGCAATTTTGGCGGAGGTTCTCCAGAACCAAATGCAGCGGCTAACGATGATTTTATGAACATACCGGATGGTATTGAAGACGGTTTACCATTTAACTAAGTAAAACCAATGGATTAAGAGAATTTTATAGGAGGTTTTATTATGGCTTACAATAAAGAGAGAGGCGATTCTCCGATGAGAAGAAGAGGGCCTCGCAGAAGAAAGAAAGTATGTGCATTCTGTTCTGACAAGGAGCACAACTTCATTGATTACAAAGATGTGGCAAAATTAAAGAGATATATGTCCGAGAGAGGTAAGATTCTTCCGAGAAGAATTACCGGTACATGTGCAAAGCATCAGAGAGCTTTGACAGTAGCCATCAAACGCTCCCGTCATATTTCATTGATGCCATACACATTAGATTAATCTGCATAGGTATATAAAAAGAGGTTTCGTACCGATGATTTTCCTTTCTGGTACGGAAACCTCTTTTTTTCTTCCTGACTCACTCCGAAACTTTCATATCGTTTTTCTTATACAGCCGGATTTTACTCACAACATAACCGTGTTTGCTTCCCTCTTTTTTATCTGCCATGATGGTATAGCGCTGCACATCCCCTTTGCTTCCGCTTGTCCTTGACTTTAAACATGCGTCTGCCACAATCCGATAACGCCCCTTTTCATACTCGATAATCCTCTTCGTCTCCATACTATAGTCTTTTCCCGGAATGCGTGTTGCATTAAATACTACGGTATTTCTCACCGGACGATAGACGTAATTTGGATAACTTCCACCGTATTCTAATTGATATTTATAATTTTTTCCGAAAAGCGCTTTCATTTCTTTTTCTGTATTTTTCTTTATATCTTTAATATCATTTCCATAACGAACCGTCTTGTCATTATGCTCCAGATTGTACAGCGCCAGAACCGTCGCTGTCTTATCATCCCACTGGAACGCATGTGAACCGTCAAAATAAAACGATGCGCTATAACTCAGAAACGGCTTTAAACGTCCGAGCAGACCTTTCATTTCCTTTTTCATTTCAGTCGTCACATCGGCCGGCTGAAATACATATGGCGTCGCCGTACTTTCCGCCGTCTGTTCCGGCGGCTGTGTAATATGTGGCTCTTTTTGCTGATGTTCTTCCACGACAGGCTCTTTCGCCCTCTGAGGTAATTTCAATTTGCCGGTCATAATAAAGTACGTCAGCAAACCGGCTATAGCAACAATAACGATAGCGATAATACTTCCCACTATCGCCCTACTCGAAAAAATACGCTGTATTACCGTAGTCTTAGTTCCACAATAATAACAAAATACATCATTCTCGCGTAATTCTGTTCCACACTTCTTGCAATTCATGAAACCCCTCCTCTATGGTATACTAATTACCTATTATAATACATGATAAACAAAACAAATTCAACACCTCTCTTTACTTCATTGCAGAAAATTATTTGTAATGAAACGGATTCCATGCTATAATAGTAATCTAACACTAGGGTCAAAAGGTCAAAATGCCGTGTTTTTTACTCCGTTCAAGGCGGACTTTCCTATAAGATGAAAAACCACCATCAGGAGGTGTTATTTTGTACAACCAAAAAATGAAAGGGAGCTTAAGGTCTTATCTTCGCTGGCCCTTATTGCTTAGCATTCTCTTAATTGTAATGAATATTCAGATTTATACGATGAATATTCAGGCAGGCGTTATTATGAGCGCTTATGTAATATTATATACAGCAATTGCATTTGCTCTCTACTATTTCAAACGAAGAACGGTACTAAGCGATTTGATTCATTATGCCATGCATTTTCATGTGACCGTAAACCAGTTAGCTTCTGAGTTGGAAATGCCTATATCCATTTTGGATTTAAACGGAACCTGTTTATGGGAAAACCGCAATTTCCATGACAAGTTTACCGCAAAACTGTCAAAAAACCATACCATTACCGATGCGATTCCTGCTTTATTGACAGAGCATTTGCCAAAAGAAGCGGAAAACAGCAGTGAGCTTCATTTTCATATCGGTGATATATACTACAAAGCGGTTATGCAGCTCGTTGAGTTGGAAAATGCTCCGGATAATATTACGAAAGAAGCTGTCCAGATAGGGCTTGGTAACGTTTTATACGTTGTCTATATTTATGACGAAACGGAAATCGTTCATTATATCAGGGAAAATAATGAGCAGCGACTGGATGTCGGTCTTCTCTACATTGATAATTACGACGAATCTCTTGCCAATGTAGATGATGTAAGGCGCGCGCTTCTCGCCGCCATGGTCGATAGGAAAATTAACAAATATATGCTCAAAATAGATGCCATTACACGCAAAATGGAAAAAGATAAATATATTTTTCTATTTCGGCACAAGTACTTATCACAACTTCAGGCGGACAAGTTCTCGCTGCTAGATGATATCCGCTCCATCAATGCCGGCGGCGATGTTTCCATTACTATCAGTATCGGCATTGGTATTCAGGCAGAAACATTCCGCAAACGGCAGGAATATGCGCGGAGTGCGATGGACCTTGCACTCGCCCGCGGCGGCGATCAGGTTGTCATAAAAACAAGAGATAATTTACTGTATTACGGCGGCAAAAGCATTCAGCAAGAGAAAAATACCCGCGTCAAAGCCCGCGTCAAAGCGCAGGCGCTTCGCGACTCCATTCAAAGCGCCGACAAAGTCGTCATTATGGGACACCGATTACCGGATGTCGATGCCATTGGCAGCGCTGTTGGTATTTACCGGATTGCACAATCTTTTGAAAAACCGGCAAAAATTATAGTAAATCAGATAACCTCCTCGCTTGCTCCTCTCCTGAAATTATTTGAAAACAACAAAGACTATCCGTCCGAAACATTTATTACGAGTGAACAGGCAACGGAATTTATCGGCGATGGCAACGGCGTTCTTCTTGTCGTTGTTGACGTAAACCGCCCCTCCTACACGGATGCACCAGAACTCATTCCCCTTGCTTCCTCGCTTGTCGTCATCGACCATCACCGTCAGACTGGCGAGTCGTTTGAAAATCCGACGCTCTCTTACGTGGAGCCGTTTGCCTCGTCGGCAAGTGAAATGGTTGCTGAGATTCTCCAATATGCGGGAGAAGAAATTCGCGTCAAATCAGTGGAGGCGGATGCCCTTTACTCCGGTATCATGGTCGATACAAATAACTTTATGAACAAGCCGGGAGTCCGCACGTTTGAAGCGGTTGCCTTTCTCCGCCGCTCGGGCGCCGACATTATCCGCATCCGCAAAATGTTCCGCTCCGATTTAGAAGAATATAAAGTACGTGCGGAAGCCATTCAAAATACGGAAATCTTTTTGGGTGCTTTTGCCATCGCGCCTTGTAACGCAGACCACTGCGAATCACCTACGATCGTAGGTGCAAAAATTGCGGATGATTTGTTGGACATCAATGGAATTAGGGCCTCTTTTGTATTGACTGCATATGAAGGAAAAATATATATTAGTGCGCGTTCCATCGACGAGTTAAATGTTCAAGTCGTCATGGAAAAAATGGGAGGCGGCGGCCACATCACGAGCGCTGGCGCACAGTTAGAAAATTGTTCTCTTGAAGAAGCAGCAGAACAAGTAAAAGAACTTATAACAAAAATGAAAGAGGAGGGTGACATATAATGAAAGTAATTTTGAATGAAGACGTAAAGTCTGTCGGAAAAAAAGGAGAAATGGTTGACGTCAGTGACGGCTATGCCAGAAACTTTATTCTCAAGAAAAAACTGGGGGTAGAGGCAACTCCGAAAAATATGAATGATTTGAAACTAAAAAAGCAGAACGAAGAAAAAGTGGCAGCCGAGACTTTAGCGGAAGCCAAAGCATTTGCCGAAGAAATCAAGACTAAATCTATTGAGGTATCGATAAAGGCGGGGCAGGATGGCCGGACTTTTGGCTCCGTGTCTTCAAAAGAAATTGCTATAGCCGCGAAAGAACAGCTCGGATACGACTTAGATAAGAAAAAAATGCAGATTAAGGAACCTATTAAAAATATCGGCACCTACATGGTTCCCATCCGCCTGCATGTAAAAGTAACCGCAGAGTTAAAAGTTATCGTTAAAGGGAAATAACTATGGAAGAAGCCGTTATCAAACGAATTATGCCAAACAATCCAGAAGCAGAGGAAGCCGTTATCGGCTCTATGCTTCTGGACGAGGATGCCATCATACATGCAAGCGAAAAATTAATTGATTCCGATTTTTACAATCCCCGTTTCCGAACATTATTTTCTGCCATTGTAGAGCTCTATCACGAAAATAAACCGGCAGACCTTGTCACTCTTACAGACCGGCTAAGGAAAAACAATGTTACCGGAGATATTTGCAGCGTGGAATTTTTGAGCAATATTATTTCCGCTGTTCCCACCTCAGCAAATATTCGCTATTATACCGATATCGTCCAGCAAAAATCGCTTCTCCGCAGTCTCATTCGGACAACGGAGGAAATTGCCAACCGCGGCTATCAGGACACGGCTGACATTGAAGCACTTATGGAGGATACTGAGCGCGACATCTTTCAATTGATTCAGGGGCGCGCTTCGCAGGAAGATTTTACACCTATTCGCGACGTGGCTCTGGAAGCGTTGGAGAGTATTCAGGAGGCAGCCTCTAACAAAGGAAATATCACTGGTTTATCAACCGGATTCCGCGATTTGGATTATCGTACTGCCGGTCTCCAAAACTCAGACTTAATTCTCATCGCCGCCAGACCGTCCATGGGAAAAACCGCTTTTGCACTTAATATTGCGGAACACGTCGCCATATACAACCATGTCCCAACGGCAATTTTTAGTCTGGAGATGCCTAAAATACAATTGGCAAAACGTCTCGTTTCCATGAATTCCAAAGTAGACTCGCAACATATCCGTACTGGTAATCTGGAAGACGACGAATGGGTTAAGATTACCGAAAGTTCCATTAATCTGGGTGAATCCAGCCTGTACATCGACGACACAATGGGCATTTCCATTAATGAACTGCGCAGTAAGTGCCGCAAGTTAAAAATCGAGCATGATTTAGGTCTTATTATCATTGACTATCTGCAATTGATGAGCGGAAGCAACAGTAACAAAAATATTTCCCGCCAGCAGGAAGTATCGGATATTTCCCGCTCTTTAAAAGCACTGGCCCGTGAGGTTAACTGTCCGGTCATCGCGCTCTCACAGCTTAGCCGTGATGTCGAAAAAAGAGAGGACAAGCGGCCTATCCTTTCTGACCTCCGAGAATCCGGAGCGATTGAGCAGGACGCCGACGTCGTCATGTTCTTGTACCGCGACGAATACTACCATCCAGATACAACTACGTCTAAGGGCGTTACCGAAGTCATTATTGGCAAACAACGAAACGGCTCGACCTGCACCGTCAAATTAAAATGGCTGGGCCAATATACCAAATTTGCCAATCTGGAAATACGCGAAGAAAATTAATCTGTCTTTTTTTGTCCCATTTTCCCATCTTTTGTCATATAAAACTTGCGGAAAATGGGAGTCTTTTATATTTCGACTTTTTTCCCATGATATAATTCTTGTACAAGCTATATATATAACAGTTATATACATAACAGGAGGTTAATCATGGAACAGGTACAATACACAATATCCGACGCTGCTAAACTTCTTCAAATCGAAACTCATGTTTTGCGTTACTGGGAGGAAGAGCTCGGACTATCAATACCCCGAAACAAGATGGGCCACCGTGTCTATCACCAAAAGCAGATTGAATTAATGAGACAGATTATACGCTGGAAAGAAGAGGGCCTGTCACTGAAAGAAATCAGTGAGCGCATAACGCCAACAAACAACCGTCAGGTAATTCCCTATCCGGCCAATCATCCGGTAGTAACGAACGATGACAAAATGCAGCAGTTCAAAACGATTCTCGGACGCATTGTATCCGACGCCATTAAAGATAATTCACAGGAATTAACAACCGATATTGCGTCTTCCGTGTCGGAACACGTCAATAAGGAACTTGATTTTCTATTTCGGGAAAAAGAGGAGGCCGACGAAAAAAGATACCGGCAACTGGATGAAACCATCCGCTCCTACCAGCGTGCCAGACAGGAAGCCGCCGTTTCCCAAACAAACGAGAAAAAGTCTAAAAATCGTCATTTATTTGGTAAAAAATAGGCACTGTTTTATTTGCAATAATACTTGATTTTAGTATATGAAAATGATATAATATGTTCACGCAAAGCGATTAGAATTTGTGCTTATTTCACAAATTCCAAAACATTTTAACATAAAAAAAGGAGGAATTTGAAATGTTCGCTAAAATTTCAAAAAAAGTTGTAGCTGTTACTTTAGTTGCAGCTATGGCTGTCACCACTGCTACCGTAGCAAGTGATGACACAGCAAGCGCAGCCATTAAGAAAAAGGCATCTGTTTATCAGGGTAAGGAGATTAAATTAAACGCAGGCAAAAGCGCAAAATGGTCTTCCAGTAATGACAATGTTGCACACTGTCAAAAAACATCCGGTAAATCAATCAAAGTTCTTGGTATCAAAAAGGGTACTGCTACAATTACAGCAACTGTAGGAAGCAAGAAACAGACTTGCAAATTAAAAGTTAAAGCCGCTAAAAAAGGTACTGTTATTTTTAACTTTGCAAAATCCACAGATCCTAAGAACCATCCACCATATGTAGCAAACTACAAAGAGTTCAAATATGACTCATTTAAAATGTGGTTGTGTCCTGCTACATTCTATGGAGAGAAGACATACATCTCCCCTGACTATCGTGGACGTAAACTGAAAGTAAGTATGGTTGTTAAAAACTCAGGTAAACGTGACCTTCCAGAGTTAGGTGTATGCTTCAACTACACAAAGGACAGCTCAGGTATTTCTTATCCATTTGCTTATCATGCATCAGCAAAGAAATTATCTGCTAGCGTTAAGAAGAACAAGAACCACAGATATTGTACATACAAAGTTGGCAAGATTAAAAAAGGTAAAGATTTGAAAATTAACTTCACCTTTACAATTCCTAAGACTGCTATCAACGGTGATACCGATGAAAAGACAGGCGCTAACTATCCGATTATGATGTACATTCCTAACCTGAAAGACTCTTCTCCATACAAAGATGGTGATCAGGTTACAGTTAAGAAATGTGTAATCAAGCTTGCATAATGAAATAATAAAAACTTTAAAAGAGCTATTGCTTCGGCAATAGCTCTTTTTCTATCTTATAGGATTAGGATATCATAGGATTGGAATATCAAAAGTCCGTTTCGTGCGGAGCAAAAGAACAGCAAAGTGTTCCCTCACTTTCTCATAAGCAAAAAAAGGACTTCAGCACACGCTGAAGTCCGATGAAAGGCGACTACCGGATTTGAACCGGTGCTCAGGGAGTTGCAGTCCCTTGCCTTACCACTTGGCTAAGTCGCCATATCTTATACTATTCAGTATAAACTAATTTTGTGAAAACTTTCCGGCAAATCCTGCCAATTTATTTCTTCAAAATTAAAAATGACCCCTACGGGAATCGAACCCGTGTTACCGCCGTGAAAGGGCGGTG
>CAJTLS010000035.1 GCA_910577295.1 uncultured Eubacterium sp.
TTTTAAGGTCTTTGTCTTTTTGTTGTAGGATAATTTTACCTTGGACATGGATACCCCATTGGCATCCGTAATAACCGTATTCATGCGGGTAAATTTTGTCTTACCCTTTTTGGTTTTATAGTAAACTTTTCTCCCCTTTACTTTTACTTTCAGTTTGGTATTCAGTTTGAAAGAAAGAGCTTTTCTCTTCTTCTTTTTATTGATGGAAACAATCTCCTGCACTTTTTCAGGGAAGATGTCGTAGGAGACATTGGTGTTTTTCATAACTTTTTTGTAGGTGACTTTGTTCTGGTTCAACACGTCAGTTGCTGCTTTTTTCCCCGGATTACTCCGCTCCGCCTTTGCCGCTTTGAGTTTTTTCCCTTTTAAGGCAATGGACAGGCTGGTTTTGCCCCGCTTCATGGAAACAACCGATTTTTTGTTTGCTTTTTTGGCTGCCTTTATGGATAAATCGGTGGCTTTGGTTTTGTATTTCTTTTTGCCGGATTTAACAAGGGTGGTGTTGATTTCTTTCCATGCGCTGCCTTTTGATTTTTTATAATGAACCGGCATGGAATAAGTTACTGCCATATAACTGCCGTCGCTCATGGCAAACTGCTTGACAAATTTGTTGCGTTTGGCAGGGAGTTCTCCGGTAATGGTGGATTCAACCTTGAGGGCATTGGTCGCAGCTGCATCTGCCGAGGCAGCGTCTACCTTTTTCTCATTCTCAACCAATAAATTTGAACTAAAAATAGAAGTAAGTACTAAAATACCTATTAATAAACTACAAATGATCACTTTCTTACTCTGTTTCATACTCAATCCCCTCTTTCTTTTCTTTTGCTTTATAATTTATAAATTAAAACCAGTCAAAATAACTGATGAATTCTCTACCCATTGCATAAATGCAATGGGCAATTTCTTTTGGTTCTGCATCACAAAGTTTAACTACTTTTTAGCTGGTCGTTTCGGCTGATGCAAAAAACCTGCACATGGCGGCCAGCCGGGTTTAGTCTTTTTCACTTCTATTCTAGCTATTCCCCCCAACATTCTAAGAACACAACTTTTACTTTTTTTCATAGTTTTTCACCTCCTGTCCAATTAATTTTGCTATCAGGATGAAAGTAGCACATAGTATAACTGCAGATACAATGTACTGCTGCCACTGCATATGTAGAACATACCCTATTTCAATAATACATACTTCAATAAGCAAAATACTTCTGCTCCACAATTTATTCCTTTTTATTTCATCTTCAGTCAAAAGAAGATTTGGATGGTTGACCGGTGCCCATACAAAAACGCAAATACAGGCCATTAGCAATAAACTACTGGAAATCAACACATGGCTTTGCAGCCAGACTGCCATAACTTCCATAGCAACATAAAAAGAAAGAACAGAACCTGCAAGACAGCCTATAAATGTTTTTGCATGAAATCCTCCGGTTGACTGCCTGAGGAATACAAAACAAATGGCAAACATAAGCCCCTCCGCAGGCTTCCCTAAGAAAAAGGAAATCCCCATTAACAATAAATAGGTAACCATTTTTTCAAGAAAAAGTGTTAGTCCATAGACAGAATTATCCCTGTATGTCTTGTCCAATACATCCTGTTGAATCAAAAAATCTACTAAGCCTGTTATCATAATATATAACTCCTTATTGTGATAAGATATATCATAGGTTACGAAATAAAAGCAATAGTAATTGCGTAATTAGACGTAAAATTGCGTATTTGGTATGCATTTGTCCTTAGAAGCCCGAGTGGACCCGAATATGCACTAAAAAAACACCGTTGCCTAATCTAAATAACTCTCAATTGTCAGGCAACGGTGTTTTAAAATATCTTTCTGCTCATTAGCAAAACTCTTCCCGTATTTTTTACTACAGCATAGGAATCGCCGCGGTATAATGAAACTGTCCATCATCATACCGCATCATACCAATCCCTTGATACTTATCCAGTACCATTTGAATATTTTTCAAACCAATTCCATGCTTCTTTTTGTCGTTCTTATTCGTGCAAATTTCATTGTCGCAAATTAACACCTCTTCGGAAACTGGATTCTGGATAGACAATATCATCTGTCGTTCCTCGCATATCAATTTCAGTTTAATTACTTTACTTCCCTCCTCCAATTTTTCACACGCCTCAATCGCATTGTCCATAAGATTTGACAAAAGCACTACAATATCCTGCTCCTCCAGCCACAAATCAGATAAATCATTAACATAAAACAAAATGGCAATCCCCTTAGATTTCGCCAAACGGTACTTCTGATTCAGAAGTACATTAATGACCGGATTATGAACATCAATCTCCTCCCACCAGTCGGGGAGTGTTCCTATCAGTTTATCCGCATATTCTTCTGCCTTTTTAATCTCCCCTTGTTTCAAAAGTCCCTGAATACAACAGAGCTGATTATTATAATCATGCAAAATGCGTTTTGACTCCTGATAATCGACATCAATCTCATAATAAGCCTGCATTCTGACCCTATTATTCTCCTGCAGCAGTTGAATCTGGTTCCACTTTTTCTCCTGCTCTGATATATGGCCAAGCCACTCAAACATAACCACATTAACCAGCGCAATACCAAAAGAAACAGCAAGATATCCCGCCTGATTTCCTCTGCCTTCATAAGAAAACACCATAAGTATCTGAAGCATTAGAGATAATAACGGAAAGCAAAGCATGATAATCCATTCTGCACTTTTCATCTGCATTTCCCTAATCTGTTCCCTCTTGCAGGCCATGAGCTGTACAATTATAAACAGAATCGTTTTCGATAACAAAGCAATCATCACCCATGTTACATCCGAAATTGTTTCTACATTCAGAATGATGTCTGCCAAAAACGCAAACAAATAGTCAACACCACACATAATTCCATAAAAAGCGCCACATATAAATAATTTTTTCGTCCATTTTCCCTCAAAAAATAAAAGAGAAAATATAAATATACTAAGCACAATTCCAAAACAGCGATAAATGTATCCGCCCTGTTCATATGTGCCCAGTGCCCACCCTAAAAACACGCCAGATAATAAAACCACATATAACACTCCTGAACTGCGAAATAAAATTCTTCCCCGCAAAAACACTTTCATAAAAATACGGCAACAAACCGCTTCATAAATAACAATAAAAATGCCTTTCATTAAATCATATAGCATAAAAATCCTCTTTGCTTTCTATGTTTATATTTCTTGATATCTCAGATAACAATTTTTTACTTCAATACTCTTGGCACGTGAAACTGGAATCTCTGTTCCATTCGACAGGCAGATTATATAATTATTTATGCTGGCGATATGCTGCAGATTCACCAGAAAACTCTGATGACACCGGACGAAATGGCAGTCTGCCAGCTGCTGTTCCAGTTTCCCAATCTGCCCGTACATATATAATATCTCATCTTTCAGGGTAAAACGAAGCCTGTGAGACTGGATTTCAATACATAAAATATCTTTCAACCAGACTGTTCTTTCTCCCTTTACAAATGGAAATTTCATTTTTCTGCCATCCCTGAGATGTTTCTGCAGCAAAGCATCTAGACATTCCGGAAGCAGTTCTTTCATATCCTTTTTCATAATATAGCGAACGGCTCCCACTTTATAGCCCTCAAAAACGTACTGCTGCGTAATTGTAATAAATACAATATCTACTTCACTGTTGTTTTTGCGAATTTCATGGGCAGTTTCCATCCCATTCTTATTCGGCATACCTATATCCAGAAAAATGACATCATATTTGTAAAGATTACTTTCTTTCTGAAAAATCTCCACTCCATCCATGTATATATCAATATTAAACAAAACTCTTTTTTTCATTAGGTATTCTTCCATCATTTTTTTTATGTACTCTCTGTAGTATTCCTCATCATCACAGATAGCTATCCTTAGTTTTAAATCCATATATCTCCTCTCTCTATCATCTTGAACATCCACACAACACCAATTCTATTATAGCATATCTGCAAATTTATTTGTAACATAAATTAGTACAATAATTATACGTGCCGATATGAATAGAGAAGTATATACAATGAAGCAATATGGTTCTATATAAATTAATATCAGAAAACAAAAGACGGTACAGAGCAAAGACATTATTAGTATAGCCACAGTATAGGGAAGAACCCTCCTGCTATAAATTGGCATAAAAATAGGGCAGTCCCTAAACGAAACTACCCTGACAGACAAAATGCAATATCAAATTTTCACTGACACCCCTATCAATATACCTATTTTCATAGACATATCGGCCTCTGTGCCATATTCACCTCGCCTGATTCTTACTCAGCCTGGGCAAGAATCTCTTTTTTATTGTAGCTTCCGCAATTTTTGCAGACACGGTGTGGTACCATCAATGCGCCGCATTTACTGCACTTTACCAACGTAGGAGCTGTCATTTTCCAGTTCGCTCTACGCTTATCTCTTCTTGCTTTTGAAGATTTATTCTTAGGACAAATACTCATGCCGGTTACACCTCCTCTGTATTACTCAAAACACTTTTTCTATTATATCGAACATGGTAACTATTGTCAACAATTTTTTTATGTTTCGATAATCTGTTTTGATAACCAATAGGATTACAATAGTGCCACTGTCTCTCTGGCAATCGCCAGTTCCTCATTGGTCGGAATAACGGCTACTTTTACATTCGAAGATGATGTGGAAATAATCTTTTCTTCGCCACGCATCTGATTGGCCTCTTCATCCAAGGTAATTCCCATATATCCAAAATATTCCAAAATCTGTTTGCGGACTACAATATTATTCTCCCCGATACCGGCGGTGAAAATAATCGCATCCACACCATTCATCGCTGCGATATACGAGCCGATCACTTTCGCAACACGGTAGGAAAATACTTCTACTGCCAGTTTTGCTTTTTCATTTCCTTTATTTGAAGCCTCGTCCAAATCACGGAAGTCGCTGGACAGACCGCCGGACAAACCGTAAACACCGGACTCTTTGTTGAGGATTACCATAATTTCTTCTAATGACTTATTCAAATTATGAGCTAAATATTCTACGATAGTTGGGTCAATATCACCGCAGCGTGTTCCCATAACAAGCCCTTCCATCGGCGTCATACCCATACTCGTGTCTACAACTTTTCCATTTTTCACTGCCGAAATACTCGAACCATTTCCCAAATGGCATACAATCACTTTCGAGTCATCCGGATTCAGGTGCAGCATCTCAACCGCCCGCTTCGATACAAACGAATGGCTAGTCCCGTGAAATCCGTAACGGCGCACTTTATATTTTTCGTAATATTCATAAGGAAGACCATACATATAGGCAACCGGACTCATCGTCTGATGAAAAGCAGTATCAAACACACCTACGTTTGGCACGCCCGGCATAATGGTCTGACAGGCGCGGACACCAATCAGGTTTGCCGGATTGTGCAATGGGGCGAGCGGATTACACTCTTCCACGCCGGCAATCACTTCTTCGTCTATAACAACGGATTCGGTAAATCTCTCGCCACCGTGGACTAAACGATGACCTACCGCATCAATTTCTTTCAAATCACCGATGACACCGTATTGAGTATCTACCAAAGCATCTAATACCATGCGGATAGCCACTTCGTGATTCGGCATATCCTTTTCTATGACAACTTTTTCACCGCCCTCCGGCGTGTGATTCAGTCTTCCGTCGATTCCAATTCTCTCACACAAGCCTACTGCTAAAGCTTTCTCTGTTTCTGAATCAATCAATTGGTACTTTAGCGATGAACTACCACAGTTAATAACTAATACTTTCATTCTTTGCATCTCCTTCCCTGCGAAACGGGCACGGTTCCCGCACCATATAAAATACCGCATTTAATTATACTCCTCCGGTTTTCAAAAGGCAAGGAAAGATTTACCATAAAATGAAAAATTGTACGAAATATATTCTCCTGCGGCGGCTAACTGCGGTTATCTCTGCTGTACTGGAGTTCCGGATTCTTAATATTTACTTTCATACCGGCAGAAATCGAATTAACGATAAATGCATTGCCGCCAATCGTCACTCCGTCCCCAATCACCGTATCGCCTCCGAGAACGGAAGTATTCGAATAAATCGTTACGTTATTGCCAATCGTCGGATGACGCTTTTCTCCTTTGAGAAGCTGCCCCCGTTTCGTCGAAAGCGCCCCCAGAGTCACGCCTTGATAAATTTTTACGTGCTCACCAATCGTTGTCGTCTCACCAATCACAATACCGGTGCCGTGGTCGATACAGAAATATTTGCCTATCGTCGCCCCCGGATTGATATCAATCCCCGTTAAACCGTGCGCATATTCCGTCATGATACGCGGTATTAGCGGAACTCCGAGTTTCACCAGCTCATGGGCTACCCGATATACCGTAATGGCATAGATACCCGGATAGGAAAAAATCACTTCATCGGTATTGTACGCCGCCGGATCTCCCTCATACGCCGCCTTTACATCGGTATACAAATATTCGCGTATTACAGGTATCCGCAGCAAAAATTGATGAACGATTTCTTCCGCTTGTAACGATGCTTCAGATTTCGGGCAGCACTCACATCCGTCGGCATTTCCCAGTACTCTGGCAACCTGCTTTTTCAGATGGTACTGTATATATTCCACCCGCTGCCCCACGAGATATTTCAGGTATTCGCTGCGGACACGGTTTTGCTCAAAAAACCCCGGAAACAGGACTTTGCGGATTTCTTTTATTACTTCAATAAGAATTTCTTTATTTACAATATTTTCCGTATCCACATGTATCGTCTCTTCGTGCTGCTCATAACTGTCTAAAATGCTATTAATAATCCTCTCGGAATTGTTTTCCATAAAATCATCCCCCTCGTCTTACTATCCTATGCCGCTGCTGTAAAAAGGTTATCGCATTTTAGCCTGACGATGACAAGTCAGGCTAAATCGGCGCCGGCAACCGTTAGCGGTGTTCGCCATAATAAAACAGCGCCACTGTGCCCGGACCGGAATGCGCTCCAATGACAGGGTCTAAAACGTGAATTAATATCTTTTCTACTCCCATGCTTTCCCGCACTTTCGTCGCCACATATTCTGCGTCCTCCAGACAATCGCCATGACTGATATACACTTCCTGCTTTTCCGGTTCAATCGCATTCTTTTTCATTCGCTCCACAAGCGCATCTAAAGACTTCTTTCTCCCTCTCGTTTTACCGACGGGAATCAGATGCCCTTCATCGTCCACATGAAGAACCGGCTTGACGCTCAAAGCCGTTCCCAACACGGCAGTCGCTGCGGAAATGCGCCCGCCCCTCTTAAGAAAGAACAAATCATCTACCGTAAATTCATGGCAAATATTGAGACGGTGCTGGAGCGCCCAAGAATAAGCCTCCCCGATGGAGGCTCCATTCTCACGCATATCAACGACATATTTTACGAACAGTCCTTCTCCCAGTGCGGCGGACAGCGAATCGACAGCCAGTACTTGACGCTGCGGATATTCCTCCCTTAACTCCTCAAAGGCAGCGCTTACTGCCTGAAAGGTACTGGATAGGCCGGATGAAAATCCTAAATATAATAAATCTATGTCTCGCTTTAAAATAGCCTTTCCCATTCGGTAGGCGTCTTCACTATTGGCTAAAGAGGTTTTGATATCTTTCTTCTCTCTCATCATGGCATAAAAGGGCGCCAAATCCATGGTCTTCCCCTTTTCATATCCTTTATACTCTTTTCCATCGACAACAAAACTCAAAGACAGCACATGCAAATGATAGTCCCTAATCATATCCCCCGTCAGGTTTGCTGTCGAATCAGTCATTATCTCAAACATCTGCATAATTCCTTTCAACAATGATAATAAAATAGTACCATAGACAACTTCTATTTGTCTATATGATTCGCATAGGATGCTAGTAAACAAAAAGGCAGAAACGGGGAATACCATGATAATATGCACTCTCACCTATCTTATCATCCTGTTTGTCACTCCGTCTGCTGCGCTTGCCGGCAGCAAATACGGCGCCTCCCTGTGGCTTACGGAACTGCTCCCAACCCTGCTTCCGTTTTTTATCGGCATCCGTATGTTTCAACAAAGTCTGCCGCAAATCGCCTCCCGACGCGGGGCCTTGCTTCTCGGTCTCTTATGTGGCTATCCGACCGGCGCCGCTTTCGTCGTTTACCAGTATCAGAGAGGTCTTCTCCCCAAACATCAAGCCTATTTTTTTCTCGGTTTTGCCAATAACCCGAGTCCTATGTTTATTTTATCCTTTTGCGGCTCTTACATACTCCATTTGTCTTATGCCGATAGTATTTTCCTGTTCCTCACAATCGTGCTGGCAAGTCTGCTTGGAAGCCTAATTTTTTCTTTCTTATATAAAAAACGTTGTGGCGTTGTGTGCGCCACGCCGTCCTCTTCCTCCCTGTTTACCACAGACAAAACGGCAACATTCAGTCAGTACATCGATGACGCCATTGAGCAGAGTTTTCTCTTAATCACAAAAATTGGCGGATATGTTATCCTCTTTTGTATCATCGGGCAAATCGTCGGGCAATTTGTATCCCTCCAATCCGCCTCCGGCATTACCGCACTCGGGGCGTTGGAAATAACGAGTGGTATTTCCTATCTGAAACAGGCGCCTTTGAGCCATTCAACAAAAGAAATCCTGACTGCCATGCTACTATGCTTTGGCGGACTGTCTGCAGCCGCACAAACCAATAGCGTTCTGGCAAAATCAGGACTTTCTGTTTTTCCCTATGTAATCAACAAACTTCTCAATGCTCTCTTAGCGGGGGCACTCGTTTTCTTACTGCTGCGCCTTGTTTAAAAAGGCGTCTTCCGACACAGCAAATTCTCCGACAACTTCCCGCTCAACGACTTCCAACTGTTCGCGGTTGTTTGGCACCGGTTCCACTTCCAATCTCTGTTGCTGTGCCGGCTGCGGTTGCGGCTGTGGCTGCTCCGGTTCCAATTGTGCCATGAGTTCTTCTTTATTGGACTTAATTAACTGAATACTGTTTTTCATCGCACTATTCAACATCCGCTCCTTATTATCTATCTCACGAAATGATTCTTCAATGTTCTTCTGTGCGTCCGTCAGAATCTCATTCGTATACAACAGCGCCGCCTTATGCATCTGATTGCTCTCGGCCTCCGCCTGATTCACCAATTCACGGGCTTCCTCCGTTGCCTGTTTCATAATATCCTCGGCTCTCTGATAGGCAGTCTGTACAATTTCACTTTGGTCTAAAATCTGAGCCGTCTGGTTCTGCGCCTGCGCTAACATATCTTCGGCACGCTGCTGCGCCTCGTTCAAAATGCCCTCGCGATTGTTAATAATCTTTTGGTAGCGTTTAATCTCTTCCGGCGCGCAAAGACGGAGCTCGTCCAGCAAATCATACAATTGTTCCCTATCTACCACGACTTTGCTGGGCGCTAATTTCGAAGGCTTACAGCCCTCCACATAATTGTAAATTTCATCAATTGCCTGTTCGATTCTTGATGGGTTCATATCCTTTCTCCTTTTCCCGTCCCCTCTCTGACCCGAAGGAACAAATGCTGATTTGTTTTATATTCCTTGATTTTTACTATCTCATAAACTGTTTCATCTACATAATCCGGTACGGTCTCTCTGGAAGATTCAAAAATAAGCAGACTGCCCGATTTTACAATTGTAGACGCCGCTATCTGCGATGCCAATTTTTCCTCATACCCTTTGCCATAGGGAGGGTCGGCATAAATAATATCAAAACAGCGTCCCTGCTTTTCCAGTCTGGATATGGCGTAAGTAACTTCCATCGGTAGCACCGTCGACTGTTCCGCTAATTTGGTCTTGTCCAAATTCGTTCGAATACAGGAGAGCGCCTTTCTGTCGTATTCAACAAAAGTCGCATGCTTTGCCCCTCGGCTGAGCGCCTCAATACCAATCCCGCCGCACCCGCTGAACAAGTCCAGAAACTCACTGCCATACACATCATTTTGTAACATATTAAATAATGTTTCCTTTATGCGGTCAATCGTCGGCCTCGTGTTCTTTCCCTCCGGAGAAACCAACAACAAACGCCTTGCCTTACCTGCAATCACCCTCATACGAAGCGCCTCCTGCTCATATACTCATATCTTTTATTGTATATGATAGTAATCGTTTTTTCAAGAGCGTTTTCATGCATTGTCACCGTGCCGGCTGCAGCCAAGCCTTTTTTATGGGAAAGTTCATCCTGTGCGGAGCAAAAACACGCAGTGTTTTGGGAAGCGTCGGATTTTCACGACGCTTTTTTATCTTATGGCAATGTTCATCCTGTGCGGAGCAAAAAACACGCAGTGTTTTGGGAAGCGTCGGATTTTCACGACGCTTTTTTATAAGGTAACCTGCCCCAAATAGTACTCGATTCTTTTCTTTAACCGCCTGTTTTTTTTATACAGCAGCACAATTTCATCTTCCGTCAATAACTTCACTTCTTCTCCTGCCGCCTGCAAAATATCCGCATCTTCGAATATGTCTGCCAACACAAAAACCTGCTCTCCGCTCTGCCGAAGTCCAAAAAGTTCTCCCTGCCCCCGCATTTTCAAATCCTCTCTGGCAATGTAAAAACCGTCGTTGGAATTAGCAAGTACATTCAGTCGCTCCTGCGAATCTTTCAACTCTTCACCAACCATAAAAATACAATAGGACTGTGATGCTCCCCGCCCCACACGACCCCGAAGCTGGTGGAGCTGCGCCAGACCAAACCGCTCTGCATTTTCAATCATCATAACCGTTGCATTCGGTACATCAATACCGACTTCAATAACGGTAGTCGATACGAGTATATCAATATCTCCCCGTGAAAAAGATTGCATAACCGCCTCTTTCTCCGCCGGTTTCATTTTCCCATGTAATGCCTGAATACGCACGGAGGAAGGAAAGATTTGTCTTAACTCCTCAGAATAAATCGTCACATTTTCCAATTCCGAATCTTCTTTCTCCTCTACCATCGGACAGATGATGTATACCTGATGGCCCTGCCCTATCTGATTTTTCATAAACTGATAAGCATGCGGCCGATATCCCGTATTCACGACACAATTCTTAATCGGGAGTCGCGCTGCCGGACGCTCCCCAATCACCGATAAATCCATATCCCCATACAAAATCAGCGCTAACGTCCGTGGTATCGGGGTAGCGCTCATCGCCAGTACATGAGGCTCCTTTCCTTTCTGATACAAACCCTCTCTCTGTTTGACACCGAAACGATGCTGCTCGTCCGTAATCACAAGTGCCAGCTTGGAGAAAACTACATTGTCCTGAATAATCGCATGCGTGCCAATAACAATATCCCACATTCCGAGAGCTATCCGCTCCTTTGCTTCCCGCTTTTCTTTTGCGGTCAGCGCTCCCGTCAAAAGACCAACGCGCACCCCGAGTGGCTCTAACATCTCACACAAACTGCGATAGTGCTGTGTCGCCAGCACTTCTGTCGGAGCCATAAACGCTCCCTGTCCGCCATTCAGTACCGTCTGATATAATGCCAATACTGCCACAATCGTCTTCCCAGAACCGACATCGCCCTGCACCAGACGATTCATGACATACCCGCTTTTCATATCATCCATAATTTCCTGATATGCTTTCTTCTGCGCATCCGTCAGCACAAATGGCAGTCCGCTCTGAAACTGTTTTGCCTCCTCCTTCTCCTCCACTACATAACGGCTCTCTATGCGTCCAACCTTTTTGATATAGGCCAGCGCCAGAGAGTATAAGAATAACTCATCAAAAACCAAACGGCGCCTTGCCGCCATCATCTCTTCCCTATTTACCGGAAAATGAATTTGCTGTAACGCCGTTTTGTAAAGCAGCAGCTTCTGTCTCTTCCGTATGTCTGCCGGTAAATATTCCTGCAAATCTTCCGCCTCTTTCAAAGCAAGTGCAAGCGATTTCGTCACGGCCTTATTGCTCAAACCGGACGTCAGCGGGTAGATTGGCTGAAGTTTTCCTACCTGACGGTAAAATTCTTCCCTCGTGTAAATATTCGGCTGCTGTAATTGCAACTGACCGCCTCTGCACTCAATCTTACCACGCAATATGTAACGCACTCCCATTTTAAGCCGATTTCTCAAAAAGGGCATGTTAAACCATGTAACCGGAAGCGCACCACTCCCGTCGAACAGCGTAACCGTCAAAATCTTAAGCCGCCCTTTTAATTTCATCTGCGGCCGCTCTCGCAGAGTCCCCTCTACTGCCACCGTCATGCCCTCTCCCACACCGTCAATCGGCTGAATGGGTTTCCACTCATCGTACGCACGCGGATAGTGCTCAAGCAAATCCGCCACGGTGTAAATATTCATTTTGTGATAACACTGTTCTGCCTTTTCTCCCACTCCTTTAATGTCTCTTACCGATTGTTCTAATTTCATATTTCTTTTCCCTTTTCTACTTTACTCCTCACAACTTTTCTGTTTCTTGCACAATATCCCTATACATCGGATATTCTGCAAGAAACCGCCCGATAATCTCCGGTTTTTCCCAGTAATGCATCGGATAAACGGCCCTTACATCCACGTTCTCCAAAAAATACCGCATTCCCTCCGCATAATACTCCTCCTGTCTCGGGTCAAGCGGAAGAAACGCCACATCTATTTTCTTTCCGGCAAGCGTTTTTATCTCATGCCGATAACTTCCGGTCATCTGCCGGTTGTCCTGCTCCGGCTCCCCTTTCCACACCCAGTCGTTCAAATCGCCGGCATAATAAATCACCCCCTCCGCACATGTCACCAGAAACGCCACGCCGGAATCCGTCGAATGAAGCGTTTCCAGACTCGTTCCACACGGTAGCTCATAATGTTGATGGAACGTTACACAGGTAGTATCAATGCCTTGCGCCTCTGGGTAGTTTCGCTTTGAAATGTCTTTTGACAATATAGCATGGATGTCTTTCATACCCTGCCTCTTCAACAGTTCAAATATTTCTTTGTTATAATGGTCGTGATGGAAATGGCTGGCGAATACCAGAATTGGTTTTTCTGGATTCAATTTTGGCAGCTGCTTCTGATAATAATCAAACAAATAGTAACAGACTTTCGTCTCCACCAGAAAACAGCTATGGTAAATGTAAGTTATGTCCATGAAATGCCCTCTTATTTTTCCTTTTTTTGATATTATATCACAATCCAGACCTATTGAAAATCATCTGCTTTCAGTAAAATTATAACAAAAAATGTCACAATTCCAGACTTCGTTCATAAAATCCAGAATTATGACATTTTTACATAATGGACCTGGCGGGAATCGAACCCGCGTCCAAACCGGAATCCCACGTTCTTCTACTATCATAGTCAGTTCTTCTGTTCTCCCAAAGGAAAACCATTCCCTCTTCCCGGCGGAAACTGACATCCATCAGGATTCGGTAGCTTCATACAATCTCTTATTTGCGCAAAGCTTAACAAATAAGGTTCCCCGCAAAGGATGATACTGTACTTAAGCTGCAGGACACTTAAGAACAGCAGCCGCCTTTAATTAGGCAGCGTATGCTAATTCTTTATCAGCGTTTAAATTTAAATCTGTGTTTTAACGTGGTCACAGTCCACGGATAGCTTCACCGTCTTCAGCCGGCCTGTCGAAACCAGTACAAGCCCGTACTGTACATACTCATATTAACATAACACTCAATCAAACGTCAAGACGTCGGAATAAATTTTCAGATTTTCCAGATTTTTCCTACCATGTCATATCTTTGTACTCACTTACTTTATCTCTTTCTAACAACTCCTGCATCGCCAGCGCAGTCGGTTTATCTTCAAAAAGAACTTTATTAATCTGTTCAACAATCGGCATGGATACATGATTCCGTTCGGCAAGTTTCAAAGCTGCCCTTGCACAATTGACTCCCTCCACAACCTGTTTTATTTCCTCTTTTGCCTCGGCAAGCGTTTTCCCCTGCCCTAACAGATATCCGCAGTTATGGTTGCGGCTGTGGGTACTCGTACAGGTAACAATCAAATCGCCAATGCCGGACAATCCGCCAAATGTTTCCGTCCGGCCGCCAAGTTCGGTTCCAAGGCGCGCAATTTCTGCAATTCCCCGCGTCATCAAAGCCGCTTTTGTATTATCTCCCATTCCCATACCGTCCAAAATTCCGGCCGCAAGCGCAATGACATTTTTCAAAGCGCCACCCAATTCAATACCTACAATGTCGGGACTGGTGTACACGCGAAAACTATCGCTCATAAATACATCCTGCACAAACATTGCTGTCTTCTTGGACTTAGCGCCGACAACGACCGTTGTCGGTATTCCTCTGGAAACCTCTTCGGCATGACTTGGACCGGACAGAACCGATACATCGGCCGTCGGAAGTTCATCCTCCAATATTTCACAGAGCGTCATCAGCGTATCATCTTCAATTCCCTTGCCAACATTTACCACAATCTGATTGTCTTTTATATAAGGTTTTGCCTCCTGTGCCGTTGGGCGCACAAAAGGAGAAGCCACAGAAAAAACAAGAATGTCCTGACCTGCACATGCCTGCTCCAAATCATCTTCAATTATGATGTTATCTGGCAATTTAATACCCGGCAAACGCTCGATATGCTCGCGGTTCTCCCGCAGCATCGTAATCTCATCTTTCACTTTTGACCACACCGTAACCTGATGTCCATTGTTGGCGCACAAGATGGCAAGCGCCGTCCCCCAGCTTCCCGCTCCTAAAAAACTAACTCGTTTCATCAATTTGTTCTCCTTTTCACTTATGAATCATCTATCTTTTTTCGCCAATTTTTCTCTCTGTTCCATTGAGCAGTCTTTTGATATTACCGGCATGCTTAATATATGCGAGCGCCGTAAATGTCAATGCCAACGCCAATAAACCAAGAAACATTGGCATTGCGCAGTACCTATATTGTAGTATTACATAAATCGGGAAATACCATACTACAACAAGGGAGCCCAGAGAAACATATCTGGTAATTGCCACGATAAGGATAAAAACAAGCAACCCGGCAAGAATCATAAACCAACCAAATAGCGAATTGGAAGACGAGGCAACAATTACTGCCGCCGAGACAGCAATTCCCTTTCCGCCTTTAAAATGTAAATAAAAGGGAAAATTGTGCCCAATCACAACGCCAAGGCCAATCACCATCGTCAATAAATATGTGACTTCCGAAGAATATCCCATAGCCGGACAGATGATAAGGCGGACAACAAACGTTGGAATAAACGCTTTTAGCAAATCTCCGGCAAATGTGATAGCTCCGCCTTTTGCTCCCAGCGTACGAAGAGCATTGGTCGTCCCGATATTACCGCTGCCCTCGGACTGAATGTTATGGCCGCTCATCTTCGCCACAACATAACCGGTTGAAAAACAGCCAAATCCATACCCAACCAGCAAGAAAAGCAATGATAACCAAATCTCTGTCATTCTATTTTACTCCTTTTCCTTTCTTTCCCTAATAAATATGCGAATCGGTGTTCCGACAAAACCAAAAGTTTCACGTATACGATTTTCAATATACCTCTGATAAGAAAAATGCATCAGTTCCTTTTTATTGACAAACAACACAAACGTTGGCGGTTTTGTACTCACCTGTGTAATATAGAACAGTTTCAAACGCTTTCCCTTATCGGAAGGTGGCTGCTGCATCGCTACCGCCTCCGCCAATATCTCATTCAAAACGCCTGTCTGAATGCGCATGGCATGGTTTTGAATCACCGTCTCCAAACGGTCAAATATAATGTTTACACGCTGTCCTGTCAAAGCAGAAATAAACAATATCTCTGCATAAGGAACAAACGACAAAATGTCGTGAATCTTTTTCGTATAATCTTTTACCGTAGCATTATTTTTCTCAATCGCATCCCATTTATTTACCGCAATGATTAACCCGCGCCCCCTGTCGTGGGCAATGCCGGCAATCTTGGCGTCCTGCTCGGTGACTCCCTCTACAGCGTCAATCATCAAAATCACCACGTCCGAACGCTCTATCGCGGCTACCGTGCGGATAATGCTATAGCGCTCTATCGCTTCTTTAATCCTGCTTTTGCGCCTGAGTCCAGCCGTATCAATAAATACATAATCCCTGCCGTTATGTGAAATTTCCGTATCAATGGCATCTCTCGTTGTTCCTGCTACATTGGAAACAATAACCCGCTCCTCTCCGAGCAGTTTATTAATCAAAGAAGATTTTCCCGCATTCGGTCTTCCCACAATAGCCACTTTCGGCCGGTCATCCTCTTCTTTCTCCATATTCTCAACGGCAACCCATTCAGAAACGGAATCCAGCATATCGCCAATCCCTAACTTAGATGTCGCAGAAATAGGGTGCGGGTCTCCGATACCGAGATTGTAAAACTCATACACATCCGGCATATATTTATCAAAATTGTCAACTTTATTCACAACTAATACAATCGGCTTACCGGAACGCCGGAGCATATCTGCCACTTTCGCGTCCGCGTCCGTCAGACCCTGTCGGACATCAACGATAAATAGAATGACGTCGGCCGTATCAATGGCAATCTCCGCCTGTTCTCTCATATGTTTTAACATATGGTCTTTTGCATCTATCTCAATCCCGCCAGTGTCAATCAGGGAATATGATTGATTGAGCCATGTCACATCCGCATAAATACGGTCTCTTGTAACACCGGGATAGTCTTCCACAATAGAAATCTTTTCTCCGGCTAATGTATTGAATAGTGTGGACTTTCCTACATTAGGCCTCCCTACTATTGCCAAAATAGGTTTACTCATTCTGTTCCTCCTATGTGTTTGCTAAAACACGTCATCTTCTTTATTATATTTGTTTTATGTCAGGAAAGCAAGCATGATAATAAGTTTTATGTGAGTAACAGGAAATCGTGGCCTCATCCGCCCTCTTAATCCCCCTGATACATAAAGGCATTGCGTATTAGCGAAATCTCTTCTCCCAATATAAAGACGACATCAAAACGCACCGGCGTATCCGGTGAAATTCTTTTTTCCCGCAGATAAAATCTGGCTGCTTTTCCTATTCGCTGCATTTTCTGTTTTGTTATCACCCCCTCGGGCGCCCCATATTCCGTACCAGAACGGTATTTCACCTCTACAAAACACAGATACCTTCCCTCTCTCGCCACAATATCAATTTCAGCAAAACGGGTCTGATAATTTTTCTCTTCTATCAAATATCCTAGTTCCTGCAAATACTGAACAGCTTTTTGCTCCTGCAAACTTCCTAATCGTCTGCGATTCATCGAATCGTCTTTTCTCCTTTGCTTGTTACTATCATCAACGGTGCTTTTTTATTTTATCCTGAATTCTATCCATGCTGTCCACAAAAACAAGAACTTCTGCGACAATCGAATAGAGTTCCGGCGGGATGTACTCCCCGATATCCAACACAGAAAGAGAACGAGCCAGTTTTTCATCTTTATGCACCGGCACATTTGCCTCTTTCGCCACATCAATAATTTTTTCAGCAATCCTGCCCTGACCGGTAGCAATGACCTTTGGTGCCTGTTCTCCCGGCTCGTATTCCAATGCAACTGCTGTTTTTTTCTCTTCTCTTTGCGCCATGCCAACGCCCCCTTCCCAACTTATTTACGTCCATGCATGAATAAATGTATTTCTGTGAATTGGGCACGGCCCATGCATCTTTAATGCGGCACGATGCTCCTCGGAGCCATAACCCTTATTTCTCTCAAATCCGTATTGCGGATACATCTCTGCGTATTCAATCATAAGGCGGTCTCTTGTCACCTTTGCCATAATGCTTGCCGCTGCAATCGACAAGCTCTTCGAATCCCCTTTTACAATACCGAGCTGGCGGATTGGCACATCAGGAATCGTCACCGCGTCATTCAACAATAAGTCCGGCACTACCTGTAAATCTTCAATCGCATGCTTCATCGCCTCATAAGTGGCGCGAAGAATATTTATCTCATCGATTCTTGCTGGAGAACTCATGCCAATGCCAACACTTACCGCTTTTTCTTTTATCTCTTCAAATAGCTCTTCTCTCTTTTTAGCGCTGACTTTTTTTGAATCATTGAGTCCCTCTATCGTCAGGCCAACCGGAAGCACAACGGCGCCGGCTACTACCGGACCGGCAAACGGCCCTCTTCCTGCTTCGTCCACACCGCAGATACAGGAATACTGTACGCCGTACTTTCGCTCAAACGCAAGCATACTTTGTAGTCGCTGCTGCTCCTTTTCATGGGACTGCAGCTTTCTCTCATATTGTGCTATCAGTTTCTTAACGCCCACGCGCTCATCGGCCATATATTGCGAAAAAAGAGCATGCCATTGCTCTTTTTCGGTTTTTTCAAATTGTTGCTTAATCTCTTTAATACTATGCATTGTCAGCTCCTATACTTTATATATCTTTCAACAGGCCATATTCAAACATTTCTATAAAACTATTAAGGCGTTTTTCCAATCCTGCATCGTTAAAGGAATATGCCATAATGTCATGCTTTCCGCAAAATCCAAATATTTCTCCGTCAGATATGTTCCTCGTTTAAGCCGTTCCACATCCATGACCCAGCCCTTAATTGTAATCACATTCTCATTATACAACACCCTGGCTGCCAATAGCAATGCCGTTTCATCCCTTAAAAATGTTTGGAAGCAAATAAAAACAAGTTTTATCTGCTTCCATGCAAACTAATCTAAATTGAATAATGTTCTCTCATTAATACTGATATTTGTTTTTGTCGGCTTTCCATATATGATTTTCTTCTTTTTCTCGCTGTAAATACGACCGACCGTCTCAAATTCTACCGTGTTATATCCGTCCGCCCACTGTTTTTGGGAGTACGGAACATAAGCAACTACTGACTCGCCATCTGGAATATCATATCCCTCATATATACCATATTTGGCTTTTCCACATTCCTCCAAATAATCTTTCGCCTTGTACAGTTTCAAATCGCTATCTGCCGGCGCTGGCTGTCCCTGTTCGTTTATCAGAGTGACTTTTGTCACAACCCCCGCCTGACCGTTATTGTTATTATGAATCAGTACTTTCAGATACGACTTATCGTTTGGCTGATAAGTCTGTTCGGACGAATAGTCTACAAGAGCAGCCACATCTGACATTCTTACATACTCTTTCTTCTGTCTCATCAATTTTACAACCTGCGGATTTACAACTTCCGGCCGGTTATTCATAATGAGAAAGGCAGTATTCATAGTCGTATTCGTAACATAAGAGGACTCTGCATTACCAAGCAGTGTGGAATAATAAGCTCCATTGTTCCCATTATGCGGAATTCCGACGTTTCCGGTATGTCCGTCACTACCCGGGGCTTTTTCTGCCTGACTTGGATCCGTAAATGTTTTGTCACTGGTCGTCGTATCAAAATAAGATGGTAAATAACCGTATGTCTTTAATTGCTCTCTATTTTCTTCACTTGTCGATATCTGCTGGCTATTATAGAATAAACTTCCAAGCGCCTCAGGGAAAAAGGTCATGTTATTCCATAAATAGAAACACTTCTCCCGCTCCACGACGTCATCCGAATCAATAACTTTCGGCCTCCGGTAATATCCGGTATATTGTATCGGTGACGAGGCAGATGAGTTCTTCCCTGCCTCTGCCAGAGGTATCCTCTGGAGTTTATCCAAAATATCATCATAAAAAGTTCTCACATATGTCTCATCTTCAGCCTTTTTCGCCGTCAAATCAAACTGCGTGGTAATAATATACAACTTACCGAGATTGCTGAGTATAGAGCCAAGCTCCACATCTGGATATTGTTCTGACTGATACATTCGGATATTAGCAACACTTTCACTGGCTAGTTTACCTACTGTATTTGTTATAATCAACGGCAGATTTTTGTTATGACAAAGCCGGAAAATTAATTTATAGCACAAATCCCACTCTAAATCATCATCAAAGAAACTTGCCACCTTTGTCTCATCATATTTATAATCCTCTTTTCCTTTCACATACTTATAATACAAATTGTATGTCTCTTCTAAGGCAGCCGTCTTATCTTTGCCCTCGCCCGCATAACCTGCAACATAAAACATATCGGCGCGCTCTATCATATCTAACGTCTGGTCGGTATCCTTTTTCGCCATTTCATTCAATTCGGACGGCGTCATGCAGATAACTTTCATATGAAAATCATCACACTCTTTTTGCGTCTTAAACTGGAATAACTGTCTCTTCAGTATATTATTATTGCATATTCCATAATAGTTAAAAGAATATACTTCACTTTTTTCTTCTGGCGTTATTACATACTGACAAACTATCTGAGGATAATCGGAAAGTTTCATATACATCCCCGTAATATCATCCGATTCGCGGTACGTTGAACCTAATTCATCAATGCCTGCCCACCAAATCTGCTTTTCGTGATTATAAAATGCAGAATCGGTAATACGCGCTGTATTCTTTTCATAAGCAGTCACTGTTTCTGGAGGAAGGTCTTTCTCATTTTCCACATATATCCAGCGGTCTGCATTTGTTCCCGTCTTTTCGAATATTCTCTTTACTCCGTCATTCCCCCATTCCTGACGGACAAAACTAAACTCACCCTGTCCCGGTGCAACCGCCAATATAAAGCCGTTGCCGGAATATTCTCTCACTTCCGCTTCCTTTACTACCTCCGTCTTGCGGGATGCCTGCCAGTTCACATAATCCTCTTTGGCAATCTTTCTTATTTTCTGTTCCTTATTGTCTTTCTCAAATAATTCCGGATATTTATTCATAAGAGCGGTATGATTATATACCGGACGCGTAAACATACCGGATTTTCCCTCATCTTTTGCCTCATCAAACAGCTTTTTAAATTCCTCTTCCTCTACTCCGGCCTTTTTCAAATCTTCGGATGTAATCTTTAAGGAATACAGCTTTTCAAAGTCTACGAAATACTCGCTCACCAAATCTTTTTCTTCCGTAATAAGCCCTGTTGCCCCAATCGGTTTCACTTTATATTCCCAACGGGAGAACCACTCTCCTACTGGCATCAGATCCGTACGGGACATGACATTATTATTCCCCGGTACATAGCTTCTCTGCGCTTTATTGGCCAGCTCGATACCAATCTTCATAATATCAAGAGGAGTGTTACTGTTTTCCTCCATCGCCAGATATGACATCTGCTGCTGTGCATGGTCCGCTACAACTTCCAATATGACGAATGGATTGGTCTCCGAACCTTTTTTGCCGACACAGGTAGGAACTTCCTCACAGCATGGCTCCGCCCCCGAACCCTCTTCTCCTTTTAAGTTACTTCCCTCATTCGTCACAAGAGTATTATTTGCTATTTCCGGCTCGCCCTCCACAAAAGGCTCCTGTGGAATGAACTTACCAAATACATTTGTTTTCCAACACAAGCCGATAACGAATACTAACACAAATGTAAACACAGGAAGCATCCATAATTTTCTCTTTCTTCTCTTATTCATTGGAACCACCTCCTCAAATTGGATTCTTTGCTGATTCTGCACCCGACTGGTTTCTCATATAGATATCTTTTTTACATGTAAACTCCGTTATACTATTTGACAATTTCATTTCCAGATGCAAAACTTTTTTCCCGGTTTTTTTGTCTTCCTTTATTTTGCAGTCAAAATCCTGCATATCTTCCGCCAGTAAAAACTGCTGTCCCTCTGTTAAATTCACCTTTGTATTATCTGACGGGTCTACCACTTTATCTCTCTTGGCAAAATAAATGGCGTCTGTCCCTTTCCAATAATAACATTTTTCCTCAACCGGAGCCGGATACTTCTTCGTGCCGTCCGGCTGCAGTTCCAGTTCCTGTGGCACCGATTTCTTCGTGACCGTCAGAACTTTCTTATGTTCATCCCATTCAACATCACTTGCTTCCATCGTATACGTTGATATGTGATTTGTCGCATCCTTCGCCTGATTTTGTAAAGCAACCAAAGCCTGTGATACCCGCATATTATGTGCACCATATCCAAGTAAAGCAAGTAAACTGGCTAGCACGATAGCGGAGATGCCCATAGCAATGATTAACTCCACCAACGAATAACCGCCGCGTCTCGATTTTTTCACGATATCACCGTCTTTCCTCACAAACTCATTTTCTACTTCTCTTCAATATAATGGTGGCCGGTATCCTGTACCATATGAACGATATATGTCGGCGCTCCCAGCGCTTCCACATAAATTTTTTCCGGACAGATACATTTTCCCATAGTACTATTATCAAAAACAAGAAAAGCACCGTCTTTCTTCTGAAAAGCAAAACAGATAAACCCGTCCGAGGCACCGTCCAGCAACTGCTTAGTAGAGCCAAAATAAATGGATACATCCGTATCGCCAATTTCTTTTGCATTCGTCGTCGGCGAATAATTCTTCGGCTCTTTATTTGTTACATCCAGATAATAAGAAGAACCTAAACGATACAGATACATATACGGCTGACCTTTACCACCCATCGTCTTTGCTTTCACATTCGTCAGACTGCTGTTAATATCATACGCAGTACTCTTTGTGTCCGTGGATTTTAACAAACCAATGGAGAGTCCGACGGCGCCGGCAAGAATGCCGATAATCCCAATGATAATAATCATTTCCATCAAAGAAAATCCCTCTCTCTTTCCTCTCTGCATCCCTGACGCCTCCTTTGCACACACTGTCCATTAATAACTGTTCTTCACCCAATTCTGATAACTAATACATTCTGCCAAATCACTCGGCCGTTTCTTTAATGTGCCGTTCAAATCACGGAACAGGGAGGATAACGCCTCATCCGTGCGAATATAATCAAACAATTTACCGACCGTCACCATATCCGACTGCATCTTAATTCCCGTATTTGCCACACTGACTTTTCCGGTGGCCAGTATTAATCCAGTAAAATCAGCCGAAACCGTTACATCACCGTCGGCAACTAAAAGACCTTTCATTTCGCTTGAAACCGTATAATCCCCTTTGCAAATTCGTAAAACGGCTCCACTCACTCCCGTATCCGCTTCTGTCTTCACGGTTTCTGCTTCTGTTACTTTATTTTTAAACTCCGGATCCTGAAAATTCACAATCGTTTCCGAGACAAGCCGCGGCGCCGTAGGCGAAAGGCGCATATTGCCCGCTGTATTTTTCGACGGCGTAAGTCCCATCTGATACCCTACATACTTCTGGCCAATTCGCTGCCCCTCTTCTAACAGCCGCGACTCAGGTTGCTGATTGTCGCCGAAATAGGTGGCTTTCTGCAACGGAGCCCCATTAGCATTATAATAATTATTCATAACGTTCCCGGCTACCAGATACAACATCTGGTCAAACTTAATATTCAGGTCTTGGTCGCTAATATAAACTTTTGCCTTTTTCTGTAATTCTTCTTGATTGATTATCGTGTTCCCATCCTCGTCTACTTCCGTACCGTTATAATAAGCTTCAAAATATTTATTTGCCGAGATATCATCTTTAAATTTAAGATAATAAAAAACGTAACCAAGAGTATTGTTATAATTTGCCTCGTAAGGAGTTGCCGCATTCAGATATTGACCGAACTTATTTTTCAATCCGGCCTCATCCACATGTACCTCTGCCATTTCATCTTTGAATACCGGATTATGGCAATCATCGGAGTTTCCAGAAGCCGTGACAATAAATTCATCCGGCACCAGATAGGCGAGCTGATTACTCTTGACGGCAATTGATTCACCCATACGGATATCAGAAACCGGCTTCGGACCGCTTACCCCCTGCTGTTTCTGACGGGAAACAAACGCACGCCCTGCCAAAATCAGACTATGTAAATCGTCCGTCTGCAGCGTCGTATTCTTTCCGTTAATTAAAATTGCGCTGCTGTAATCCGAATTTACGACAGCAGAAGCGTCGGATTTATTCGTCTCATTATAACTGTATCCGTAATACTTACCCCCTACCGTAACCGTAGAGTTATTTGTCTCAATATTTAAGTCGTTCGCAATATAAGCATTCTCATTCAGATTCAACATTGTCTTGAGCGTCGAGTCTGTACTCCCTCCCGGTGTCAGATGAATATTTTTCAAATATAAATCTCCCACTCCGGTCTCTCCGGTCACGGAAATCTCCGCCCCATTGTGAACTTCCATATCTCCTCGGCTGATAATAAGCGGGCTTTTAAAATCGACTTTACTCTTCTGCCCCAACAAGATGCCCTGTTCGGTATTACCGCCGTATATTTTCCCCGTAATGCCAATCCCCACCAGACCATTATTAACACCTAACGTATCGTCTGATATTGAAATATAATCTTTCATCTCATCAAAGGTAGAATTTCCCTCCAGACTGTGATCAGGAACAGTGAGACAGATATCCGTCTGTATCGTAGAACGGTAATCAATTTCATTTGTAAAATCAATCAACATATTGCGGATGACAAGGGAATATTCTCCTGTCTTTTCATCTTTTTTTATAACAAACGCAAGATTCGTCGCTTTCACTGTTGTTACCGCGTCCGGAACCGGCGACAGCGCTTTCAGCTTCTTGATATCTCCGTCCTGCGCATTTCCGATTTTTGAATCATCCCAGACAAAAGAACCGGACATATCAGGCTGCAATTTATCCGCCAATAAACTCAAATATTTTTTTGAAAAGGCTTCCCTCTTTGAATCTTTATCTTTTCCATAGTTCTCCAAAATATATTTATAGGCCTCTTCACTGGCGTCCCCCGCATACTCCAGCAAGCCGGTCTTTACTTCTTCCAATATCTGTTCTGCTTCGTAGAAATTATTGGAAGAATTGTAATCGACATTGACAGAAATCATATAGGAATTGGCAGCGGTCAGCACAATAATACCAATGGCCGCAAGAAAAAGAACCCCAATCACTACAGAAACTAAAGTAGAGCCCTCTCTCTTTCTATTTACCATGTTATTATTAAGCAGTCGTATCATATGCCCCTACACTCCTTTCGAAGTCTGAACCATTACGATTCGATTCTCCTCGTTAAAAACTGTCTCATCCTCATAATAAATCTCAACCGTCACCTTGGCAATACGGTCTTCTGCTTTTCTCGTTACCAGCGAATTGGCTCCTCCTGCCAGTTTTCCGGAAGCTGTGACATTGGTAAAC
>CAJTLS010000036.1 GCA_910577295.1 uncultured Eubacterium sp.
TGTAACAAAAAGAACCCCGCATTTATGCGGGTTCTGGCGTTTCGCAAACGCCTATTTATATTATAATTGAAAGGAGTTCTTACATAATGAAAACCTTTTCGCAGATTTTATCTTCTATTGACGATTTCGTCTGGGGGCCGGTAATGCTTATTCTTCTCGTTGGCACAGGCATATTCCTGACGATCCGCACTCGTTTTTTAGGATGGCGCAATCTCGGCTATGCACTCAAAAGCGGGCTCGGAAAAGAGGCTCGGAAAACAACGCGGGGCAGCGGTGATATATCACCATTTTCTGCGCTGACAACAGCATTAGCAGCTACGATTGGAACCGGAAATATTGTCGGTGTTGCTACTGCCATGGTATCGGGCGGCCCCGGCGCACTCGTATGGATGTGGCTCTCTGCGTTTTTCGGATTGACTTCCAAATTCAGTGAGTGTATGCTGGCTATCAAATATCGGGAAGTAAATGAAGCCGGTGAGATGTCCGGCGGGCCGATGTACACGATGAAAAAGGCTTTTAAAAATAAAAAAGCCGGCTCCATTCTCGGATGGCTCTTTGCACTGTTTGCCGTGCTGGCGTCCTTTGGTATCGGAAATCTGACACAGGCGAATTCCATTTCTGACGCACTGCATTCTTCTTTTGGCATTCCTATATGGATTTCCGGCATTGCCATTACTGTGTTAGCGCTAATTATCATTGTCGGCGGGATTAAATCCATCTCTAAGGTTTCACAGGTTGTTGTTCCATTAATGGCTGTGTTTTATATCATTGCCGGTATCATTGTGATTATCCTTCATTTTGAAAATGTACCTGCCGGTCTGGCAATGATTTTTAAAATGGCTTTCAGTCCTCAGGCAGTAGGCGGTGGTCTCTGCGGAAGTATCACTGCTGCCATGATGAATGCGATGCGCTTCGGAGTTGCCCGCGGTGTTTTCTCCAACGAGGCAGGCATGGGCTCCGCCGCTATTACTGCTGCCGCAGCAACAACGGATAATGCCGTTCGACAAGGTTACATCAATATGACCGGAACTTTTTGGGATACCATCGTCGTCTGCAGTATAACAGGTCTCTGTATCGCCAGTTCAGGAACGCTTGGTACTACAGAAGTAGAGCCAAGTATTTCCGGCGCATATGAGTGTAACATTAACGTTCAGGATGACAGCTCCGTTTCGAGTTGTACACTGCCGGATAAAGACGGAAACAAGATTACCTATCGGTTGAAAACAGAAAATAAAGATGGTCAAAGTACATTTGTTCTCACACCTTCCGGCTCGGAAGATGAAGCAAAAACACTTACCCTGACGCCAAAAGATAATTCCTCAACGACAGCCTTAAATGGCACTTATACCGATGAGGAACTGAATCAACATATTTTCCACGAAAATGGTTCGTATGAATATCACGAACTGCTAATCGGCGCTCCGCTTACCATCGCCGCTTTCCAGAGCGCACTCGGCAGGACAGGCGGCTGGCTGGTATGTATCGGAATTGCTCTGTTTGCCTTTTCTACCATTCTCGGTTGGGAATATCATGGTGAAAAGGCATTGGAGTATCTGCTGAAAACACACAAATACAATATGATTTACCGTATTTTCTTTTCTCTGATTGCTTATATCGGTGCGACTACAACGCTGGAAATCGTATGGAATTTTTCTGATATTGCAAATGCACTGATGGCGATTCCGAATCTAATCTGCATGCTTGCACTCAGCGGTGTCATTGCAAAGGAAATGAAAGACTTTCAACAGGTAATCAAAAAAGAAAAGTAGTTGTTTCTGCTCATTTGCCTTTCATTATCTGACTGCGTTCCCGCTCCAATTCACGCAACAGCTGCGGAATTGTCCACTGACGGTTAGAGGCGGTCAGAACTGCTTTATAATCAACGGAAACATTTTTCATTCTCATTTCAAACAGAAGTTTGTCAAAATGCTTTTCCGTCACATCACAAAACACCATCAAACTATTATCCGAAATTTTTTCCAGCGCCGGCAAAGGACCGTTATCCTTGCCGGCGCATAATTCAGCCAACGTTCCCGCCGCATGGCTGCTGTCCCGATTCGTAACTGAAATTTTCTTGACAGAGGCAAGACGCCGTATTTGCTCTTCCTCTCTTTCTGGTACTTGAAATAATATAATCTGCTCCATCTCTTTTATTCCTTTACCAATTCTTTCATTTCTAATGCGATATTACTGATTTCGTGTCCGGTCTTCTCGCCGGCCTCGCGATTGACTACGCTCAATTCCTCAATGTTCTTTGTACTTGCCGCCATTTGCTGAGACACGGCAGACATTTCGGATATCGCATCCACAATTGTTTGATTCGAATGTTTCAACTGCTGAATCTCATCACGGATACCGATAGCCTGCCCATCCAATTCTCCTAAGGAAACTTGCATAACGTCAAACTGGTTATAGGCCTCTTCGATATAGTTTGTCTGCTTCTGAATCTCTTCCAGAATACCGCCGATACTCGTCTCAACATCATCCGAAATATTCTGAAAATGCGCCAGTAAATCCGTGATTTCTACCGCAGAATTTTGTGTATCCTCTGCCAGCGCGCGAATTTCATCCGCCACTACGGCAAAACCGCGTCCCGCCTCACCGGCACGAGCCGCCTCAATTGAAGCATTGAGCGACAAAAGATTGGTATTTTCCGTGATTGACTGAATCACCCGCACAATCTCCTGCATATCTTCTGCTTCCTTTTTTAACTGCATCAGTTTATCCTCAATCTGCTTCGACGTACTCTGCATTACTTCCGCTCCCTTTTTGGAAGCTGAGATTTTCTCACTGCTCTCACTCATTAACGTGCGCGTCTGCATGGACTTCTCCACCATCTCGTTGGCCGCTCCGGCAATATTACTTACTCTCTCCTGAATCCCTTTTGTGATGTCGCTCTGATTATTCAGTTTGTCCGAAACCTGACTGACCGCTGTCGCCATCTCCGTCATGGAATCGGTCATCTCGTTGGCATATTGAAGCTGTTCCGCCATATGGCCGTTAATTTTGTCGATTCTTCCCGCTACTTTTTCACTTGCCGTCACAATGCCGTCTGTCACGTCTTTCGATTGCTTCATACTCTCTTCTAAAAGTTTCTGGCGAGCTTCTCCTGTCAATTGGATTTGACGAATCGCCAGTGTAAAAAAGATACCGGTGAGAAGTACGCCAAAGAATTGAATTTCATATTCTGTAATTGCCGCAGCTTCTTTCTTTCCCTGTAAAATGCAAGTTCCGATGCGGATTAATACGGCGACTACTGCCGCCCCGCACATAGAGGCAATCAAACGGTAGCTTCCATATACGGCTGCCGCCCCCAGAATAGGCATTATGTAAACTACGGTCATGGCATATGGGCTCACGAGCAGATTAATAAGATAAAAAATCAGATAGGACACCGCCATAATATAGCGGATAGCCGGATGTTCTTTCTTTGTCTTATAAAGTACAATCGCTGCTATCAGAGGAACATCCCCTACGGATAACACTCCGATAACATATGGTATGGTTCGCAATCCCTTTACAATTTCCAGCACATAGGCTAACGATAATACAATCATCGTAATTCCCCATGCCTGTAATACCACTAAATTTTGTCTCTCCTTTACTTGTGTTTCCATATTCTCCTCCATTCCATTTGTTTTAAGCCACCCCGCTAAGGAGGCCGCAGTATATTTTCTGTTACCATTTTACAAAATTATTGTTTATTTATCAATAACTTTTCACCAAAAACAGAACCCCTTTTTTTAATACTCAAAAAAATCCACTATCCGGCAAAAAAGTCTTATCCCTGCCAAGACTTTCGCCCTTTTTCTATAGTGGATTTTCCTGAATATCAGAAACTATCCGAAGCGATAGTTCCCTATCTTGATTGTTTTCGATTACCGGCTTTCCGTGGCGTCATCAACCGCATCGTCCACACCGTCAACAGCATCCTTTACGCCGTCTGCCGCATCGTCCACACCATCTTTTACGTCTTCCGATAAATCATTTCCGTCTGTGTTATCATTATTTCCGGCATCATCCGTTGCCGCCGGAGTATCGGTTGCATTCGGGGTATCGGTAACGTCAGTAGTCGTATCCGGTGAATTGGATGGGTCAGTAGCGCTGTTGTTCTTGTCTCCACAACCTACCATCATGGCCGAAAGACAAATCGTTAGCAAGCCAATTGCAATAAGTTTTTTCATCTTTGTCCTCACTTTCTTCAGGTCTTTAAAGAGCCCTGATGCATTCGTTTTGTACAATGCTAGTGTGACCCAATTTGCAATTAATATACAAATTTGTAAAGTTCTTTTGGCTCGTCTGCAATTTTCTCCACACCGTATTTTTCCAAAAACGGACGTCCTTTAAATCCCCAACTGACACCAACGAAAGAGAGTCCGGTATTTTTTGCCGTCATGAAATCAACTTCCGAATCCCCTACATATACCGCTTCCTCTTTGGAACATCCCAATTCTTCTAACACAGAATGCACCATATCCGGCGCAGGTTTCTTCCGGATTCCCGCTGCTTCATCTTCTCCCTTTGCTATTGCAATCAAATCCTCAAAATAAAATGGAATCAGTTTTTTAACAGCAAAATCTGCTTTATTGGAAACAACTGCTATTTTTATTTTATTTTGTTTTAAATTCCTCAATACCTCTGGTATTCCATCATATACCGCGGTTTTATCCTGACAATGCTGTCCGTAGTATTCCCGAAACGTCTGCAAAATTTTCTCCTGCTCCGGCTTATCCGTTCCGTTCGGAACGGCACGCTCAATCAGTTTTGCAATTCCGTTGCCTACGAACCCGCGCACTTCCTCTTCGGTGCGCAGTGGCTTATGAAATTTTTGCAGAGCATAGTTCACCGAATCGGCTAAATCGTCCAATGTATTTAATAAAGTACCGTCCAAATCAAAAATAACTGCCTGAAATGCCATTTTGTCTGCCTCCCTTTTTATTGACAATCGTTTCCTAAAATGCTAACATAAAACCGCTACCCTATGCAAGCAAAGATACATAGGTTTCAGCAAAAACTACAAATTTATGACGGTGCGGCCTCCATAAACCTGCAAAGAGAAAACGAGCCGCACAGAAATGGAGAGAACAATGAAACTGGACAAGCTAGTTGGCGAACGCTTCAAAGAAAAACCAAGCGATTGTGTCATTGAGAGCCACGCACTCATGATGCGGGGCGGCTATATGAAAGACGTAGCCAAGGGAATTTATTCCCAGTATATGCCTTTGAAACGCATTTGCCGGAAAATCGAAAATATCATTCGCGAGGAGATGGATGCCATTGACGGGCAGGAAGTATTATTTCCGGTTACCCTCCCCGCCTCTCTTTGGGATGAATCCGGCCGCTATGAAAGTGTTGGCAGCGAGCTATTGCGTTTTAGCGACCGAAACAAAACAAAAATGATTCTTGGTATGACTCACGAAGAAGCCGCCGTACAGTTAGTGCGCGATTATGCCAAAAGTTATAACAACTATCCTTTTATGATATATCAAATTCAGACAAAATTCCGTGATGAGGCCAGACCTCGTGCCGGACTTATCCGCGTACGCGAATTTACAATGAAAGACGCCTACTCTTTCCATACTTCCCAAGAAGATTTGGAAGCATACTATCAGGTTTGTTACGATGCGTACAACCGCATTTTCGCCCGCGCCGGACTTCCAGACGTCGTTACTGTCGCCTCGGATTCAGGCATGATGGGAGGCAGTCTCTCACACGAATATATGCTGCTTACTCCTATTGGCGAAGATACTATCGCCACCTGTCAGGAGTGCGACTATCGGGCCAACATGGAAGCGGCAGACAGTATTATTGAAAACGAAAAAGATGCGGAAGATAAAGCCCTGACAAAGACATTTACGCCGGATATTCATACGATTGAAGAGATTTGTGATTTTCTTCAGTCTCCTCTTGAAAAATCATGTAAAGCCGTCGTCTATCAGAAAAATGCAACCGACGATTACGTCGTTGTCTTTATCCGCGGTGATTTGGATGTTAATGAAACCAAACTGACTAACTTCCTCGGTGAAGAGGTGCACCCTGCCGTTATTACGGACGATTGCGGCCTGAATGCCGGATACATCGGGCCTGTCAACCTGACGGTAACCGGCGATTACACAGTAATCTATGATAAATCCCTGCAGGGAACGAATAACCTCTCCTGCGGCGCCAATGAAGAGGAATACCACTATACCAATCTCTGTATGGAGCGGGATGTACCGGACGCAGTATACACCGACGTAGCCAAGATTATTGAAAACGGTATTTGTCCGGCATGCGGTAAAAAGGCCATCCGTCTCTCGCGCGGTATTGAAATCGGTAATATTTTTCAATTGGGAACAAAATATACGAAGTCGATGAATATGCAATATCTGGACGCCGAAGGTAAATCCCACTATCCGATTATGGGTTGTTACGGGATTGGTGTCGGTCGTCTGGCAGCTTCCGTCTGCGAACTTCACCATGACGATTACGGCCCTATCTGGCCAATGTCCATTGCACCATGGCAGGTTCACCTATGTTGTCTGCGCGCAGATGATGCGGAAGCAAAAACATACGCTGATAACCTTTATGACGAGCTTCAAAAAGAGCATATCGAGGTAATCTACGACGACCGCAACGTTCGCCCGGGCGTTATGTTTTCGGATGCAGATTTGCTTGGCGTTCCGATTCGTCTCGTTGTCAGTCCGCGCAATATGAAAGAATCCGTTGTCGAATTATCTACCCGCGATAAATCAATACAGGATAAAATTGCCCTTGATGAAACAGTTCAAACGGTGAAAGAATTGATAGCAGAAATGATGAAAAATTTAGAGGCATAGGAGGGTAATCTTATGGTAAAACATATTATCTTATGGACGTTAAAAGATATGCCGGACGAGGAAAAGAAATCGGTAAAACAGGGGATAAAAAGAGAACTGGAGGGACTTCAGGGAAAGATTCCCGGCCTGTTGGATATCCGCGTACAGACGGAGGGGCTCGCAAGTTCCAATACCGATGTCATGCTTGACTCTGCGTTCGAAGACGAGGAAGCTTTGAAAAATTATGCCGTCCATCCGCAACACGTTGCCGTCGCCGACGGATTTGTGCGTCCGTATACGGAAACAAGAAGTTGTTTTGATTTTTCATGCTAAACCAAAAAATTAATTTTCTCTAACATAAAAAGAAATCATAAATTACTGTAAAATAGAACATCAGATAAATTTATGATTTCTTTTTTAGTTTCTCACTTTTACACTTTCAAAAAGCAACGTTATTCCTTCCGTATCTGCGTGACAAAATAATCTTCTGCCTCTCCTTTTGTCATCTTAAACGGAATTGCCAGTTCCCCAAAAAGGTTATCCTCTGCCATATGAAGATAACGCTCATCACTTGTTGTTGCCTTTTTTCCAATCTTCAAACGGTCCTGATTTCTTTGATATGACGTCTTGATGAGACGAACCCACTGGCGGCTGTCACAAGAACGAAGCGCCTCCTTATAAACCTCTTCCCGCTTTTTATCGTTTTCAACCCAAAGAGTCTCTATCTCATCCCATTCATTAAGAAGTTTCTCTGCCTCTTTTCTTGTCATTACAGATCGAGTCACTACTTTTTTGCTATCGGTTGGCACAAATAATCTGCTTCCTGAAGTATAAATTGGAACTAGCGTATAATAGGTACGCTTCTTATCCCCCATACCCTCCATTGTCTGAACTGCTTCTACTTTACAGACTCCACTATTGCCGTGTACCACATAGTCTCCTATCTCAAACAAGCTTATCCATCCTTTCTGTCTCATTGCGCTACGACTCTTAAATAGCGCTGCTAGTTGCTGCCTGTTATTAGTATACCACTTTTTTTCCATTTTCGTAAAGATTTTTTCTTCTGCTGTAGAATCTTTGTTGAAAATAGTAAAAAAACAATGGGATACTATTGTGCATTCTGCCAATAGTAAAGAAAATAAGAGCTCCTATACTTTCGTATCTCTACCCGGTTATTTTCCAATCATAAATGAAATTTCTGCTTCCGCAGCCATTTTTCCATCTACCGTTGCTATCGCTTTTCCAACCCCCATCGGGCCTTTACACTTTATAATCTCTGTCTCTAAGCGAACAACATCCCCCGGTATTACCTGTTTGCGAAACTTAGCGTTTTTAATACCGCCAAAGAAAGCAAGCTTTCCTTTATTTTCTTCCAGCGACAAAATCGCTACCGCTCCGACCTGCGCCAATGCTTCGATTAAAAGCACTCCCGGCATGACCGGATATTCTGGAAAGTGTCCCTGAAAAAAAGGTTCGTTGACCGTTACGTTTTTGTAGCCAACCGCTTTTACGCCCGGCTCCATTTCTTCAATACAATCAACAAGTAAAAAAGGATAGCGGTGCGGTAATATTTTCTTTATTTCGTTTATATCCAACATCGTCTTCGCCCTCCTTAATTCTCAAAACGTTTAAATATCAGCACTGCGTTATGACCGCCAAAACCAAGAGAATTGCTAAGCGCCACGTTCACTTCTGTCTCGACTGCCTCTTTCGGGCAATCCAAGTCACATTCAGGATCTTGATTCAACAACCCGACGTTGGCGTGAACATAGTTTTCATTGATGGACTTTACGCATGTGATAGCTTCTACACCGCCTGCCGCGCCGAGCAGATGTCCTACCATTGATTTCGTGGAATTGACTTTACACTTGTATGCAGCGTCTCCCATTGCCAGTTTGATTGCTTTCGTCTCAAAAGCGTCGTTCATATGTGTACTTGTCCCATGCGCGTTAATGTAATCAATATCCTCCGGCTCAATCCCTGCGTCTCTGATAGCAAATTCTATCGCTTTTGCATCACCGCTGCCGTCTTCGATAGGCGCAGTTACATGGTGTGCATCCGCACTGGCTCCGTATCCGATTAGTTCAGCGAAAATCTCGGCTCCTCGCGCTTTTGCGTGTTCTAATTCTTCTAAAACAAGAATTCCTGCACCCTCGCCCATAACAAAGCCGCCGCGCTCCACATCAAACGGAATGGACGCTCTCTTTACATCTTCGGTTGTATTTAACGCATTCAATCCCGTAAAACCGGCTACGCCAATCTCGGTAATCGCACTTTCAGCACCGCCGGCAACCATGACGTCTGCCTCTCCATACTGAATGGAGCGATACGCTTCTCCAATACAATGCGTACCTGTGGCACACGCCGTTACTACGTTAATATTTTTACCTTTGAGTCCGAACTGAATGGAAATATTTCCTGCCGCCATATTTGATATCAACATTGGTATCATCAGAGGCGCCACGCGGTTCGGCCCCTTTTCGAGCAATTTTGTATAATTGGTCTGTACGCACTGAAGGCTTCCGATTCCACAACCAACGCAGCAACCTACCATATATGGGTCTTCTTTCTCCATATCCAGACCACTCTGTTCAAGCGCCTCTTTGGCCGCCACAACAGCGTATTTTGAAAAATCTTCCATCCGGCGCGCCGCTTTTTTGTCAATGCCATATTCGGTAACGTCAAAATCTTTGAGTTCCGCTGCTAAATGAGCCTTATAAGCCGTTGAATCAAATTTCGTGATTGGCCCGATTCCAACCGTTCCCTTTTTTACATTCGCCCAAAAGTCCTCCACATTGTTTCCGATTGGTGTGACTGCACCCATACCGGTTATGACTACTCTTCTACTCATGATAATCCTCCACATCTTTATTCTGACACCGTCTCGTACCGGCGCAAGTTACATCGCAATTCCACCGTCCACACAAAGAACCTGTCCGGTAATATACTTCGCCTTATCGGATGCTAAGAAAACAACCGCCTCCGCTACGTCCTCTACAGTTCCAAAGGCACCGAGCGGAATGGTTTTGCAGGCTTCTTCCTTGACCGTTTCAGATAATTTATCCGTCATATCCGTAGCAATAAATCCCGGTGCAACTGCGTTTACCGTAATGCTGCGGGAAGATAATTCCTTTGCCGCAGCCTTTGTTAAGCCAATGACGCCCGCCTTGGAAGCAGAATAATTTGCCTGTCCCATATTTCCCATGACTCCAGATACGGACGCCATATTAATGATACGCCCCTGCCGTTGTTTCATCATCGGACGGGTCACAAATTTCACACCATGGAACACACCTGCCAGATTTGTCTGTATCACATCTTGAAATTCTTCCTCTGACATTTTCATCAGCAGATTATCTCTCGTGATACCGGCATTGTTTACAAGCACGTCGATACGTCCGTATTCTTTCACTACTCCGGCAAAGAACTCTTTCGCCTGTTCAAAATCACTGACATTACAGCGGATAGCAACAGCTTTTCCCCCATTTTTCTCGATTTCGGCAACTACTTCGTCCGCACGCTCTTTCGAACCGTTGTAATTTACTACTACCATGGCGCCCTCGCGCGCCAGCGCCAACGCCACACCGCGGCCGATTCCTCGGCTGGCTCCTGTCACTACTGCAACCTTATCTTCTAATAACATCTTAATCCTCATTTCCGCAAGGTGGACTTTGTCACCTTAGCTTTATATTGTACATATCATGATGCTTTGGATCGCTCCGTTGTTTCACAACTTCCGCAAGCCATCATGCCTGTAATGCTTCCACTACCTTGTCGATATCTTCCATCGTTGCTACGTTATATGTAAGCAGCTCCTTGCCAATTGCTTTGCCGATTTTTTTATTGAAGCCGGCCAACGTTTTCCCCGGCCCAATTTCGATAAACACTTCAACTCCGTCTTCCACCATCGCTTCTACTGACTGCTGCCAGCGAACCGAGTTACTTACCTGACGCACAAGCAGCGGCTCAATCTCTTCCTGTTCTGTCACATAAGAAGCATTGACATTGGCAACATATGGTATCTGAGGCTTTCCAATCGATAAATCATCCAGTACTTTTTGCAGTTTCTCTCCCGCTCCGGTAAGAAGAGACGAATGAAACGGCCCGCTTACATTGAGCATCACAGCCCGTCTGGCGCCGGCTTCTTTTAATTTATCTGCCGCCTGTTTTACCTGCTCTGTCTCTCCGGAAATGACAATCTGACCCGGGCAGTTATAATTGGCCACTTGTACTTTATCAAATTCTGCTATCGCTTTGTCAATATCCGCCGCATCCATACCGAGAATAGCTGCCATGCCGCCCTCGCCGGCCGGTACTTCTTCCTGCATAAAAATGCCGCGCTTGCGGACAGCCTTTGCTGCGTCTATGTAATTCATGGAGTCCGCTGCTACCAATGCACAGTACTCACCAAGACTAAGTCCCGCAGCCACATCTGCTTTAATTCCTCTGGTTTTCAACTCTTCCATGATGGCCACGCTAGTTGTCAAAAGACATACTTGTGTAAATTCCGTAATATCAATGTCGGTATTCTCTTCAAAACACAATGCCTTTAAGTCCAACTCTACAGCCTCGCTCGCTCTATCAAAAACTTCTTTAGCAACAGCGGAATTATCGTATACATCTTTTCCCATCCCAACAATCTGAGCTCCCTGCCCCGGAAATATAAATGCTATTTTTCTCATGTTTCCCTCATTTCTGCGCACATTTTTTGCACATCATAAGTTTGTGTCAAGTGCGCACAGACTCAAACTTGCGGTTAAAAAATATTTTCACATTGACTCTTAGTCAGTTATCCCCCATACTAGTACATCGCATATTAAGTCACTGACATATTCACTTGTCTAATTGTCCAGCTACTGCGTCAGAACAATTATCCTACGTGACTATAACAAAAACTTAATATACGATGTACTAGTAGAAACACCAAGTAAGGCAAAATACCTTCTTGGTGTCTACGCTATCCTATTTTCAGGATTATGTGCAATTTGTCTTTACTCTACACCTTTACTCTTCAGGAAATTAATTACGTCTCCTACGGTATTAATACTCTCAAGGTCATCGGTAGGAATTTCAACATCATACTCCTCTTCCAGAGCCATAATCAACTCATAGAGGTCAAGAGAATCTGCTCCCAAATCATCTTTGAAAGAAGAAGCTTCTGTGATGCTATCGGCATCTACGCTTAACTGGTCAGCAATTAGTTCCTGCATTTTTTTTAACATAGACTCGTTCTCCTTTTTAAAATATAATATTTTTCATATTTTTAAAAAACTTTGAAACAAAAATATTTTATCCTAAAAAATGCCATTTGTCAATCTCTTTTCGGTTTGGCAGCAGAACTCGTTTATTTGTAAAAATCCGCCACTAAACCGCAAAACTCTCTCATATCGCTTTCCCTTAAAATCGTTGGCGCCACATTAGGATTCGAACGGTTCGCCCGCAGCCATTCGGATAAGATTGACCTCTCGTCCGCAAACAGCCCCGTCTCTTTAAAACGCCTGTAATAAGGGTCGTTTTGTAAACTCTCCAACATATTCAAAGCTTTCCATAACGCTTTGTTGACATCTTCCAAATCTCTTGCAAATTCAATAATTGCACTTAATTCTTTTCCGTCCACTTTCATCCGCCACCTTTCTTCATTTCCTATCTTATCTTTTTATGTAAATTACCCATACGCTCGTGACAACATATGGAAAAACTGCCCAAACCCACGAAAAATCGTAAATCTAGGCAGTTTATCGGATGAGCTTCGAAAGGGACTTGAACCCTCGACCCCTTCATTACGAGTGAAGTGCTCTACCGACTGAGCTATCGAAGCATTTGCTAAACGCAAAACCTAGTATAACTCATATGGCACAAATTTGCAAGATATTTTTTTACTATCCGTCTTCTATTTTGCAAGCAGCATCATAATTTCATTACTTCTCTCGATAAATTCACTCATTTTATCCGCCTGTAACGGCTCATGGCTAATCAACGCCAAGTCATACAACTGTTTACAGAAAAGTTCGCTCTTGTCCCCCTCGGCATTGGCAAGTAAATATTTCACCAGCTCATTGTTTGCATTGAGAACAAGCGTCTGGCCCATTTCCGGCATACCCATGCCGCCCATACCGTTTGCTGCGTACATTTTCATCATGTCCTGCATGCGGCGGGCTTCCTCGGACAGCGTAATCATCGAGGAAACTTTTTCATTTTTGAGCATTTCTACCTTGACGGTAAGCTGCTCTTTACCCGTCGCCTTGCGGAACAGTTTCTCCAAAGTCTCCGTATCCGCCTTTAACTGCTCCTTATCTCCCTCTTCCGTAAAGGCGTCTGTCAAATCCGCATCAATGCGCTGGAACTTCACAGGCTCCTCTCCTGCTTCCAACGCCGATACAAACGGCTGGTCGATATTGTGCAAGAGAACAACCGCATTCATCTCCTGCTCACGGAACATTTTAATATATTGGCTCTGCTGCTGTAAATCCGTAACATAATAGACAGTCTTTTTCGGCGTCTCTTCCGGCTGTGGATTCTCTTCTTCTCCCTCTTCTACAACCTCCGCCTCTACTTCCGGTTCCGGCAGGGTTTCCAAATACTCTTTAAGGGTACTGTATTTATCATCTAAATCTTTAAACAGCACATAATCTTTTATCTTTTCTTTGAACTTCTCGTCTTTCAGGCAGCCAAACTTTATAAACGGACTGATATCATCCCAGTACTTTTCGTAATTCTCGCGGTCTACCTTACACATACCGGAAAGCTTGTCCGCTACTTTTTTTGTAATATAATCAGAAATCTTCTTTACAAAGCCATCGTTCTGCAGAGCGCTTCTGCTTACATTCAGCGGCAAATCTGGACAGTCGATAACACCTTTCAGGAGAAGCAGAAATTCAGGAATTACTTCTTTTATATTGTCGGCAATAAACACCTGATTGTTGTACAACTTTATCATTCCCTCGATGTTCTCATATTCCAGATTCACTTTAGGGAAATACAAAATTCCTTTCAGATTAAACGGATAATCCATATTCAGATGTATCCAGAACAACGGTTCGCGGTAATCGTTAAATACTTTACGGTAGAAAGCCTTGTACTCTTCTTCCGTACAATCATTTGGATGTTTAGCCCACAGCGGGTGGATATCGCTAATAGAAACCGGACGTTTGAGAATTTTTGTTTTCTTTACCGGTTCTTCCTGCTCTTCTCCCTCTTTTGCCTCTTTCGGCTCTTCTGTAATCTCCTCGATAACCGTATCTTCTTCCGTTACTTCTTCGCTCGGTATCGTCTCATACTCCGGTTCTGCGTTTGCCTTTTTCAGATAAATCTCAATCGGCATGAAAGAACAATACTTTTCCAATACTTCGCGCACACGGTACTCGTTGGCAAACTCATAGCTATCCTCATTCAAATGCAGGATAATCTGTGTACCAACCGTATCCTTATCGCTGGAGCCCATCTCAAATGTCAGACCGCCATCTGACTCCCAGTGAACAGCCTCTGCGCCTTCTTTATAAGACAGTGTGTGGATTTCCGCAGAATCGGCAACCATGAAAACAGAATAAAATCCCAAACCGAAATGTCCGATAATCTGCTCATCATTTGCCTTATCCTTATATTTTTCCAGAAAATCAGCCGCTCCGGAAAAAGCGATTTGATTGATATATTCTTTCACTTCTTCCACCGTCATCCCCAGACCATTATCGGTAAAGGTAATCGTCTTTTCCTCTGGATTAACTTCCACGTCTATTCTTGCCTTATAGTCGTCCGCAAGCGTGACTTCACTCATAAGTTCCAGTTTCTTTAATTTGGTAATGGCGTCGCACCCATTACTCACTATCTCGCGAATAAAAATATCATGGTCAGAATACAACCATTTTTTAATAATGGGAAATATATTTTCCGAATTAATCGCCAAATTTCCTTGCTCATTTGTCATATCACTCAACCTCCAATTACTAACTTTATTTCTTCTATGAGATACTATAACGCTATGAAAAGACATTGTCAAGAAAAATTTAGCACTCAACTAATTTGAGTGCTAACAATTTTGTTTTTTCTTATAAACATCCGGCAATTCTCATCCCATTGCTGCTGTTTTTCCTTATCCGGCGAAAATTCCTTTTGCATATATCCGGTAAATAAGTGTAACTGTTCCTTTTCGTAACGCACGCGCAAAAAACCCACGTCACCATCTTTCATATAATGGCAGAAATTCATTTCCATTTTTCCCGGCTTCTTCTTTCCCTTTATCCATTCCGCAACATAAGGTTTGAGCTGGTTCCATGTAACGAAACCAGTTCCGTCTCCCTCTCTCTCGTCCGTATCGTACCATTCGTCCTGCCGACGCCCGTCGATTCGAAAGACCGTAAACGTTGCGACTTCACAATCCTTTACATGAAACCGGTCGAACATATCTCCATAAAACAAATGCTCCATAAATTCTTTAACACTTTCAATGTGAAGCACAATCATATCTGTATATTATCCTTTCTGCCTGCTTATACTACTATCGTTACTAATAAAATTCTAACACCGTCCCGGCGGTAGAACGGAGGTTATCTCATGCGTGCAGATGAACAAACGTATTCTAATGTTGCAAAAAATTGCAGCGCATATGCGGTTAAAGACTGTTGCTCATGCTCTAACAAATCCGGTGATACAAAAGTATCATGTACAACATGCAGACATTTTGCATCAAACAAACATTGTATGCTGGATCTTTTTGACCCAATCGTTGAAAACCACAATTTCTAAACGGTTTTAGCGATATGATGTCAATCATTGGCGGGATGCTGTTTTCTGGCATCCCTTTTTCTTTTCCGCGGCTTTCTCACACTCTCAAAAATGACGATTGAGCGCGGCTGCATCTCATACTTTTTCTGTATTCTGACACCCTCCTGCTGCCCCGCCGTGTCGATTAATACTTTCCACGTCTCTCCAATTTCCACATTCGGCAGAAAAAATTCATGCGCATCCCAGTGAAAATTAAAAGCAAAATATAAACTTCTCCCATTATAGTATCCCCCGTAATACAAAATACCAACCTCTCTGCTATAATAAGAGAAACGGGCATTCCACGGCTCCTGACCGTGGCACGATACATCCGGCGCCCCTAATCCTTTTCCATCCAATCCCGTCAGGCTTTGATTCCTGTGGTAGAGCGCATGCTCTCTTCGAAATGCTAACATCTGACGGACAAATTGAAACGTCTCTTCGTTCTTTTCAAGCAGACGCCAGTCGAGCCATGTCGTTATATTGTCCTGACAGTAGGCATTATTATTTCCCTTTTGAGAATTGCCAAACTCATCTCCGGCAAGAATCATCGGAATCGCCATCCCTAACAGCAGCATCACAAATGCATTTTTCTCCTGCCGGCTCCTCCTGCGGAGTACTTCCTTTCTGCGTGAAGGGCCCTCAGCTCCGCAGTTCCAACTATAATTATATTCCGTTCCGTCCAGATTCTTCTCTCCGTTCGCTTCGTTATGTTTTACATCATAAGAAATCAAATCCCGCAGCGTAAAGCCATTATGCTGCGTAATATAATGAACCATCGCCACTCCACCTAGCTGTTCCCGAAAACGATAATAGAAATTTTCTGCTTGACCCTCATCACTTTTTAAAAACCGCCTTGCATCCACTAAAAAACGGTCGTTCATTTCCATCAGGCGCTCTTCTCCCATAGCGGCCTCCTGCCCTTTCCATTCATGCCCCAGCAGTCTCACATGGAACAGCACCGGGTCTTCCAAAAGAATGGACATATCCATACAGTCCTGATCAATCTGAAAGCCGTCAATATGAAAGCGGAGCGCATAATACCGCAGGCATTGTAAAATAAATATCGGTGACTTGCCCGCAAAATGCATGTCTAAATAGATGTTCATCCCATGTTGATGAAGCGCCTTTACCATTTGTTGAAATTCTTGTGTCACGCTTTGTTTGCCAGAGGTATAGCCCTGTTTAGGTGCAAAATAATAAGCGTCTTTGCTATATCCCCAATAATTAATCCGCTCCTGTCTGACGCCATCCTCATCCCGCATCTGCTCGTCAAAATCATAAACAGGGAGACATAGCAAAGTATTGACGCCCAGCTCCTTTAAATAGGGAATTTTTTCCACCAATCCCGCAAATGTCCCCGGATACTCCACTCCGGAACTGCTATGCTTTGTAAATCCACGAACATGGCATTGATACATCACAATCTCGTCCGTCGGGAGCTTTCTCCAATTTTCTCCCTGCCAGTCAAATTCGGCAAAATCAAATACGGCCCGTATTTTTCCCTGTTTCTTTCCAAAACGGCTTCGCCCCGTAATTTCCCGGGCATAAAAATCAGTCATAACCTTGCCGTCCACAACAAACTCATATTCAACTCCCTGCAGCAAAGAAGAAATGCCGTTTCCCTGTATACGCAAGGAAAAAACATCCGGAATGCCCTCCTTGTACGCGGCGTACATGGGGATGCGTTTCTTTTTTCCGTTCTCATAAAGACACAGCTCGCACGAGACTGCTTTCGAACACCAGTAATTAATCTGAACCTCATTTTCACTTATTTTTTTTGCTCCCAGCTCGGATACATGTTCGATTTTCCCGCTACCTGTCTTAATGTCATTCCAATTTATCATGAATACAAGCTCCTTTCGCAAATGAGTGAACAGTTATCATTTATTATAACGAAAAATAGTGGAACTAACAAGAAAAATATGCTAAAATACATATATTAGAAGATGATAACATACAAAAAGGAAAGGAGATTCGCATGTTATTAGACAGAGAATATAAAATCAAATCCAACGTAAACAGCAAAATCAACCTGCATGTGGCATCTGGACATTTTGCGACTACACATTCACACATTAACTTATATCTGGATATGACTACTTTAAAAGTACGCCATTCCGAAGCCGTTGAGGTGGCAAAAGAAATGGCCCGCCAATACCAGTACAGCAAACCGATTGATACCATTATCTGCATGGACGGCTGCGAGATGATTGGCTCCTGTTTGGCAGAGGAACTGACGAAAAACGGTATTATGTCATTGAACACACATAAAAGTATGTATGTCATTACTCCAGAGTTTGACAGCAACGGCCAGATGATTTTCCGTGATAATTTACAACCTATGGTGCGGGGCAAAAACATCTTACTCTTACTGGCTTCTGCCACTACCGGACGCACCATCGCCAAAAGCGTAGACTGCATCCGCTATTATGGAGGAATCATTCAGGGAATATCCGCTATATTCAGCGCCGCGACAGAAATTTACGGCGAACCAATCCACTGTATTTTCCATGCGGAAGACCTCCCGGGATATCAGGCCTTTAGTCCGACGGAATGTCCGCACTGCAAAAACAAAGAAAAAATTGACGCCATTGTCAACGGTTTTGGCTTTTCTGAATTATAACAATCATCTCGTCACAGCATGAGGAAAACCAATCAGAATCTGCAAAGCAATCCGACAGAGAACGATATCTCGCTCTCCGCTCCGGCTGCTTTTGCAGATTCTGTTTTCTTTTACCGCAGACGTTTTAAAATTTCCAGCGTATACTCCCATGTTCTCTTTACGCTTTCCACGTCCATGCGCTCTTTCGGCGTATGAATATCAAAAATATCCGGACCATAAGAGACACAATCGAGTTCCGGCAGACATCCGGCAAAGATACCGCACTCCAATCCCGCATGCAGCGCCTGTATTACCGGTTCCTTTCCGTATTTCTCCTGATATATCTGTATCATTGTTTCGCGCAAAGGCGAGTCCTGACGGTATTCCCATGCGGGATACTCCCCATAACTGTCCGCCTGTCCCCCCATCGCCTGCGTCAGACTATCAATCCGCTCCACAATGGCAGTTTTCTCTGATTCTATACTGCTGCGAACAGAAAAAGAAAATACGACTTCGTTCTCTCTTGTCTCCAATATGCCTAGATTGAGCGACGTTTGTACAAGACCCGGAATGGCAAAACTCATCTTCTGAACCCCCGCAGGATAATTGAGAAGCGCAACTAACACATTCTTTGCCGTCTGTTCCGTCAGAACCGGAAGTCTTTTCTCTTCCGCCTGAATCGAAAGGGAAATCTGCACGTTCGCATCCGTCAATGCCAACTCATTTTTTATGTCAGACAAAAGAGCCTCTGTCTCTTTCTGACACTGTTCCCTCTGTTCACTTCCTATGAGTACAACCGCCTGCGCTTCCCTTGGAATCGCATTGTCCTTTAAACCACCTGCCACTGTCCGTATCCGAACATCGCACGTCTGCGCCAGACGATACAGCACACGCCCTAAGAGCCGACAGGCATTCCCCCGCCCCTTATCAATCTCGACACCGGAGTGGCCTCCTCTCAATCCATTCACGGTAATGAGCGCCTCATACCCGGCCTCTTCCTCATAGGCTATCGGGATTCTTGCCTTTGTCGTCACGCCTCCGGCGCAGCTTACAAGAAGATATCCCTCTTCTTCTGAATCTAAATTCAACATAGTTCTCGCTTTCAAATCAGAACAATCAAGCGCCGCCGCCCCTAACATCCCAATTTCCTCGTCCACAGTTAAGACTACTTCAAGGGGAGGATGCGCAATATCGTTGGAATCTAAAATTGCCAGCGCAAAGGCAACCGCAATCCCATCATCGCCGCCAAGCGTAGTTCCTTTCGCTGAAATAAAGCCATCCTTATACTGTAACTGCACGCCGTCTTTCGCAAAGTCGATAGTGCATCCCGCCTCTTTTTCACACACCATATCGAGATGGCCCTGCCAGATGACGGGAGCCGATTCCTCGTATCCTTTTGTTCCCTCTTTCCATATAATCACATTGTTGCTCTCATCCTGACGGTAACGCAGTCCCCTCTCATTCGCAAAGGCAACGCAAAAATCACTGATTGCCTTTGTATTGCCCGAGCCGTGGGGAATGGCACATATTTTTTCAAAATAGAAAAACACGTTTTCCGGTTCTAATCCCTGTAAAACACTCATCATCACACTACTCCTCCATTCCGAAGCGCAGCGGAGGATGCACGAGCAAAAAGCAGCGGGCTGTTTTTGCTCTGTGCATTAATACTATTTGTGGCGCTTCGGCACAAATAGTGGGTTGAAAAATAAGCTATTGAGCTTATTTTTCAACCTCCTCCATTTTTTTCTATCAATATATCACATTTCTATTTCTTTTACTATAAAATTCATTTCCACTTTTTCTCATGTTAATCATTGTCTTTTACCAATAACAATGATACACTGATGAAAAAAGGAGGATTCGCAATGAAGCATTTGGAATTGGGGTTTATAGGTTTCGGACTAATCGGAGGTTCCATCGCCCGCGTTTTGAAAAAGAAAAGTAAGAATGTAACAATTACCGTTTACACGAGACGCGAAAATCCAGATTTGGAACGGGGAATGGCAGACGGTATCATTGACCGGCTCGTCTATGCCATCGACCAATCCTTTTCCTGCTGCGATGTCATTTTTTTGTGTGCGCCCGTCTTGAAAAACATTGACTTTCTGCCGCTATTAAAGTCTGTCATCAAACCAGATTGTATCATTACTGATGTCGGCAGTGTAAAAAACAATATATGCAGCGAAGCAAGGCGTCTCGGTCTGGCAAAGCAGTTCATCGGCGGGCACCCTATGGCCGGTTCTGAAAAGACCGGTTTTGCCAATGCTACCGACACACTGTTAGAAAATGCGTACTATCTCCTCACACCGATGGAAGAAAATCGTGCAGAGGATGTCGCATTAATGAAAGAACTCGTTTCCTATACCGATGCCTGCTGCGTGGTACTCTCTCCCAAAGACCATGACCGAATCACCGCCGCCATCAGCCATGTACCGCACATTATCGCAGCCACGCTGGTAAATATGGTACGCAGCAAAGATAATGAAGAAGAGAACATGAAAGCTTTCGCCGCGGGAGGGTTTAAAGATATTACCCGCATTGCCTCCTCTTCACCGGAAATGTGGCAGGATATCTGTATTGCCAATGCCGACAGCATCAATGAATTTCTCACTTATTTCGAGGAACAGCTCCGACATTTCCAACAAATGATTGATGCCGGTAACAAAGAAGAAATCAACGATACTTTTCGCATCGCCGGCGATTACCGCAACTCCATTCCTGCAAAAAAGAGCAGTATCATTGCCCGCACATACGATATCTTTGTGACGATTGACGACCGTACCGGAGCAATTGCCACCATCGCAACTCTATTATCAGACAATGAAATCAGTATAAAAAATATCGGAATATTGCATAATCGGGAATTTATGGACGGGGTATTGAAATTAGAATTGTATAACGAAAATGACGCCTCGCTTGCCCAATCACTGCTTCACCAGAACCGCTATGATATTGTTGTCCGCAATTAACCGACATGTCAGGTCGGGTTCGGCCTGCCATCGTCAGACTAACCCATCCGGTGATAAAAAGTGATTGCCTGCTTATGGTTGGTAATCACTACTTTTTTATGTCTGCCACCGTTTTCGCCGTCCAGCGTGTAAGCAATCGGCTCCTCGGATTCAATTATTACGGATGAACTGTGAATGATTTTTACCTGCGAATTTGGCTTTCCCGTCAGCAAAAAGCCCATCACCTGATTTAATTCCAGCGGATTTTTGGGCGTTCTGACAAATACACCATCGAACAGGCCGTCGTCCAGACGAACCGTATTCTTTTTATAAAGCCGCAGGCCCGCTACCGTCTGGGCATTGGAAACGACTCCCAGAATACAATCCTCTTCCCATGTCTCTTTATCCGTCGTAATTGTAATATGATTATTTTTTAACGTATTCAGCTTTGACGCCCCGTCCAGAATGTAGGCCGTTTTTCCAAAAAGCGTCTTTGTCGTCTGCGGCGTCTCATAGGACACCGAAGTAAATGCCCCGAAAGCAGTAACATAGGTGAAATAACTGCCGTTCATCTCTCCTATATCAAATGCCTGACAACGGTTTCCCACAGCCACCTTAGCCGCCGGAACGACACGCTTTGGCAATTTAATTCCGTTGGCAAAATCATTTACGGTTCCTGTCGGTATATAACCGCAGGTGGGCCGCTTCTCCTTTGGCAGCGCCATCAATCCATGCGTCACTTCATGCAGTGTGCCATCGCCGCCGGCACAAATCACGCGGTGGAATTTTGCCCCCCGCTTTTTCACGACATTGGCGGCATCCATCTGCTTTTGCGTGGCTACGATAGTAACGTCAAAATTCTTTTCCATCATAAGGTCGATTACATCCGCAATTTTATTGCGCAATGTTCCTTTCCCCGCCGTGGGATTGTAGACAAATAGAACTTTTTCTACTCTCATACTAATCTCTCTTCTCCTTTTTCAATCATCCAATACGAGCATCGCGTCCCCAAAAGAAAAGAAACGATACCTTTCTCTTACTGCCTCTTCATAAGCAGCCATCACCTGTTCTTTTCCCGCCAGCGCTGATACAAGCATGAGCAGCGTCGATTCTGGCAGATGGAAGTTGGTAATCAGAACATCCATCATCTGAAATGAATAACCCGGATAGATAAAGATTTCCGTATCTCCTTCTCCGGCCTGCAGTTTTCCCTCATTATCAACGGCTGATTCAAGCGTCCGGCAGCTCGTCGTCCCCACGCATATAATCCGCCCGCCAGCCGCTTTGGCCGCATTAATTTTATCTGCTTCTTCCGGCGCCACACTATAAAATTCCGAATGCATCGTGTGTTCCGTAATCTCCTCTGCCTTGACCGGCCGGAACGTTCCCAGACCGACGTGTAGCGTTACATTTGCCACCAAGACTCCCTTTTTCGTCAATTTCTCAAACAGTTCTTCGGTAAAATGAAGTCCCGCCGTCGGAGCCGCTGCAGACCCTTCGTATTTGGCATATACTGTCTGATAACGGTTCTTATCCTGAAGCGTATGCGTAATATATGGAGGTAATGGCATCTGTCCCAATTCGTCCAGTATTTCCTCAAAAATCCCCTCATACCGAAATTGTATCAGACGATTGCCGTCTTCCAGCACCTCAATTATCTCTCCGTGAAGCAGTCCCTCGCCAAAACGGAGTTTTGCTCCTGCCCGCGCTTTCTTTCCCGGCTTTACAAGAGTTTCCCAAACGTCATTTTTCTTTCTTTTTAACAACAATAATTCGACTGCCGCTCCGGTGTCTTCTTTTACGCCAAACAGACGGGCGGGAATTACTTTCGTATTGTTCCTCACAAGACAATCACCGGGTTTCAAATAGTCTATGATATCCGTAAATACTTTATGCTCGATTACTCCGGATTTGCGGTGCAGAACCATCAGTCGCGAAGAACTGCGTTCTTCCAGTGGGTCCTGCGCGATTAATTCCTCCGGCAGCTCATAAAAAAAATCACTCGTCTTCATCCGGTTTCTCCTCCTCTGTCTCAATGCCACTCATTGTATCACAATCATCCCCTGCATGCAATGAAATCTGTCTGTAGAGCAATCATTCAATTATTTGTGGTTTTCAAGGCAGCGGGTATCCTTCCGTATCTTATCCTTGTATCGCTCCCCGAAAAATTATTATTTCTCCCGTTTGCAGTCCGCCGCCCGAGCATTGTCTGAGATGTCTGCTGTCGTTTTTCCTGACTTTTGACAGCCCGT
>CAJTLS010000037.1 GCA_910577295.1 uncultured Eubacterium sp.
TTCTATGTGCATACGCTTAAGATCACACGCTGGAAATCCGTCAGTGTTTTCCTTGCTGTGTGCGGTGTTTTTTCCTGCCTCGGAAATACCGCCATCGGGATAAACGGCGAAACCACGCTGCCGTTTTCCCTCTGCACTGCCGCCCTCTGGTTTCTGATGTGCTGTGCTTTCGTAGACGTGGCATGGTATCCTGCCTCCCATGCCGCAAGGCAGCTTCTGGAGGACGATGCCTTGGCACCAACATGGTATGTGTTCTGGATACTGCCGGTCATATTTATCAGCCTGAATCTTTTTTTCATACCAGAGAATCCGAGCATTTTAGAACAGGGGCGGCTCCGGCTGCTATACATCCTTTTCAGCTTTGTGCTCCTTGTCCTGCTCCTTTTATCCTACCTGCTTTTCTACTACATGACATCCAGCTTAAACCGCAATAACCGTCTCCGGCTGGAGAACCAGTTCCTTTCTCTGCAACAGGCACGGTATGACAGCCTCCTTACCACTACCCGGCAGATACGGCAGGCACGGCATGATATGCGCCACCATTTCCATGTCCTGCAGGGCTTCGCCGCACAGGGGAACATGGAGGGCATCCTAAACTATCTGGCTGAAGTTCAGGGGAACATTCCCACCGGCGATCTTGGACTGTGCAAAAATGCGGTTGTGGACAGTGTGGCGGGCTATTTTTCCCTGCTTTATAGGGAAAACGGGATTCCCCTTTCTTTCAGGCTTGACCTACCCCGTGACCTTCCCGTGCCGGATACCGACCTTTGTTCTGTGCTGTCCAATCTCCTTGAAAACGCAATGGAAGCCAGCCTGCGGACAGCCCCTGAAAAACGTAAGGTTCAGGTGTCCGCCCGCCTGCATTCAGGGAATATGCTGCTATTGTCTATCGAAAACAACTATGACGGGGAGGTGCAGGAAAAAAACGGCGTGTTCCTCTCCTCCAAGCATCCGAGGGAGGGCATCGGTTTACAAGCTGTGCGCCATATCGCAGAAAAGAGCGGTGGCTATATCCGGTTCCACTATGGGAACGGTGTGTTTATTGCCAATGTGATGCTGCGGAGCGAACTGTGAAACGTATACCGGATGAGGTACGCAATTGATACCCCGCCTACGAAGTTTCCAGATAATTCTTCCGCAGCTGCCCGCAGGCAGCGTCGATATCGCTCCCCATCTCTCTGCGGACGGTAACGTTGATATGATTCTTTTCCAGTACGGATTTGAACCGCTCAATCTCCGCCTCTCCAGAGCGCCGGCAGTCACGTTCCTTTACTTCATTGAGAGGAATCAGATTCACATGGCAGTTCAGGCCCTTACACCGCCTGCTCAGCTCTTCCGCATGTTCTTTCCGGTCATTCACTCCCGCAATCATACTGTATTCAAACGTAATTCTGCGTCCCGTCTGCTCTACATATTCCCGGCATACTTCAAAGATTTCCTCTATCGGATAGCGTTTTGCCACAGGCATCGTCTTTTGACGTATTTCATCATTTGGCGCATGCAGACTAATTGCTAAGGAAATCTGCAGATGTTCCCGCATTAAATCGCGAATCGCTTCTGTCAGACCGCAGGTAGATACCGTAATATTTCTCTGGCTGATACAAATTCCCTTTTCATCCGACAACAGTCTCACAAACCGGACTACCGAAGCAAAATTATCTAACGGCTCGCCCATTCCCATGACAATTACATGAGAAACACGCTCTCCGGTATCTTTCTGTATTTCGTATACCTGCGATAACATCTCGCCCGCGGTTAAGTTTCTTGTCAGACCGTTTAGCGTGGAGGCGCAAAATGTACACCCCATGCGGCACCCAACCTGCGAGGAGACACATACGCTGTTGCCATAGCGGTATTTCATCCACACGCTCTCAATGACATTCCCGTCCGGCAGTAAAAACAAATACTTTATCGTATCTTTCTTTCGCGATATCTGTTTCTGAAACACGGTCATCGCAGGCAAAACAAATTTGCTTTTTAACTGCTCCCGAAATTGATGGGACAGATTTGTCATCTCGTCAAAGCTGCCCGCCTGCTTCTGATGAACCCACTGGAACAGCTGCCTGCCACGAAATGCCTTTTCACCCATCGAGAGCGCAAGTTCTATCATTTCGTCTTCCTTTTGACTTCGTATATCCATTGTCTTTATACCTTTCTAAAACGAGCCACAAAAAAACCATCGCTCTTATGTATCCCCGGTAACATCTGAATCATCCCCTGAGCAGTCATCTTGTTTTGCAATTCTTCCGGTAAAAACGAATCAAGAGATTCTCGCTGCAGGCCGCAATGTTCCTCCAGCCACATCACGTTCTCTTCATTTTCTTTTTCACATATCGTACAGGTACTATATAAAAATACACCGCCTTTGCGGAGCATCGTCAGAGACGCCTGACAGATTTCACGCTGCAAAGGCACCAGTTTCTCCACTTTTTGCAGGGCATGGTATTTAATTTCCGGCTTTTTGCCGATGATTCCCATTCCCGAGCAAGGAACATCCGCCAACACAACATCGGCCCGTCCCTGCCACTCTCTGTCTGTCCTTGTGCCGTCCCACACCTTTCCCCGTGCATTTGTATACTGTAGCCGGCGCAGATTCTCACGCACACGCGACAACTTCTTTTCGCTTATATCACGATAGCTCAAAAGTCCCTGCCCTTTCATCCGGAGCAGTGCATGCATCGATTTGCCGCCCGGCGACGCACAGACGTCGACAACCGTATCTCCTGATTTGATATCCGCACATAAGACAGCCAGCATGGAACTCTCATCCTGAACAAAAAACCATCCCTCGTCATAACCGGGCAGGCTGCGTACATCATCACAATGACGAATAAGAAAACTGTCTCCCATGTAATGTCCCGAATCATATAGCAGATTGCGGCTCTGCAAATGTTCCTCATACTCCCTGACAGAAATTTTATTGCTGTCAATATGTATCGTCACCTCCGGCTGACGCTCCAGAAAAGCGTTGGCCAGCTTCTTTGTCGTCTTTTTCCCGTATCTGTCCAGAAAATATTCATACAGATTCTTTGGCAGGGACAGCTTTTCCCACGGACGCAGGCGTACTTCATCCCTTTGACGCAGCATGGTGCGAAGTACACCATTGACAAATCCCGCGTACCTCTCTCCTGCCACACTCTTTAACAATTCCACCGCCTCGTGGCAGGATACCGCTTCTGGAACCGTATCCATATACAAGATTTCATATAACGCCATACGAAGTACCGTGCGGACAGAGGGCGCCAGACGCCGAACAGAAAGACTCGAAAAATGGCGGATATAGGCATCCGATTCCACCGCCCGCTCAATGGCGCCATACGAAAGCCGCTTCAAAAATCTCTTCTCCTGCACGGAAAGCGTTTTCATTTTATCGGTTATCCGATGAAAAATGACGTCGCTATGTTCCTGTTCTTCTAAAACTCCGTATACGATTTCATAAGCTCTCTTTCTCATCAGTCCCTGCTGTTCCTCCCAAATAAAATAAGCAGACGAAGCAGCTGCAAAATAGCAGCGGCAGCCGACGCCACATAAGTCAGCGCAGCAGCTCGCAGTACCCGCTTCGCCCCGCGTTTTTCCGTACTGCCTAAAATCCCGCACTCTTCCAAAATAGCAAGCGCACGTCGGGAAGCGTTAATTTCCACCGGCAGCGTTACAACCTGAAACAGGACAGCGGCGCTGAAAAGTACGATTCCAATCGTCACAAGCGGCGGCATGCTAAAAAATATGCCAGCCAGAATGATAAACCACGAAGCTCCGGAACCAAAATTCGCCACCGGAACAAGAGCCGAACGAATGGAAAGAGGTACATATGAATTCGCATGTTGTATCACGTGACCGCACTCATGTGCTGCTACCGCAATCGCTGCCACTGAATTGCTTCCATAAACTGAATCAGACAATCCCACATCCTTTGTCTTTGGATTATAGTGGTCTGTCAAGTTGCCGGAAACATGACTGATTGAGACATCGGTTATGCCGGCATAAGCCAGAATGCGCCGCGCTGTCTCTGCCCCTGTCAAACCGGAAGAGCTCCTGACCCGGTTATACTTTGAAAAGGAACTGTGAACCATCGCGGAGGCTACCATCGACAAAACAACACCGATTACAATTAAAATGTAAGTAGGATCCCACATCCAATACATCCCTCGTCCAAATCCGTAAAAATGCATTAAATACATAACATATCTCCTTTTTTTATTGTTATGCCGCGCAGAAAACTGCCGGCATCCATCCGCTTTTTCCCCTCTGACTGCACCTCAAAAATGCGGAGACAATACTTGCCTGTCTGTACAGTAAAACTATCCTTATCTATATCTACAACCGTTCCCGGGGTCTCCCCGGTATCCTCATTCACAACTTCTGCCCGCCAGATTTTCAACGTCTTTCCACGAAGTTTTGTATAAGCGCTTGGCCATGAATTAAGTCCTCGAATATAGCGTTCCAATTTTACCGCTTCTTCATTCATATCCAGACGTCCCAAATCCTTTGTGAGCATTTTAGCATAACAGCTCTCCTCATCTTTTTGTGATATTGGCTGCAAAGTTCCTTCTTCTGCCAAACGCAATGTCTCCAACAACAAATCACCGGATATTTCTGCCAGTCTGTCATGAAGGCTCTCCCCTGTCTCCTGCGGACTTATCTCTATCTCCTTTTTCAGAAGAATGTCTCCGGTATCCAGTCCAACATCCATCTGCATCGTTGTGATCCCGGTCGTCTTATCCCCCTCCAGAATAGCCCACTGTATCGGAGCGGCGCCGCGCCACCGCGGCAGAAGAGAAGCGTGTACGTTAATGCAGCCATACGGAGGAATCTCCAGAATTTCTTTCGACAACAATTGTCCGAAAGCAACTACTACAATTACGTCACACGGAATTTTCTTTAACTCGGCTACCATGTCTGCCTCTTTAATACGTTTGGGTGTATATACCGGAATCTGGTTCGCTACTGCCACCTCTTTCACCGGGGTAAACACTAATTTCCCGCTTCTCCCTCTCGCTTTATCCGGCTGCGTAACTACCGCCGTAACCGTATGAGCCGGAGACGTAATTAACGCTTGTAAAACCGGAACAGAAAAGTCCGGTGTTCCCATAAAAATCACATTCATTCGTCATCATCTCCCTGCAGTTCTTCTACATCATACAGACGTCCCTCTACCTTATCCACGTAAAGCTGCCCATCCAAATGCTCAATTTCATGTACAAGCGCTCTTGCCAGCAATTCTTCTCCCTCTATCTTAAAAGGTTTAAAATCTTTATCCCACGCTTTTACGCGAACCCGATTAGGACGCGTTACTTTTCCGGATTTATTTGGTACGCTCAGACACCCCTCATATCCTGTCTGTTCTCCCTCTGTCTCCAATATTTCAGGATTTACAAGAACAATCGGATCGCTCCCATCTTCCGTCACATCAATGACAGCAATGCGTTTCAATATACCAACTTGAGAAGCTGCTAAACCCACTCCGTCTGCTTCATACATCGTTTCCAGCAAATCTTCCACCAGCTCTTTATTCTTGTCCGTCATCTCCTTAACCATTTTACACTTTTTTGTGAGGATTTCATCCCCAATTGTGCGAATATTCCGTAATGCCATAGTGACCTCCCTTTTTGTATCTAATAACTATTTATTGTATCTCTGTCATATTGAATATGACAGGTTTTTCCCCACTCGGGATGCCTACCGAATTCTTCTACTTGCTCAAGGAGTTTATCCATAACGTCTTCCTCTTTTGCTTTTATATAGAGAATATAGCGGTAGCAATCTTTTGCCCGGCTGAGTCCTGCCTCGGCCGGCCCAATCAGGCTGTATTCCTTTTGGCAGTTTATTTTAAAACTTTTTACCAGCGCTTCCATACACGTTTTCGCCGTACATTTATCCTCAGATAGTACTAATACGGACGCCATCTGTATATAAGGAGGATATTGTGCCATACGACGATATGCCAGCTCATTTTCATAAAAGAAAGAAGCGTCCTGACGCCTTACCGCCTCCACACAATACTGGTCGGGATTATAAGTCTGTATCACCATCTCCCCGCTCTTGCCAGCCCTGCCGGCCCTGCCACTGGCCTGCATCAATAAGTCAAACGTCTTTTCCATACTCCGGTAATCACTGGAAAACATACTCATATCTGCCGCCAGCGCAGACATCAGAGTAACATTTGGGAAATCATGTCCCTTGACTATCATCTGAGTTCCCAGAAGAATGTCTGCCTTTCCCTGACGAAACGGTTCAAGTATACTTTCATGCCCATGCTTTCCTGTTGTTGTATCCGCATCCATGCGAAGTATGCGAGCAGTAGGAAATCTCTTATGAAGCATCTCCTCAACCTTTTGCGTTCCCAAACCAAAGGCGGCAACATAAGGTGAGCCGCATTCTGGACATACAGCAGGCATTGCTGCCGTGTGACCGCAATAGTGACACATCAGAGTGTCTATCCGCCCTCCACGATTTTTGTGAGCCGTCATGGAGACTTCACAATGAGAACATTGTAACACATAACCGCAGCTTCGACAAGAAACAAAGCCTGCATATCCCCGGCGGTTAATAAACAGCATACATTGTTCCTGACGCCTCAGACGGTCTTCTATCTTTTCCTGCAGCAACCGACTAAATATAGAACGGTTTCCCTCTTTCAGTTCATTTCTCAAATCCACGATATGAACTTTGGGCAATTGCGCCCCCGCTGCCCGTTTCGTCAGCGGCAGCATCATATATTCTCCCTGTTTTGCCGCATAATATGTTTCCACGGAAGGCGTCGCCGAACCCAAAACGACGCTTGCTCCCGACAAACGTGCCCGCTCAAGGGCCACCTCTCTTGCATGATATTTGGGTGGTTTTTCGCTTTTATAACTCCCCTCATGCTCCTCATCTATTATAATCAGCCCCAAATCAGTAAAGGGAACGAACAGCGCCGACCGCGGGCCAATAATAATATCAATTTCCCCACGCTTTGCACGCTCATACTGGTCATAGCGTTCTCCTTCTGACAAGCGGGAATGCAGAAGGGAAACCCGTTCGCCAAAACGTTCCCCAAGTCTGTGAACTGTTTGTAATGTCAGTGCAATTTCCGGAATCAGAACAATCACCTGCTTGCCCTTTTGCAATACTTCCTCTATCATTTCCATATATACTTCCGTCTTACCGCTGCCGGTAACGCCATACAACAGATAAGTATGCGCCCGCCCCGCTTGAAATTCTGCACGAAACTTTTCCATCACCTGTTTCTGCTCATCATTCAATTCCTTTTGTATCTTCCCGTCTTTTATCAAATCATACGGATTCCGATATTTCTTTTGTTTAGAAACAGACAGAATTCCTGCTTTTACCATCCCATCTATGACTGGTTTCGTAATTCCATACTTTTTTGATGCCAACGCTGTCGTCATCTGTCCGTTCTCCTCAAACATTCCCTGAAGCAAACGGACTTTCGCCTTATAGTGCTTCAAGCGGCATCGTTCCAGTTCTTTTTTAGCCTCATCAGCTGATACAACAAAATTAAGCCAGTGCTCTTCCACTGACTTAATTTGTCTCTTCACCGGCAGTACCGTCTTTAATGCTTCATTCATCGTTGTTCCATATCGGTTTCGTATCCACGCAGCTAATTTTAACATCCTGCCTTCTACCGGAACATCTTTCTCTTCTAATGACAACAACGCTTTTATCTTCTCTGGCGGCCACTTTGCCTCTCCGCTGATGCCGACAACAAACCCCATTATCTGACGATTCCCCCTGCCAAAGGGAATCTTTACCCGGCTTCCAATACTTACCTGTTGTAGTAACTCTTCCGGTATCCGATACTGAAATGTACGGTCCAGCGCCTCAACGGAAATATCTACGATCACATCGGCAAACACTCTGTCACCCCTCTATCAGTTGCTTCACCACTTCATCCATATGCATCCCGCGCGAACCTTTTACAAGTATCCAATCTCCGGGTTCTTTCTGACTTCTAACTGCGGCTGCTGCCTGTTCATTATTCTCACAAGAAACAACCGGTATATTACTGTGAGCAGAAACGTAATCGGCAATTGCCTGCGTCTCCTGTCCGACAACAATTAATAAAGACAATTCCCTTCCTTTTTGGGCCTCTTTCACAATAAAGCGGCCAATTCCTTCATGTAATTCCCATGACTGTTCCCCCAGCTCCAATACATCTCCTAAAACAGCCAGACGCCTGCCATCATCGGGATAATCAAACAGCGCTCGCAGGTTCCCGACAATGGAATCGGGACTTGCATTATAGGTGTCATCAATTATATGCACACCCTCGCTCTCATGGACTACTCCTCGCATTTGTATCGGGCGATATTCCTTTAACGCCTCTTTTGCCTGTTCAGGCACTACTCCATATCGAAGAGCCAACGCCAGCGCAACAACCGCATTGTTCACATTGTGCGTACCCATGACAGACAATTCTACCGGAAATTCCCCCTGAGGATGATGAAATAGAAATTGCTGTCCGTCCTGACCCGGCCGAACCTCATCGGCGTAATAAACACATCCCTCTTCCATTCCGTAATATATGGTTTTGCAGTTCCCCTGACATCTGTCATAGGAAATATTTTTTTCTGACATCTCTTTTAAATCGCCGTTGCCGCACACATATAAAACGCCATTTTCAGAGAAGTAAGTAATAATTCTACCTTTTTCCGCACATATATTTTCTCTGGAGCCGAGGTTTCCAATATGCGACACCCCAATATTGGTCATAACAGCACAATCCGGTCTGGCAATTGCCGCCAAGCGCTCCATCTCATCTGGCATACTGATGCCCATTTCAAAGACAGCTATCTCTGTATCCTCTTCCAATCGAAACATCATAAGCGGTACGCCGACCTGACTGTTTAAATTTCCAAATGTTTTCAGCGTCTTATATTTTTTCTCCAACACGGCGGCAATCATTTCTTTTGTCGTTGTCTTCCCTACACTTCCCGTTACTCCAATAACCGGAATGGTAAATAGAGAACGGTACCATGCAGCAAAATCCTGCAGGGCACGAAGCGTATCTTCCACAAAAATACATGCCCCATCTGCGCACGTCACATCCGTGCGGGAAGAAAACACACAGGAAGCTCCCTGCGCCAGAACTTCGGGAATGAATCGGTGTGCGTCTACACGCTCACCAATAATAGGAACAAACAACGCCCCCGGTTTAACTTCACGAGAATCTGTCACCACCTCTGTTATCTCCTGTTCCTCATCTCCCCATGCTAGAGTTCCCGATACTGCTTTTACGATATCTCTAATCTGAATTGCTTTCATGCACTCTCCCTCTAATTCGCCGCAATCACATCTGCCATGTCATAACGTCCGCTTTCTTTTCCTTTCAAAAACTTAGCGGCAGCAACGGCTCCTTTTCCAAAGACAGCCTTACTATATGCCGTATGGGAAAAAGTAATTACTTCGTCCGTGCCGGCAAAAATAACGTCATGTTCCCCGACAATGGTTCCCCCGCGAACAGCAGAGAGCCCCAACTCCTTTTTGTCTCTCTTCTGACGTCTTTGAGAACGGTCATAAATATATTCGTATTGATTGCCCATCGCCTCGTTAATCGAATCCGCCAATGCTAATGCCGTACCTGATGGCGCATCCAATTTTTGATTATGATGCTTTTCTACAATTTCCACATCAAAACCCTCGCCGGCAAATACTTTCGCCGCATCCTGCAATAATTTTAACAGCGTGTTAATGCCAAGTGACATATTGGCGGATTTTAAAATCGCCGTCTCGGTTGTCGCAGCTTCAATCTCCGCCAGCTGTTCGTCACTGTATCCGGTTGTGCAGAGCACTGCCGGAACTTTATGCTGCTTGCTATAAGTGAGAATTTCTGTCAAAATTTTTGGCGTGGAAAAATCAATAATAGCATCCGCCTCTACATCACAGTCTGAAATGGATGAAAATACCGGAAAATCAGTCTGACCGTTATCTACCATATCGATTCCTGCTACAATTTCTGCTTCCGAATCTTCCTTGGCAATACCGGTAATCATCCTACCCATTGCGCCGTTACATCCACACATAATTATTCGTGTCATCTCTCTCCTCCTACTCGTGATTGTCCTCTTCCCATGTTACTTTTATCAATCTATGCGATGCCCGCTTTTTTCATTTCCTCTAGCAGACGTTTGGCATTCGCATCTTCCATTTCTGTCAATGGCAGACGCAGGCTCCCCACTTCCATACCCATAAAATTCATGGCACGCTTTACCGGAATCGGATTTACTTCGGAAAACAGCGCCTGAATAAGCGGAATATATGATAACTGCAACTCACAACTCTTCGCCGCGTCTCCCTGCAGATAGCTTGCCGCAATGTCATGTGTCTCTTTTGGCAAGATATTCGATAATACAGAGATAACACCTTTTCCTCCAAGAGACATTACCGCCGTAATCTGGTCATCATTTCCGGAATACAAATCTACTTTTCCTTTTGACAGGCTCATTACTTCCGCCACTTCGGAAATATCACCGGTTGCATCTTTTACCCCTGCGATATTTGGCACTTCAGTACATAAATCTACTACTGTCTGCGGAGTCATACGGGTACCTGTACGCCCGGGAATATTGTACAAAATAATCGGAATGGATACCGCATCCGCAATCGCTTTAAAATGCGCCTTTAATCCGTTCTGCGTCGCCTTGTTGTAATATGGCGTTACTACCAACAGACCGTCTGCACCGCATTTTTCCGCTTCTTTGGAAAGATAAATTGCCGAAGCTGTACAGTTAGAGCCGGTTCCCGCAATAACCGGAATCCGTCCGGCAACTACTTCACACGTATACCGAATGCATTCCAAATGCTCCTCTTCTGACAAAGTAGACGCCTCGCCTGTTGTTCCGCAGATAATAATCGCGTCTGTGGCATTTGCTATCTGAAACTCCAAAAGTTCTTTTAACTTCGTATAGTTTACACTTCCGTCTTCTTTCATTGGTGTAACCAGCGCCACACCTGCTCCTTCAAATATCGCCATTTTCCTTTCATCCTTTCTTCAATAAAAAATAGGAGTTAACCTTGTGCTAACTCCTAATATTTCATAATCATGAGTAGCACTCCATCATTGCGATGACAGTCGCATGGTTCTTCACCATACGCCCAGGAAGAAAATCTACAGGTATTTCCCCCTTCGGCAGATGTTCCTTTCACGACTCTTCTCTCATGCCTGCCATGTCCAAGCCGTTACTGATAAAATCTGCGCCTCTACTTACATGTATAAGAATATCACTCTTCCCCTTACAGGTCAAGAGTTTCTTCCCCGTCTTCCTCTGAAATTTCAGACGCGGCAATCACCTCTCCGCTCTCTTCAACACGCTCTAACTTGCTGACTGAAATCTCATAGGCAATTCTTGTCTCATATTCCTCATCCCCTACTTGCTTTTGATACTCCCTGCTCTGAATTCTGCCCCATAACTGGACATGTTCACCAACCTCAAATCCATCTGCATATCTGGCGTTCCGTCCCCAGCAGATACATGGAATATAATCCGATTTACCATAAGAGCGGTTTACTGCCACAAGCAAGTCCGCAATCTCCCTGCCCAAAGGCGTCTTTCTGTATACCGGAGGTTTGCACAAATAGCCGTCGAGAAATATATAGTTTGGTTTCTCGACTTCATTCTCTAATTCGTCCACACGTACGTCACGGACAAAAACAGAGAGTACAAGACGGTTATGATTCTCTTCATGGCGGTTATAGGAGCGGAACTGACCGCTTGCTTCCATATACATCCCGCGGTAATCTTTTGTTATATCAAGAAGCCTTTCCGATATCATAAGCGGTATCGTATCAAACACCTGACTCAATCGTTTTACCGAAAGGTAAACCATATAAAATCCTTCGCCATATACCTCATGACTAAAGGTAAAATCACTGACTACCTCACCATAAATATTCACTTGATTGTTCCCTAAAATCTTATCTGCCATACTTAAATGACCCCCTTTGTTTATTTGCTGCTCTTCTCAAGCATTTTTCTATACATAGTATATATATGAAGACATATTCCATTTTAGAACTATTTTTTCGCTATAAGCCCTCTTTTCTCACTCGTGTGTCTGAAAGAATAACATATACAAACAAATTTTGCAACATCAAAATGTTTCTTTTCAAACGGAGTCTCCACGGCAAAGACATTCCATTAGGGAAAATGGGCAACCCTCTCACTAAACAAGACTACCCATTAATTTAATACAATTAATTGTTAATTAATTTGTCTTCACCATTCCAACTATATAACTTTCGAATGTCTTCACCAACAAGTTCCGACTGGTGCTCGGAAGCCAACTTTCTCATCGCCTTAAAGTGAGCCTGACCACCTGCTTCCGACATATCCAATAAAAATTCTTTTGCAAAAGAACCATCCTGAATATCAGAAAGTATTTTTTTCATTGCTTTCTTTGTATCCTCTGTAATAATCTTTGGTCCAGTTATATAATCACCATACTCCGCCGTGTTGGAAATGGAATATCTCATGCCCGCAAATCCACTCTGATAAATCAAATCTACAATCAGTTTCATTTCATGGATACACTCAAAGTATGCATTACGTGGGTCGTATCCCGCCTCACACAAAGTCTCAAATCCGGCCTGCATCAAAGCACAGACACCGCCGCAAAGAACTGCCTGTTCACCAAACAAGTCAGTCTCTGTCTCCGTTCTGAAATCCGTCTCCAGTACGCCGGCTCTTGCTCCGCCAATCGCTAATGCATAAGCTAACGCTTTCTCCTTTGCTTTTCCTGTTGCATCCTGATGTACGGCAATCAGACACGGAACGCCCTTGTCTGCCTGATATTCACTGCGAACAGTATGTCCCGGCCCTTTCGGTGCAATCATCGTTACATCTACGTCTGCCGGTGGAACAATCTGGTTAAAGTGAATGTTAAAACCATGAGCAAACATCAGCATGTTGCCTGCCTCCAGATTTGGCTCAATGGATTCTTTGTACAGTGCAGCCTGCAATTCATCATTAATCAAAATCATAATGATATCTGCTTTTTTAGCGGCTTCTGCTGCCGTATATACTTCAAACCCCTGTTCCTCTGCTCTCTTCCATGATTTGGAACCCTCATAAAGTCCGATAATTACATGGCATCCGGATTCCTTTGCATTCAATGCATGTGCATGTCCCTGACTGCCATAGCCAATAACGGCGATGGTCTGGCCATCCAATGCAGCTAAATTACAGTCATCCTGATAATAAATCTTTGCTTCTGACATATTCACAGCCTCCTAAATATTTTGTATTTAAAGCCTATCCGGGTGTATAAAACCCCGTGGATGGTTTTCAAAAAATGTTATACTGACTTCTGCTCGTCATAAAATCCTCTCGCCAATCCGGAAATACCCGTACGAACCAGCTCTTTTATCTCATAACCTTCAATCAGCTTAATAAAAGCATCCAACTTTTCCTGATTTCCCGTCAATTCAATCATCATCGAATTGTCCGCCACATCAACAATCTTAGCGCGGAATATTTCTACAATCGCATTAATCGCCGGTCTGGCCTCACGGTTGGCTTCCACCTTTACTAAAATCAGCTCGCGGCACACGGATGCTTCTCCCGTTAATTGTTTTACGGATTTCACATCTTCCAGCTTATTCACCTGTTTCTCAATCTGCTCTAAAACGATATCATCACCGGTCACTGACACAGTCATACGTGAAAAGGCAGGATTTTCCGTCTCGCCAACCGTCAAACTGTCAATGTTGTAGCCACGGCGGCTGAACAATCCTGTAACCCGGCTCAGTACACCCGAAGTATTATTTACTAATATGGACAGAACCACTTTACTCATGTGTTTCTTCCCCCTTTTATCAAGATAAATCGTCTTTCTGACACTCTCTCCATTGTAGCAACATCAATGATTATTGTCAACTCTTAAAGAGGAACTTCTTTAATGCCGACTTATTTGCTGACAAATCCGGTACTAGACATTGGTCCCCCCGAATCTTCTGCGCCGTATATCCTCCCTCAATCGGCAGGCTGAATTGATGCAGCTTTGTTGTTCCCATGCGGAAAATCGTCATTAAATAAGTGTAAACTTCATCCTTAGAAATATCCGTCTTGATATTTGGCATGATTACCTCTGCCAGTTTCAACAGCTCGTCCGGCGACAACTGTCTGGCTTTTTTTAAAACTGCTTGTATCGTGAGACGCTGACGCTCCGTCCGTCCGTAATCGTCTCCTTTTCCGCTGGCCGTATAAACCCCCGGTAAACGGCCATCCGGCTGCCTTTTACCATGACGGATACGACAATACCCCAACGCCTGATAACCATTGAATATCTGCTTTCCCTTTTTTACTGCCCGATACTTTCTTCTCTTAATGTAGTTTGTCTGGCGCAGATTAATAGCCTCTGATTCCGTCAGATTCACTTCAACGCCGCCAAGTTCATCAATAACATTAACAAATGCATCAAAGTTCACTTCCATATAGCCATCCATCTTTATGCCGAAATTTTTCACAAGCGTCTTATATAACAGTTTGATTCCTCCAAACGAGTACGCCGCATTTAATTTCCTGCCACCGTAACCGGGGATATCCACATACATATCCCGCATTAAAGATGTGAGCTTTAATTTATTGTGTTTGATGTCCATCGTGGCAATCATCATCGAATCCGAACGCCTATCTACGTCTTTGTCCTGCTCATCATTGTTTTTGTCCGCACCAACTAACAATATATTAACCACATCGGTATCACTGTCCAGTTTGTATTGACTTAAATCCATATCGGATATCGTTCCTGAATTATCAAAATTCATTAACGCAAGCATGCTGTCGCTCGTATGCTTAACGTAGGCAAGAGCGCTGCCCGCCGTCATGGAAATCAAAATCCCCAACACCAAAAACACCCTCGCTACAATCTTTCCCTTTCTTCTTCCTTTCCTCGCCATGTTCTCACCCTTTCCTTATCTACTGTTGATTGCTGTGTCCTACTACATCATTAACAGCAACCCGACATTGCGTACGAAACCGCTCTTGTAAAATCCATTGGCAATCAGCCGTATGCGTCTGCCAAACCAACCTTGCTTTTCAAGGCCGGCAAATTGTTCGGCAATCCGAATTTGTTCCGCTGCCATCTGCTGACGGAAACATTTTAAAAAAGCCGCTCCCTGCCGATACGTCTGCTGTAATACACCACGCTGCCTCTGGATATGCGATACCCGCTCTTTGACATACTCGCCATACGCCTCTCCGCCAATCATATTGCCGCTATGCTGCCGGTACAACAAGGTCGGCTCATCCAAATATTCAATTCTTCCAAAATGGCTGCAAATCAATGCCAGCCACCAGTCATGCACACGGATTTCTTCCGGCAGTTCATGTAAATAATCACGCATTTTGCCATTAACCATAATCGTACAGCCAATACACTTATTTTCCATAAAAAGATGTGGTGTGTCAACCTTTTTCGTATTCAAATGTGAAGTCGCATGAAAGCGCCCAAGTTTTTGGCGGGTTTCACTGTCGTAATTCATGGCGTCACTGTAAACCAAAATGGGAACATTGGCATCTTCTTTCTCTGCCTGCTTCATTTTGTCCAGCGTCCTCTCCACTTTATCGTTATACCAGATGTCATCCTGATCACATAACATCATATAGGAGGCCCGACTTCTCTGCAACGCCCTTAAAAAATTTTTCACATACCCCGCATTCGTCTCATTCCTGTGCAGTGAAAACCGTTTATCCTTTTCGCAATATTCTTCGGCAATCGCCAGTGTCTCGTCCGAAGAACCATCATCACAAATCTCTATTGCGATGTTTTCGTAACTTTGCGATAACAAAGAATCTAATTGTTCTCTCAAAAACTTCTCTCCATTATAAGTGGCTACTACAATAAGAACCGTATCCTGTTTCACTTCCCATCCCTCCAATACGACTTATTCATTGACATCCTGCGCACAAGCCAAAGTGGGAGGCTTTTATATTTTTTCCCAAAACGATATCCTAAAAATTTGAATCCACTCTGCAAAACTAAATCCGGAATTAAATACCATTTTCCGTTCTTCATCAAATATTTCATCGTATCTTTGACAAGACGCACGCCTTCTGTCTCTGATTTTACACCGTCAAAAATTTCCTTATACTGACGCTGCGAAACGGCCAAATCAAAGTTTCTTGTAAACTGTTGGCGGTAAGTATATTTATGCGCATGTACAACTTCTGCTTCCGCAACATAGGCAATCTTATATCCCGCACCGATTATATGTGCCGCCATAATCATGTCTTCATTAAAAATCGTATGAAGCACAAAACCTCCCATCTCTTCATAAACACGCTTCCGGTACATCGCACAGACATTAGAGCAGAAATAAGTTTTTATTCCCAAGTGCGGTAAATCCTCCCGGCTTTTTATACTGCTACTGTCCGGATAATTGAATCGCCGGGTATACTGCTCTATAATTCCTGTCCGTTCTGTCGGCAATTGTCTGGCATATGCGGTGGCAACCGCCTCTTCTTCCAGCGCACCCAGCATTTTCTCTATGAGAAATTCATCTACGGGAACAGCATCCTGTGTCATAAAGAGCATAAATTCAGCCTGCGACAATGCGGCTCCCTGATTTCTTGTTCCCCCATGGTCAAAGTCTTTCTTCTCAACAGGCGTAATAACAGCATTTTCCAGCGTCTGCAAAAGATTCCGTACTTTCACATCTTCTTCTGTGCCCGTCAATGTCTGCATAAAGAAAATATGAGCGGGCTGTACGGTCTGTTCTTTTAGTCTTTCAATAAGCCGCTCCAGCTTTTCGTCCGGACGGTACACCGGAATGATTACATCTACCATACCTTTTCCTCTCCTTTGCGCTATCTCTCCTGTAATAATTTGTTTACCAGCCGCACAGCGTCCTGCGCATCTTCCGAATAGCCGTCTGCTCCGATTTCTTTCGCAAAATTCTCTGTGACAACAGCTCCGCCAATAATTATTTTTGCCTTTATCCCCTGAGCCCTCGCCTGCTCTACTACCGTCTTCATCTCCATCATTGTCGTCGTCATAAGGGCGGAAAGCCCAATAACGGATGCATCGTGCCCCACTGCCGCATCAATAATTTGCTGAGCATCTACATCTTTTCCTAAATCAATCACTTCATATCCATAATTTTTTAACATTAAAACGACCAGATTCTTTCCTATGTCATGGATATCTCCTTTTACTGTCGCCATCACAATAGTTGCCAATTTTTTATTTCCTCTTTCTTTTGCCAGCAATGGCTCCAGACGGGTAATTGCTTTTTCCATCGCCTCGGCGCTGCCGATAAGCTGTGGAAGAAAATACGTCTTCTGCTCAAATAATTTACCGACGTAATGAATGGCTGGTATCAGTTGCTCATCAACGATTTCTGTCGGTTTAACTCCCCGCTCCAGCTCCTTTTGCAGCAGTTCCGGCACGTGACTGCTCTTTCCTTTTACGACTGCCATATAGAGTGGCGAACCGGCAATCTCTTCTTTTTTCGTCTCTTTTTTTGCTGTCGTTACCGTTGTCTGTGACACCCCTTCAATATAACGGATATCCGCTTCATCCTTATTTAACAGTAAATCAGCGGCCAAAGCAGCATTCATCAACAACATCTGCGATGGATTGGCAATCGCCATCGTCAAGCCCTCCCGAATCGCCAGCGTCAAAAACGCTGTATTGACAAATACTCTCTCCGGTAAACCAAAGGAAATATTGGACAGACCGCAGACGGTCGCAACGCCCAAATCATCTTTACAATAACGAATGGTGTCAAATACTTCCCATGCGGCATTTTTATTCGCCCCTATCGTTGTTACCAGACCATCGACGATAATATCGGATTCGGTCAATCCCTGTTTTTTTGCCTCCTCGATAATCGTATGGATAATCTCCCGCTTCTCTTCCTCATTTTGCGGCAGTCCTTTCTCTGACAGAGGCAGGAGAATAAACATGGCTCCATACTTTTTGGCAAGCGGAATCAATGTCTCGAACTTCTCTTTTTCCAGTGAAATCGAATTAATCAGCGCTCGTCCCGGATAAATCCGCAGCGCCGCCTCGACAACATCCACGTAACTGGAATCAATACTCAACGGCACATCTACCGTCATCGTCAGTTCTTTCACCGCCCGCAGCATCATCTCTTTTTCATCAATGCCATTCATTCCCATATTGACATCGAGAATGCAGGCTCCCTTGTCAACCTGCTCTTCCGCCATATCGAGCGCCATGTCAAGCGAGCCCTGCCGCAGCTCTTCCTGCAGCAGCTTTTTCCCCGTCGGATTAATGCGTTCGCCAATCACAAGGAAACGGCCGTCGAGAGGAAGCGGCGTCACGTTTCTCTCCGTCGTCAGCGCACGGATTTCTTTTTTCCCATATGGTGAAAATGTCTGCTTGTCCACCACCTGCTTCAAGGCATGGATGTGCTCCGGCGTCGTACCGCAGCACCCGCCCAGTACCGTAGCACCCGCTTCTATTAAAGGCAGCATATTTTTGGCAAATTCTCCGGCTGCCATCCCGTACTTAGTCTCTCCATCTACTAAAACCGGCAATCCCGCGTTTGGTTTTACAACAATCGGAATTGACGCATATTTTTTCATCTGCTTTACAGCATCTATCATGGCGTCCGGTCCGGTTGAGCAGTTGATACCAACCGCATCCGCTCCCATCGCCTGCAGGACAACCATTGCAGTCTCCGGATTGGTTCCGTATAACGTTCTGCCATCCTCCTGATAGGTAAGCGTCACGATTGACGGCAAATCACAACTCTCCTTGACCGCCAACAGCGCCGCACGACACTCCTGCAAACTCATCATTGTCTCAATAGCAAAGCCATCGACTCCCTCTTTTTCGAGGAAAGAAACCTGTTGCTTGTACACATCGACAAGTTCTTCGAATGGAAGCGTTCCCACTGGTTCTAACTGCACGCCGGTCATTGATATATCGCCCAGCATATAAATCCTGCGCTCCACGCCACTCTCCGCAATTGCTCTTTTTGTCAGACCGACAAGCTGTCCGATCAGCTCTTCCTGCTGTCCGTCTAAACCGTACTCCGCCAGTTTAATCGTCGTACTGGTAAATGTCGGCGTGTACAATACATCCGACCCTGCCTCTATATATCGTTTCTGTAATTCCACAAAAATATCCGGATGATTTACAATCCACTGCTCCGGACATTCTCCGCTCTTCATCCCTGCTTCCTGAAGATTCGAACCGGTAGCGCCATCTAATAATACAAATCCCTGTCTTAAAAACTCACGAAAATTCACCGTTTCATCCTCACTTTCCCATCAAAAAACTCTCTGTTCATAACAGAATACCATGAATAGAGAGTTTTTGCAATTTTATTAAGATATCTTTTCGTTTTCGCATAAACAGAAAAAACAAACTTAATCCCAATCCATCTCTGTCTCTTTTTGCCTTTTCAGTGTATGCTTCCATTTAACCGTTCCATCTAAACTCATACAATACAGAACATCTGGACGTTTCTCCGTTTGTTCATCCCAGTAACCATGTCGTAACTCTTTTACATATATCCGATCCTCCATACACTGGACTGACATCAACTTCTTATCTCCGATACGAATATCCTTCCCGGTCTTTTTATCTATTCGGTGTAATTTATATTTTTTATCCAAATAAAAGATATACTTTTTATTGCTGGAAAATATAATCTCACCACCATACAAATTCCTCAGTGCATTTTTCAACAGCGGCTGCATTTTCCCACCCTTACGTGGAATTGCCATGTCCTGACAATAGATATAGTCGTTATCCACCGACAAGAGAACACTATCATACGAATAAGTTGAATATCGCACATATGCTTTTTTTCTCTTGTATCGTATCAGGTCTGTCTGCTCTCGGGTCTCCAAATCAAACATATACAAAGATACTTCTTTCCCCTTTTGCTTTCCATACAATATTTTCCCGTCTACAAATGTCAGGTACGGTTTCGCTTCATTCATCCGTTCTGTACAGGTCATTTTATTTTGCTGCTCTATGTCATCCAAATTTCGGCTTATCAGAAAAGCTCCCGGTTCGTATTCTCCTCCCGCTTCCCATTGCACGTCTTCTCTGGAATCATAGTACATGCTTCCCTTATAAAACATGATATCATCGACATCGATTCTTTCGTCACCTACATTACCGAACTCAGCACAATTCTCCAGCAATACTTCGATGCTTTCCGTCTCCAGATTAATCCGGACAATATCAAATGTAATATTTTCAACATCAAAAGTCACCGGATGTTCCTCCACATGCATAATATTAGCAAAAAAATCCTCACCGGCTTTTGCAAATCCTACTACTGTTCCCTCTTTTATAAAAAAATGTCCTACTACAACTCTTTTGTCCTGATATATTGTATATTTACCTCCCCCGCCTACATGTAAATAGTAATAGTGTCCATCAGAAATTTGGGAAGCTGAAATAAAATCAGATGCACAAACGCCAATTCCTGCATCCGCCTCATCCAAGTCGCCCAGCCTCAATTTACAATTCTTTCCTGTTTCGTCAATCACAGTAACGCCTTTTATTCTTTTCTCACTCATTGTTGGAGATGCAAAATTAACTGGATTCTCTGTCTCAGCCGGTTTCTCTGTTTGAGTCGTTCTCTCTGTGTGATTCTGTTGGGACATATTGTTTTTTTCTGCTCACATCCCCCTGTGGCAACAGCTAATAGTGTAAATAGAATAAGACATACCGCATATTTTCTTCTCATCATAATCCCCTCCCTCCATAATAGCAGTAACAAAACACACAGAACTTTAGTTAAAAAGCTTCTTAAGATACTCTGCCGATTTGTTTATTGCTTTAGTATATCGAAGATTTTCCTCTTTTGAATCAAATTTACCTCTCCACTCCCATTTTTTGAGGGCGGCATTGACGATAATTCGCCGCTGTTTGCCGTCGGCTGCCGTGTAGTTGACCCAGACAGTATCGACTTCGAGTTTGTTTGTATATTCCACGGTGGCGTGGCCGAGATTGGCTTCGTTGCTGCCATAGTAACGGCTGAGTTCAAAATCCATGCCGCCTGTCCCGTCCAGTGACAGGTCATTGCGGGAAAGCATCAGGTGGCCGGTAGCAGTGTCCACGCCATCGATTTCCTCTGCTTCCAGAGGGGAGCCGGCCAGATAGTTTTCATAGACGCTGCGGAAGGTGTCGCCGTAAGCGGCTTCCACTGCCGTGTTATACACCTCACCAACGGTGAGGTTCTCGCCAACGGTGAGGTTCTCGCCTGCCGCTTGGCATATACTGCTATTGGAGGACAAAACAGTTCCACTTATCATAGCAGCGGTTATTACTCCAAACAATATTTTCCCCAATCTTCTCATAGGTTTCAAACTCCTTTCTTACGCAAAACTCTGTTCATCCTCACCTTTTTCGCCAGATTCCGTTCTGCTTTTTCAGTTCTTCCACTTTTATTCCCATCCAGGTGGTTTATTTGTAACTTTCATACAAAAACAATAGTTCCATCCAGAAACATGGTTTGTATCCGGATGG
>CAJTLS010000038.1:0-4013 GCA_910577295.1 uncultured Eubacterium sp.
GGATAAGTTCTACAGGGAGAGGACTCAGGGGTAGAAATTAAATTTTCAATTGAGTGGAGAATCTGCTTATCGGACATAGCGGTGATGATAGAGGAACAATATGGTATACAAGCAGTTGTAAGATATGAAGAGTCGGTTTTCATTATTACATGTGAAAACAAACATAAAGAAAAAGTGAAACAACTGGAAGAGAAATTATACTTGCAGCTGCATCTTTCAAAATCGGATTTTTTATTTCGAGTAGTGAAACAGTTTGAGAGAACCTATAATGGGAAAATAAGAGTGGGGGGAACAAATGATAAGTATTTATGAGGAAGTAGTTACTATGATAGCCACAATTGCTAAAGTGGATAAGAGCAGGATAAATGAAAAGACAAACCTGTTCGAAGATTTGGATATGGATTCGCTTATTATTTTGGATTTAGTAAATCAGATGGAAGAAAGGTGGGATTTTAAACTGACCGAACATCCGGAATTACTGGATGAAATGGAAACGGTTGAGTCTTTAGTGGCTTTTTTACAATGCGAGATAGGGGGAGTGGAATGAAAAGAGACGAGATTGCGAAGTATGCATATGAAAATGTGCCCTTTTACGTGGATTTACATAAAAAGGGGGATTCATGGGAGGATTATCCTGTGATAGATAAGAAGACAATGCTTATCCATATGGATTCTGTTTTTGCGCCCCAATATATGGGTGATTTATTTGCCAATAAATTAGAACGTGTTTTAACATCCGGTTCAACGGGAGAATGTTTTGAAGTGTTTTGGAAGAAGAGTCATATTATGAAGTCGTTAGTTCCTTTGTGGAATAAAAGAAAACGCTACTATAACATATCTCCTGATGACAGAAGATGTTATTTTTTTACAACGAAAATTGTTGACGGCAAAGAATTACAAATAGAAGAGTCAGACTACGGACTGGGATTTGGCAAGACGGATTTATGTGAGGACAGGGTAATTGCCATATATAACCATATGCTGGAATTTAATCCCCGCTGGTTAATTGTGCAGCCGTCAATGCTCATTCTGTTGACAACGATGGCAAAGAAACACGGCCTGCCGCCGTTACCGGATTTAGCATACATAGAACTGACCGGCGAGAGCATAACGGAGAGTGCCAGAAAATCCGTGAGAGAATTTTTCGGATGTGAGGTCGCCAGCCAATATGGCTGCTATGAGGTAAATTCCATTGCCTGTGAATGTCCTTATGGTGGTTTGCATGTAATGTCGGAAAATGTCTTTGTGGAAACGGTAGGAGAAGATGATTTGTGTATTACTTCCTTACAGAATAAAGTAATGCCCTTCATTCGCTATAAAATCGGGGATAAAGGCAAAGTGATATATGAGCATAGTTGCCCGTGTGGTAGCAGGGAACCGGTGATTGACTTGCAGAAAGTAAGGCAGAATGACTGGATTTATCATGCAGACGGAACGGTGAGCCACAGTGATTTGTTCTGTAATATTGTTGATAAAATTAATTTGTCGCTGCAGCAGGCAATTTTGCAATATCAGATTATTCAGACAGATTATGAGGAGTTTGAGGTATATATCGTAATAAACGAAGAGGAAGATGACTTGGAAATACAGACGATGTTTGTCACATTTTATGAAAAATATCAACGGAAAAGTAAATTTACATTTTACTTTGTTGATTATTTATATCCAAGTGAGAAAACAGGAAAACTTGCTTGGTTTGTTTCAAAAGTGAAAGAGAGGAGGATTCTATGAAAAAAGGAGAGATGTTAAAAAGGGGTTGTGCAGTTTTAGTGATTGTGGCAATGTTTGGGTACTATTGCCTGAATGGAGGAGATGTCAGAGCGGCCGCTAACGGAACAGAAGGTATGTTGTCAGAAGATGGGGAAGCGCAGGGCGCTGACGGTGGAACGAAAAAAGAGCAAACAGGAAACGGGGGGAAGACAAAGGATTATATCGTTAAAACCCGCTCGGAAAAGAGTCTTTTAGAAATCAGGGATAACTATTCGTTAAGTGATGAAATCAATGAAAATAAGAAAGATATGCTCGAAGAGAATCAATTGGCGTCCGTAGAGTTATCGGGTTTAGAAACTGCTATTTTGGAAAAAGACGAAAATGTGGTGTATGTAGAAGAGGATGCGATTGTCGAGGCAAGCGCGGCCTCGCCTGCAGGGGGAAAAACTTACATAAAAGAGAAGAAACAGCATAAAATGCAAAAAAACAGACAAAAGAAAAATAAGTCATCTGCCGAGTGGAATGTGAGGATGATAAAGGCGGATAAAAGGGCAAACAAAAAAGAGGGGAAGCCGGTGCAGCGGATTAAAGTTGCCGTTTTGGATTCGGGAATTGACTGGGGGAATGACATAAACCTTGCCTATCAGATAAGCCTTGTTCCCAATGAGGAAGAGATGACACAAATTTTTATGGATGGTACGGGCCACGGTACATCTGTTGCCAGCTTGCTTGCGGCAGAGGATGATGATATCGGAGTTACCGGAATAAACAGTAATGTTGACATTTATTCCTATCGGGTTTTGGACGACGCCAACCAAGCGCCTGTCAGCCGCGTTGTGGAAGCAATCTACATGGCGATAGAGAAAAAGGTAAATATAATCAATATGAGTTTTGGTCTCAATACCGATTCGGAAACATTGAGAGAGGCGGTTCAAGCGGCAAAAGAAGCGGGGATTCTCATTATTGCGGCTGCCGGAAATACCGGAGACGGAGGAGTACAGTATCCTGCCGCATATGAGGATGTAGTAGCCGTAGGTGCTGTCAATAAGGACGGTCTGGTGGAAGACTATAGTGCAAAGGGCGAGGAAGTCGAACTCGTAGCTCCGGGAGAATTAGTCCGGACAACCGGATTTGTCGGCACGGAGGAAGTGACATCGGGTACCAGCCTTGCCGCACCGCAGGTTGCGGCAGTCGCAGCGCTCATATGGCAGAAAGATACGAAAGTATCGGCCGATTTTGTGAGAGGACTGCTGGATGAAAGCGCAAACTTATATGGCAGGACGGACGAATATGGCAATGGTCTTGTCGACGCCGACTATGCACTCAGTCATTATGATGAATATAAAAGAAAATATAAAGATAACAGCAGGAAAACAAAGCAGCTGATCGCGGAAAACAGGAGTGGGGTTACAACTTTTGAAGATACCGGATGTATAGAAGGCTCCTGGTCACAGTCCTCACACGAGCAGTTGGTAGGGGACAGCAGTAAGTTTTGTGTAAGGGCCGGCGCAAGGTTTCCGGACCTTTCTGGAAACAAGATATTTACCTATGGCGGAACCCAATATAACTATAATATGGGAATGGGTAAAGATAGGGTATTTGCGGGAATGGAAGTAAATCCATGGTGGCACGGCTATTTTGCGACGAATTATATTAAGGCGGTCATTTATGCGACGCGTATGGGCGATACAATTGATGCAGGCGGAAGCTATGCAGCAGCAAGTAATTCGTTTAATTATACCGGTGCAAATTCTATGATAGAATCTGTAAGGACTTTATATGCTGCTTCCGAAAAAGGGTGGAAATATATTCTTTACTATATAAAGAAGAATAACAAAAATAATGCCAGCGCTCAGAAACAGACAAATTCAAAAGGTTTTAAAAGGGCGGTTTTGTGGGGAATGGCGCTACATTCGGCTACGGATACATACGCACATAGTGCGCAAATTAAAGGTAAACGTATTAAACATACCGGTGGTTATACGGATGCCGATGATAAAACCTACATTGGAACAAGATATCAGGATGCGACTGCTGTTGCAAGAAAAATAATGAATAAGTATGCCGCAAAACCAAGACAACATTTAGTTGCTTCGGATTTAACTATGCCAGGGAATCATACAATAGGATATGAGCTCATCAGTTATCAAGACTATATGCGTTATACAGATACAAGCATGGCTAATTATACTTATACTTATTCGTATTCCTATGGCTCTAAATAATCAATTATTACTATATCGTTTTCAGGAGGTAATCATGAAAAAAATAATTTTTATAGGGTTAGTTTTTTTTCTAACAAT
>CAJTLS010000038.1:5317-20534 GCA_910577295.1 uncultured Eubacterium sp.
ATTACAAATATAAAACCGCTCTCCAAGAAAGGCATTGGCACACTGAAAATTCCTTCCCAGATTAAGGGAAAAAAGGTGATAAAACTTGGCTTTGATGAGGATTTTGATGGTTATGGTTCTGATAGTGATTACAATATTTTTGGCATTAGACCCGATCCGGAGGGTGATGGCAGTCGCCTTGTTCCGCAACATAGGATAAATATGGTTAAAAAGATAAAAACAATCAAAATTCCTTCGACGGTAGAGACACTGGGTTTTTTTTGCTTTGATTTTATAGGGGATGGAAAAACCATTAATATTCCGAAAAAAGTGAAAAAGTATGTTATAGCACAATTTACGAAAATCAAGTGGAAAAAAATAACTGTATCTTCTCAAAATAAGAAGTTTAAAGTAAAAAACGGTTGTCTGCTCTCGAGAGATGGAACGGTAGTGTACGGTTTCGTGCAAAAGAAGAAGAAAATGCTGATTCCGGAAACGGTAAAGACAATTGACACTACGGACTGGCATACGCAGCAGGCGGGTAAAGGAGATTACAATGGCTGCCCTACTATTGTCATTCCCAAATCAGTAAATAAAATAGCAAAATATGCATTTTCAACGGATAAACCGGTTGCGATAAAGATTGCAAAAGGGAATAAGAGATATGCGGTTCAATATGGCTCTGTGTATAGTAAAGTATCTGGAAGACTGGTGTTGGGATATATCAATAACGGAGTATTAAAGGTTCCTGAAAAAGTTACCCGCATAAATAATGCTACAGCCGGAATGTTAGGCCGGGACACTAGGCTAAAAAAAATTATAATTCCGGCCGGTGTTAAGGAGATTCATACTTTATTAAAAACAACATATTATGTGGATGAATTCATCTGTGTCATCCGTTGCCAGAAACCACCTAAACTGCTAGATTCACTTTATGTAATGTATATTTACAAGTGTACGATATATGTACCGAAAAACTGTAAAAATAGTTATATGAAAGAATGGAAAGGGAAAATTGATCCGGCTCTAGATGTTAAATATATTGAAATGTAGAGATTGTAGCAGGATAAGGTTTTCTGTACTTTTAAATGAATAGCGTTTAAGGAAAGTGAGATTTGCAGGATGACAACATGTAATTATATTAATTCATCGCCAGAGGCTTCCATGCTGGAACAGATTTGCAGAGATGAAAGGGTTGATGATGTATGGCTTTTAAACTTTTTTTCAACTGTTACATATTCTGCCCCTAAAAAGGTATTACAATTTATATCTCTGAGAGAGATGTGGGAATATGGCCTCGTTGTAAAGAGATATTTGGAATATCCGGATATTTCCATGGAAGAGCTTGGCGATGTCTTTGAGGAAATACAGTATTATTTGCAGCAAAAAGATTATATTGTCCATTTTGTTGATGAAGCTCTGGAGAGTGATAGGATTAACCTGATTCTCAACATTTCATTCCATGACCGGAAAGTAACTTTCCGGTCATGGTCATTAAGCGGAGAAATGCAGGAAAGTTGTTTGTCCTATGAAGATTATGGAAAGAGATATATGGTTTGCGGATTGTCTGGAGGAATGGTGCGTTTTGATATATATAGTCCGGTAAAACAAAAGAAAGAGCTTCATTTAAGTATGCTGCAAAAAAGAATGCACGGAAGTAAGATATTCATTATTAATAGGAAGCGTTGTCTGTCAGACAACAAGGGGATTAGCGCTTCATCTAAGGTTATGCGGGAGTGGTTCACGGTCTTTCAGGATGTCATTTCCCTATTTGATAAAAAACAACTTTTTACGTCTTCTTTTGTTATCAGGGATGAAGAGAGACGGCTCTTTGAAACAGATAGGGGATATGGTGACGCAGAACATCTGGGGCAGATGATAAAGGTATATAACAAACTTTTGGGAAGATTAGAAAAATGCAGTAAGAGGTGTTGACGGATGAAAAAAATATTAAAAAATCTACAGCCATCTATCCGCTCATATTTGGGAGACGCCTTTTGTTTTAGCATAATCAACGATTTGGCGTTTGATTCCGGATGGGTTTATGACAAGTATATTCATTTGGAATATACTTCTTTTGATAGGCAGATAAAATATGCAGATTACGATTACTATGATTTTGCTGCGAACGAGGGTGTATTTATAAAATCTTTTATAGAATACCCTTATGTGTATTGCACGGAAGAAATTATATGCCGTCAGGTTATGAGAATGCTTGAGCATAATGAATATTGTTTTGCCTTATGGGATGAAACTGTGGCAGTAAACCATTTGTATCAGGAAAAGGAAAGTGCGGTATATGAACACGGGTGTTTTGTATATGGTTACGATAGCGAAGAAAAAATATTTTATATGCAGGGATACATAAGAAATGAAAAGTGGGAGCACTATACGATTCCTTTTGACGTGTTTTACAAAGCGGTTTCCTATTGTCCGGGAAAAGGGGAAATCGCACTGATTGGATATAAAGTAAAGAACAATTACGAGTGGAAGTTTGATTATGAAAAGACGAGAGAGGAAATAAATTTATACAGTGAACGCGCTCGTTCGTCGGTAATGAGTGATAACTATGATTCGCACGCGGTGATTCATTTTTTTGCTAATCTTACTATAGGGGAGGCCATACATTATCCGTCTGTCTATTGTATTTATGAGCATAAGGTCTTATTTGAAAAGAGAATAGAATATCTGCTTGCGCATGGCTATATAGAGAATAATGGGGTTATGGAATTGTCGACTGAGGTGAGAAAAATAAGCAGAAAAGTGTTGCTGATGGTGCTTCGCTATAATTCATCGCCTGAGAAAGAGCTGTTTGCTTTCATATATAAGCAAGTAAAAAGAATGTCAGATATAGAAAAACAATTGTTATCTAAAATTAATTTTATAGTTTAGCAGCGGCAGACGTTAAGCTTAATATATCAAAGAAAGTTTGACAAAGGAAACCGGAAACAGTATAATAAATATAATTTGGGAAACTGGGCGATGCCTTGTATTTTTAGGTGTCGCCATAATTTTCAGAGGGAAGGAGTACAAGCATGATTTCGATTTATAAAACACTGGAAGAAGATTTTGTGACACTGGATAAAATCGAAGAGGGCTGCTGGATAACAGCGATACGTCCAAGTGAAGAGGAATTATGCCGGTTAGAAGAGGAGACAAAGATTGATATTGATGATTTGCGCGCTCCTCTGGATGATGAAGAGCGCTCCCGTATTGAGCTGGAAGACGGCTATACGATGATTTTGGTTGATATTCCGTCGTTGGATGAGAAAGACCGCTATGTGACTATCCCTCTCGGTATCTACATGACAAAGGAGCATATTGTGACGGTTTGTTTGGAGGAGACGCCGGTTTTAAAAGCCTTTGAGAGTCGTCGTGTGCGCGAATTTTATACGTTTAAGAAGACCCGCTTTGTCTTTCAGATTCTGTACCGCAATGCCGTATCGTATTTGCGCTACCTGAGAATCATTGACAGGAAAAGCGACCAGATAGAGGAAAAACTTCATATTTCACAGAAAAACAGTGAGTTAATTGAATTGCTGGAGTTAGAAAAGAGCCTTGTCTATTTTACGACGTCGCTGCGCTCGAATGAAGTTGTTTTGGAGAAATTATTGCGGACGGAAAAAGTCCGTAAGTACCCGGAAGACGAAGATTTGCTGGAGGATGTTATCATCGAGAATAAACAGGCGATTGAGATGGCGAATATTTACAGCGGCATTCTCAGCGGTATGATGGATGCGTTCGCCTCCGTTATTTCGAATAATCTGAATATCGTCATGAAATTCTTGGCGACGGTTACGATTGTATTGTCTATACCAACGATGATTGCCAGTTTTTTTGGCATGAATTTTGATAATATTCCTTTGGGACATTCGCCGTGGGGATTTTTCACTATCATCGTGATTACGATGTTGATTTCCGGAGTGGTTGCCCTGTTTTTTCGAAAAAAAGATTTATTTTAATAAAGAGAATGAGTTGTTAAGGAGGCTAGTGTAAACAATAAGCTCGATAGCTTATTGTTCACAAAGCGAACATAGTTCGCTTTACTATTTGTGCCGAAGCGCCACAAATAGTATTGATGTACAGAGCAAAAACAGCTCCGCTGCTTTTTGCTCGTACTTCCTCCGCTGCGCTTCGGAATGGAGGCTTCTATGAATTTTATCGACCGATGGGAAAGAAGTAAATTCGGACGTTTCGGGATTCCCAACCTAATGAGGTATGTCATTGCCATCAATGGGGTAGGGCTCCTGCTTGGTTTTATGAATCCGGGTGTTTATTTCGGGTATCTGAGTCTGGATTTTTGTGCCATTTTTCACGGACAAATTTGGCGTTTGTTTACTTTTTTGCTCTGTCCGTCCGCCTTTAGTTCGGGAAATGAGTTTATCAATCTTTTCTGGTTTTTGATTTGGGCGCAGGTATACTATATGATTGGAACTAATTTAGAAAGGATGTGGGGAGCGTTTCGCTTTACACTTTTCTATTTAAGCGGCGTTCTGGAGATTATACTTGTCACGCTTGTTTTCTATCTGTTTATGGCGTCGGGAGATTCTTTTGCTAATTATGTTACAGGCATCAATTTGGGGATGGGGGTCAGTTTTATCTATTTGAATCAGACGCTGTTTCTCATGTTTGCCCTGCTGTTTCCAAATGTGCAGTTTCTCGTATACTTTGTCATTCCGGTGAAAGCAAAATGGATGGCTGCCCTGTATCTGGTATTGACCGGATACGATTTGATACAGGCGATGCGTTATGGGGTGTATTATAATGTGGCGCTGATTGGTGTTTCGCTGATAAATCTTGTACTCTTCCTTTGGCTGGCAAAAGGAGCGGCGAGTCCGCGTCAGGCAGTCCGGCAGAGAAAGAGGCGGGTAGAGTTTCAGTATAAGGCGCAGCCGAAAACTTCGTCATCGCTGTGCCATTTGCGGCAGGACGGAAGCGGATGCACCGAATTTGGATTTTCGTTATTGTTCAAAGTGCGAGGGGAATTTTGAATATTGTTCCGAGCACTTGTTTACGCATGAACATGTGCGTCACGATTAAATAAAGCAGAAAGGATAAAAACTATGAATTTAGAAGATTTAGGAAGTAGTGTACAGATGTTGGTTATTGTCGGGGTGTTGATGTGTGTTTTTTTTACCCTGTTCTACTGTTATAAGCTTCATCGGGAAGTGAGTGGTATCCGCATATATGCAAAAGAAAAATGTGACTGGTACAATCTTATGTGGGTACTCGGCGCGGCATTTATCGTCAAACTGATTATCGCCGCCGTCTATGAGGGGCATGGAACCGATATGAGTTGTTTCAGCGGATGGTCTGACCGGATTTTTAACGATGGGCCATGGGGGTTCTATCATTCCGATGCGTTTACGGATTATCCACCCGGATATATGTCGCTATTATGGATTGTCGGCGCACTGCGCAGTGCTTTTGGTCTTGATGTGGCAACCGGCATGGGCCGCATTGTCATAAAATTGTTCCCGATACTTTTTGATTTGGGAGCGGGTATCTTTTTGTACAAAATTGCGAAAAGGAAGTTCTCGGAGGCTTCTTCTCTGTTACTGTCAGTTACTTATGTGCTGAATCCGATTATTGTCTTAGACTCATCGGCATGGGGGCAGGTAGACGGCGCGTTTACTTTCTTTGTTCTTCTGGTAGGATACCTGTGTATGGAAGAGAAGAGGATACCTGCTTATTTTGCTTTCGTGGCAGATGTTAATATTTGCGCCGATTCTCATTTGGACAATTATTGAGCAGGTATTTCTGAAAGATTTGAATAAGGAAAAAGTGATAAGGGATTTAGTTGGCGGTCTGAGTGCGATTGCCGCTATGGTCATCTTTACGCTGCCGTTTGGTATTGACAAAGTATTTTCCCAGTATATCAATACACTCGGTTCGTATCCTTATTGTACGATAAACGCCTACAACTTCTGGGCGCTGATGGGAGAAAACTGGCAGCCGCAGACGAATATGTTTTTTGGACTTCGTGCAAGTACGTGGGGAATGCTGGCAATCTTTGTTTCCGTTGCCTTGAGCGGTTATATTTTCTATAAGTTAAGAGAGGATAAATCGCGTTATTTTCTGAGTATGGCAGTGATAATCGCAAATATGTTTATGTTTTCCGTGCGCATGCATGAGAGATATTTGTTCCCGATTATCGTACTGCTTCTGGCAGCATTTCTCGTTAAGCCGACAAAGGAATTATTCTTTACCTATGTGGCTTTTTCGGTTGTACATTTTCTCAATGTAGGACATGTGTTGTGGGCATATATTGAAGAGGACGGAAATACGGGGCCGAACGGTGGTCTGGTTGGTGTGACGTCGCTTCTGTCCCTGCTTGTTTTTGCCTATCTGTTTGTAGCTATTTTCTCAAAATCGACGTTGGAGGATTTGCAGGAGAGAAAAGGCCGGGTTAAGCGGGGTATGCCAAATTATATCCAGAAAAATCAAGAACAGAAAGAAAAGAAAAAGTGGACGGACTACGTGCTTCACATACGTTCCACGAAGAAAATGCCGCGTTTTAGCAAATGGGACTGGACAGTGCTGATTGGCATTATCGTAGTATATAGTGCGTTCGCCTTTTATGATTTAGGCGATATGGGCGCACCAGAGACAGAATGGGTGGCAACGAAAGAAAACAAAACGATTACGCTTGATTTGGGTGAAAACCGCGATATCGGCATGATTTACACCTTTTTGGGAGTAAAGGAAAACCGTATCTTTACGTTAGAAGTTTCTCAAAACGGACAAAACTATGAAAATAAGGGAATGGTTCGCGCCACAAGTGTATTTTGCTGGGACCGCTTCAAGACATGGGAGGCGGAGACGGAAAAAGAAGGTGGCGACTGGTATAACTGGAATAGCGATTACCGCTATATCCGGTTGACTGCGGCGGACAACCTCGACAACGAGACGAGTATGCTTAAAGAGCTGGTAGTGACGGATAAAGACGGCAATGTGATTGAGCCTGTGAATAAGAACGAATATCTGACGCTTTTTGATGAAGCCGCAGGAAGATGCGCCGGAAACGGAATGGAAAGCGCCGGACAAAGGAACCGCCGTTACGATTGATTTAGGAAGAGACACTTATTTCAGCCAGCTGCGCGGATTTTCCAAGACGAAGAAAAACCAGAAATTTAAAATAGAAGTTGCCAAACAGAGCGATGAAGAAATCCAGTATATTGCGATGGGTGAATTAGCGACCGGAGAGGCAGACGGTTGGAGCGTATTACGTCAGACAAATGTTCCGGAGAACAATGCGGGGGCGTATAGTTTTTCCTCACAAGCATATCGCTATATCCGCCTGACTACATTGCAAGACGGTATTTCCTTAAACGAACTTGTTGTGACAGATGGAAACAATCACACGCTGGAAATTCTGGATTATGAGGGCGGTGACAATCTGTTTGACGAGCAGGAGGGATATTATAAAACCATCACGTTCCGCAGTGGTACTTATTTCGATGAAATATATCACGCGAGAACAGCTTATGAAATGATTCACGGCATTAGTAATTATGAGTGGACGCATCCGCCGCTCGGAAAAGTGTTTATCAGTCTTGGAGTCCGTGTATTCGGCATGAATCCGTTTGGCTGGCGTATTATTGGCGTGCTGTTTGGTATTGGTATGCTGCCGTTTATGTATCTGTTCGCCAGAAGATTGTTTGGGGCGAAGACGTGGGCGGCCGGAGCGCTGACATTCCTGTTTGCTTTTGATTTTATGCATTTTACGCAGACAAGAATCTCAACGATTGATGTGTACGGAACATTTTTTATCATCGCGATGTTCTTCTTCATGTACTGGTACAGCCAGACAAGTTTTTATGATACAAAATTGTGGAAAACCTTTATTCCTCTCGGACTGAGTGCACTGATGATGGGACTTGGGTGCGCGTCCAAATGGACGGCGGTATATGCCTCTGCCGGTTTGGGACTGTTCTTCTTTGGCATTATCGGATGGAGAGCCTATGAATATTATTTGGCGAGAAAGAATCCGACGGGAGAGACGGAGGGAATTTCTCACCAGCATATTATAGAAGTATTTCCACGCAAACTTATCCTGACGGTTTTGTTCTGCATTTTGTTTTTTGTTGTTATTGCGGGAGCAATCTATTTGTGCTCGTATATACCGTTTTCGGATAATGCGTCTGTCGGCGGCGACGGTAACGCCCAGCGTTTTCTTGGTACGGACTGGGATGAGACGCCGGTGGCTGGTCTGGTACAGGTGTTGCGCGATAACAGCGGCAATCCGTTTTGGGAATTGGTCGGAAAGATGGTTAATAACCAAAGGGCAATGTATATGTACCATCACGATTTGACGTCCACGCATCCGTTTTCTTCTACGTGGTTTGAGTGGCCGGTGATGATTCGCCCTATGTATTACCATAGCCAGACGATGAGTAACGGCTTGAAAGAGGGTATCAGCGCCTTTGGAAATCCGCTCGTATGGTGGGCGGGTATACCTGCGTTACTGTTCATTACCTGTCCTTTGACTGTGAAGCGGCGGTTGAACCAGAAGCTGGGAAGTTTGCAGGCGCAATGGGCTCAATGGGTAGTATGTCTGTTCACGATGTTTATGGCGTTGTATTCACTCTTCCTGCGGCAGACGAAGTATGCGGGTATAGCGGACTCAGAAGTATTTAGTCAGTGGGGCTGGTATGGAATACCGTTTATTTTCCTCGGCGCTGTCGGGTTCGTCTTCTTATGTGTACAGTTGTTCAGCCGGGGAGAGCGAATCGTAGTCTTTATGATATTTGCCTTTGCCGTACAGTATTTACCGTGGCTGTTAGTACCACGCTGTACATTCGCGTACCATTATTTCCCGAGTGTACCGTTTATTGCCATGATGGTGGTGTACAGTCTTGTTAAAGTTGCAGAGTATAATAAAAAATGGCTGAAATGGTGCTTTATTTATCTGGCGCTGGCGTTCCTTTTGTTCCTGCTGTTCTATCCGGTATTGTCTGGACAGCCGATATTGGAAGGATTTGCGAGAGATGGTTTGCGCTGGATGGATACGTGGCAGCTGGTAAGCTAAATCAATTTGATAAAGTTGTCGTTGCAGATGGAAACGGAGGGCGTTTTGAAGAAGTTAATTCATGAAATCCATAAGGGAAAGAATATAAAGAAAAATCTTTTATTGTACCGTGACAGGGTAGTACAGACTTATTGTGAATATGGAGTGTTAGATTTAACTTTCGGAGCCTATACTTTCATGGAGCAGATTGTGGAAGAACAGGCAGAGCGGGCGCAGAAAGAAGAAAACGTTATCGCGCCGGTTCTGCTTGCACTGGGGGAACTGGCAAAAGAAGATTGTGTTTACGGACAGGTCGCTGGTGCGATGAAGAAACTGCGTCAGGAAATTACGGATAAGATGAACCTTTTGACTTCCTATGCCGACAGTCTGATTTGTTATGAATATGTCCTGAACCGGATGGAATTAAAATTTCTGCCGGAAGAAAAACTTACGGACATACTTTATGGATTCGAGGAAGAGCAGTTTTTATTGCAGGTGAAAGAATTTTTGACGGAGAGTAAAGACCAGAGCGTTATGCAGGACAGAGTCCGTCGTCTTATCGGTCAGATCCCCGTACATATGACAAAACATAAGCTGTTTGAGAAAATAGGGGAAGCGCTTACACTGTATCAGGATTCGGACTGTGCTTCTCTGGATGAGTTTGTTTACATGCTCCGCACTTCGGCAATGCTATATAAACCGGAGAAATATGCCGGAGAGTATGCGGCTGTCGAGGCTGACATAAAACGTCTGCAGGAGGCGGATTATGCCGGACTGACAGAAGAGGAATACAAAGAGATTGTGGAAGTGCTCGAACGGGCAGCAGAAGCAGTTTATGGACTTACGGATTTCTATTACAGCCTCCAGAAAGTAGTAAATGGAATTTATGCCATGAGCCTGCTTTTTCCTTATGTGGAAACAGATAGTGAGCTTGTTAGAGAAGGGCGTTCTATCTGGAAATGTCTTGCCATGCGTGAATACCGTCCGGAAATGCTAATTCCATTGGAAGGGCGGATTGAAAAATGTGTGGGTACATTTGATTATTTGGAGCCTGCTTTGTATGAAATCAGGGATTGCTATAAAGAGGAGCTGGGTGAGTTATCACTAACGAGATTTATGGATGATATTATGAAGGTTGTCAACTTGTTTTCCGACAGTTTGTTTATTGATTTAGAGCATGTTGCCGGAAAAGAGACAGCAGATTCTGATTATGTGAGGCAGTGTACCGAGCGATTACTACAAGAGCTTTCGCTGCAGTTAAGTCAGCTCTCTCGTCCGGTAAAACGGGCAGTAGTCGGGCAGTTGTTGGAGAAGATGCCAATTATATTTAGCAATATGCAGGAGTTGGAAGAGTATATTCGCGTAAATTTATTTGGCTGTCAGGACAGGGCGGAAAAAGCTGTTGTTATGTTGCTTTTGCAGGAATTGATGCAGGAAGAGAAGGAATGGAGTTGACATGATTTACTGGTATTCGGATTTATATATGGATGAGAAAGTCGCCAAACATCCGAAAAAGTGTAAAAAGAGAGTGACGGCGCGCCGTCTGTGGAAAAAAAGTTATGTCGCAATTACATTAGCGTTAAATGAAAAGAATTTATTTGAAATGATGGAGACGAGGCAGTTGTTTTTCCGGCGGTACGCTTATCTGGACTTATATGTTGTCGGCCTTGCGGCGAATCAGAAAGAGGCAGGCGAGCTTTTGCAGCAAATGGTTCTGGATATGTGGCGTCTGGATTCTTCGGTTCGTCCGTATCAATATTTTGTAAAAGAAAAATTTTCGGGGAAAATAGAGTAAGGAAGTTGAAAGCAGATGTGGATTGTTTTGACAATTCTAAAATGGATAGGATTTATTTTCGGGGGCATTCTGGCATTGCTTTTATTTTTCAGCGCTCTTGTTATTTTTGTTCCGCTTCGTTACTATGTGAGGGTAAACAGTCAGGACAAGCTGACATATTCTTATTGTTTTCGCTGGCTTTCCGTTGTCGCCGTCCGCAAGGGCGCGCATTCGGACAGGGTTTTGCTGACGTTGTTTGGTATCCCTATCAAATGTTTGGCAGGAGGGGAAAAAAAGACGAGGGAAAAGAAAGGCACAAAGCCAGATTTGGGCGATAGCAGCCATCGAAGCGAGCCGCCTGATAAGGAGAAAAAGCCACAGAAAAAGCGGCGTAAGAAAACGGCGGGATTAAAACGGGATAAATCGAAAAAATCCTTTTCATTTGCAAAAGTATCTAGTATAATTGGTTTGGTAAAGGAAAGCAAAAACCGCCGTGTGATAAAGAAACTGTTGCGGGAGATACTATTACTGCTTCAGTATTTATCGCCGACGAGAGTAAGAGGAAGAATCATTGTGGGAACCGGCGACCCCTGTACGACCGGAATGCTTTTAGGGGGGATTAGCTTGTTTCCGGCCGCATATCAGGATGGAGTGCAGATTGTTCCAGATTTTGAGGAAAAGCATTTTGAGGCAGACGGATTTATAAAGGGAAGAATACGGATGATATATTTTTTGCGACTTCTTCATCGTCTCTATAAGGATAGAGAATTGAAAGCGTTGTGGAAACAGATTAATAAAGTAAAAAAGGAGGCTGCATGACATGGCAGAAAATAGTTTTAGCAGTACGGTAGAATCATTATTTAAAGGAATGGACGCATTTATTACGACGAAGACGGTAGTAGGCGACGCAGTTCGTTTTGACGATGGAACGATTGTACTTCCTCTGGTAGATGTAAGTTTTGGCGTGGCAGCGGGGGCGTTTGCCAATCAGAACGAAAAGAAGAATAATGGCGGCGGCGGTATGGGCGGTAAAATCCAGCCAAGCGCTGTTCTTGTAATCAAAGATGGCACTTCTAAGCTCGTCAATGTAAAGAATCAGGATGGTATTACGAAGATACTCGACATGGTTCCGGATTTTGTAGATAAGTTTTCTAAGAAAAAAGACAAAGGAAGTGAAAGCGCCGCAGAGACGGAAGAATAAGCATTATTTGGCTATTTTAGAAATTATTTGCAAAAAGTAGAAAATTATACTTGCAAAATGAGTAGAATTTTGCTAGAATATTCGTGTTGTCGTGTGTAAGATATATAGTTTATTGATATAAAAGGGACATGCGAAGTTAGAGCAGAAGGAGGTGCTTTTCATGGCAAAATGTGCAGTATGTGGAAAAGGCGTACACTTTGGTAACGCTGTCAGCCACTCTCATAGAAGAAGCAATAAGATTTGGAAATCAAATTTGAAATCCGTTCGGGTGAAAGTGAATGGCGGTACAAAGAAAATGTATGTATGTACTTCATGCCTTCGTTCCGGAAAAGTAGAAAGAGCGTAGTCGTATTTAGATTGTGCAAAGTAAAAGGAGTTGTCGTATCGGTGACAGTGAATCGCCGTGCAGACATCTTCTTTTTTTTATATAAAAGACCGCGCGCTTTTTTGCGTGTAGAATTTTGCGGAATCAGTCACACGAAGTAAACAAGTTGTATCCGAGAACAAGGCAGGCGATAATAATCAGTATGGCTAACAGGCTGTGGCGCATAAACAGCATGATGCACATACCAATGCCAATCCAAAAGAGAATAAATCCAATCAGTCGTTTCATGCGTATACACCGGATTAGAAAGGGTTACTATCATTATATGCGGAAACGAAAAAAACGGAACCGGCAATGCCAATGAATAATAATTTGCTATAGCTACCTGTCTTTTTACATCTTTGTGCTATAATAAGTTTTACATTTGAAAGGAGAATGACGATGCCATTTGATTATAAGAAAGAATACAAAGAATTTTATATGCCACCCCAAAAACCGAGTATTGTAGAAGTGCCGTCTATGAATTACATTGCAGTTCGTGGAAAGGGCAATCCTAATGACGAAGATGGTGAATATAAGGCGTCGATTGGATTGCTTTATGGCATTGCTTTTACTATAAAAATGAGTTACAAAGGGGATTACAAGATGGATGGTTATTTTGAATATGTCGTGCCGCCTCTGGAAGGGTTTTGGTGGCAGGATGGCGTTGACGGTATAGACTACGCCCATAAAGAGAACCTCAACTTTATTTCGCTCATTCGTCTGCCTGACTTTGTTACAAAAGAGGACTTTGAATGGGCAGTGTCAGAAGCAACAAAAAAGAAAAAGACGGATTTTTCCAAAGTTGAGTTTTTTACATATAATGAAAGTATTTGTGTTCAGTGTATGCATATCGGTCCCTATGATGATGAGCCTGCTACCATTGCAGCTATGCACGAGTACGCCACAAAAAATGGATATGAGCTCGACATTACGGATGCTCGCTTTCATCACGAGATTTACTTATCAGACCCGAGAAGGTGTAATCCCGAAAAACTCAAGACAGTGGTACGTCATCCGATTAAAAAAATTTAATCAGAATATTTCGGCATTTTGAGCTTTTGCCTCAAGTATCATGCTGTTTTTTGAAGTGAAAAGCGTGGAAACAAGGAAATATCAATATAGAATAAGGTTCGCAATAGTATCAAAAAGTGTACTTTGGGATACTAGTATAATATTTATCTATATTAGGTAAAAAAAACAACAAAATAAACCTGTATTTCACCAAGAATCTACCTTAGATCCTGCAATTTTGTTGAAAAGCAAGAAAGAATGTAGTAAAATATTTTATACAGTCGAAGTGTCAAAAAGGTACACTTTTGATACTGGTATTAATAATGCTAAAGTGATAGACACAGCAAATATTAATAGTTACAAAAAAACATATGGAAAATTTTAAGTAAAAAAATCCAGAAGAGGAAAACCAATATGAAAACAAAGAGTAAACATTCACTGGCGCTGCTTCTGGTTGGAGCCCTGTTGGCAGGGCTTCTGCCTGTGGGAACAGGAACGGAGAGTCGGGCGGCGGAGCAGCCAGCGCTCAAGAATCCGCGCATACTCAAAACGGTTCAGGAAGTGGCGCCGGAGGCAAGCGAAAAGAAACAGTTGAAAAATCAAACTACGGAAAACGGTATTAGCACTTGGGACTGTATCTGGTTCGGAAATTATTGGCAGGAGGATACGAACGGGGATGGTATAGTCGACAAAAATGATAAGAAAACTCCCATCAAGTGGCGGGTGCTGTCGGTAGAGGGAGATGATGTGTTTCTGGTGGCAGATAAAAGTCTGGACTGCCAGAGGTACAATGATACGGATACGGATGTCACATGGGAGACCTGTACAATGCGCAGCTGGTTGAACGGTTATGGAGCGGAAAGCAACAAAGATGGAAAAGATTACAGCGGCAATAACTTCCTCAATAATGCTTTTTCGGCGGAAGAGCAGTCGGCAATTAAGACAACAAACGTGGTGAATAATGATAATCCCGAATATGGTACGGAAGGCGGCAACGATACAACGGACAAAGTATATCTGTTGTCTCTGGATGAGGTGATGAATCCGGAATATGGATTTGTCTCACACAGGGAATTTGATGCGGCAAGAGTAGCAGTAAATACCGCCTACACAGCGAGAGGAGGAGAGATTGGAAGTGAAGATATAGATGGTGCCGCAAATGGGGACTCTTGGTGGCTGCGGTCACCGGGCGACGATAGTGATCAGGCTTCCTCCGTGTTTAGCGATGGCTACCTCAATGAGGATGGACTCCACGTCGGCGATAATCTCACTGTCCGGCCGGCTTTGCACTTAAATCTGTCATCTGCTTCGGGGTGGTCATATGCCGGTAGTATTCCCTCGGATGACATAGCTGAATGGGATTGTATCTGGTTCGGGAACTACTGGCAGGAGGATACGAATGGAGATGGTAAAGCTGACAAAAACGATAAGAAAACCCCTATCAAGTGGCGGGTACTGTCGGTAGAGGGAGATGATGTATTTCTGGTGGCAGATAAAAATCTGGACTGTCAGTGGTACAATGATACAGGTACGGATGTCACATGGGAGACCTGTACGATGAGAAGCTGGCTGAACGGCTATGGAACGGAAAGTAACAAAGATGGGAAAGATTACAGCGGTAATAACTTTCTCAACAATGCCTTTTCGGCGGAGGAGCAATCGGCAATCAGGACAACAAACGTTGTGAATAATGATAATCCCCAATATGGAACGGAGGGCGGAAATGATACAGCGGACAAAGTATACCTGCTGTCGCTGGATGAGGTTATGAATCCGGCATATGGGTTTGTCTCCCGTGAGAACATCAGCGCAACAAGAGTAGCAGTAAATACCGCCTATACAGCGGGAGGAGGAGAGATTGGGAGTGAATATATG
>CAJTLS010000039.1 GCA_910577295.1 uncultured Eubacterium sp.
CCACACAATCTTCAAACGGACTTATGAGTGCTTCCGACAAAAAGAAATTAGACGGACTGTCTGCCAGCGGGGGAACCAGAAGAACGTTAGTTACTTTACCGGCAAGTACAGAAGCAAGCAAAGTATTTACTTTATCCGGCAAAGATATTTGTAAAGGTTTAAAATTATATTTTTACTATCATTCTAGTACTTCTCAGGGCGGTTCTTCCTCTACATTAGTAAAAACGGTACTATTAACGCAAAGCGCTCTCACCAATAATGCTATCTCTATAAATGGCAAAGATGTCACACTAAGCAGTAGTAATTATACAAATATAGTAAAAGGATACGTTGATACAACTACAACCTTTACACTTACTTGTAAGTGTGTTGATATTAATAATGCACCACTATATAAATTAAACAATGTATCCTTTTCTTTTGGATTTGGCTCTCCATCATCTGTTTCGTTCTCAATTGAGGCTGTGGATTTGTAGAAAACAGCTTAAGCGGAGTGTTACAATAGATAACTATGTTGATGTGAAGAAATTAAGTAGGGTCGGCATATTTATGTTTAAAGGGCTATGCAGATTCTTTCTGTATAGCCCTCATTCCCTGTCTTCTCGCCGGTTACCTCAATGGCAAAATGGGAAAACCATGAATCCGCAGCAACCCCATTCCCGATAATATCCCTGTCCACCAACACAGAGTAAAATCTGACCGCCGCCGCTCTCCACCTTGTGGATATCCCAGTTTACGGCGCCCCGGCTCAAACGTCACAGATAAGAAATACTTTACATACGCCATGATAATCAATAAAAGAACTACTTATACAATTTGCCATAGAAAAATTGCTCTTGAAATGAGATATCTCCCAAAATTTTTTCTTCTGAAATATCTTTTCCATCCAAAGACACAATCCACTTATCCTCCACATCATTAAAACGATGCCATACTGCTATCACCTTGCCGTTAAATTTTTCCAGTGGCTTGTCCGTGCCAAATATATATGCATCCTGTTCCTCACCATCATTCGCAAAGACGCCATCAATATACCCGTAATTAATTGGATAAATCATTTTCGTGTCCTGTGGATGAGACATTCCTATTGCTCTGTCGACTGTCCCACACACTGTCTTGCCAATAATTTGACTGTAATCCAGTTCCTTTTCCTCCATCGCGCAAAAAAAGTAATCCAGCGTCTGCACCAGCCTTTTCTCTTCATACAATTTTTTTATTTCAGAAACCGTCATCCACTTACAAGCCGCCACCTCGTCTGTGGTAGCAGCTTCCAAATGCAAATCCCCATCATACTCAAAGAGCCACACATCCATAATATCGTTATATGCTTTGCAATCATATCGGACGTCCCTGCCGCGTATTTTAGAGAAAAGCAATTTACCGGCGTCCTTTTCTAAGTCTAAACCAACCTCCTCTTTTACTTCCCGAACAGCTCCCTCGCGGCTGCTCTCTCCCTTTAATACGGAGCCTCCGACGCATTCCCACATCAGCGGACAAGTCGGCCGGTTTGCCGAGCGCTGTGAAATCAGGTATTCTCCTCTGCGGTTGCGTATCCACACAGCTACAACTAAATGATAGAACCCTTCGGGAATCTTCTCTCCCCTTATATGTTCTTTTCCGGTTTTCTCTCTGTATTTTGTATATAAATCCCATTTTTCCATAAATAACTCCTCCTGAAAATATTTCAAAAAACAATACTCTGGCATATGCGCCCCTCTATTTGCGTATAAAATGCAATAACACCGAATCCACAGACGGTTTCGGATGAAAATCTTCCTTAGAAAAATAATAAATAATCTCTAACTTCCATCTGCGTTTTAACAATAAAGAATATTTTGTTTCTTTCGGCATTCCCATAAATCTTTTCGCTGCCCCCTTTTCCATTACCAGCCACATCTCCGAGGGAGGATGCGCATCTTCTGTCAGTTTTTTTACAATTTTTGTCGTCAAATTATACGGAATATTGGCAAATACCTTGTAATCTCCCTTTTCGGGCAGCCGGTATTTCATAAAATCTCCACAAATTAATTTTATGTTACTAAAATCTCGTAAGCGCTCTTTTGCCCGCTCATATAATTTTCTGTCTATCTCCACTGAGTATACATAATCCGCCTTTCTGCAAAGCGCCTCTGTTAAATGACCTTTTCCGGCGCCGATTTCCAAGACCGCATCATGGTGTGAAATTGTACTCTTTCTCACAATTCTTTCCAAGAGTCTCCTGCTCGTCAAAAAGTTCTGTGATTTGCTTATTTCCTGTAAATGGGCAGACTTCCTCCTATTCTTTCTGTTTTCCCTCTGCATATCGTTCCTCCTGTTTTTCTATTTGCATCAAAAACGGCAATAAAAAAACAGGGGAAAGTTCACACAGATTCTCCTGCATACATTATGAGAAAATAACAAAAAAACACTGACATACTACAAATAATCTGTCATACACCGCATTGTTTTCCAAATAAGTACGCAAAAAAGAACCTGATTTCAAACAGGCTGTCTTCTTATTACCGTTCTTACCTTACTCGAAAAACACATGCTGACATAATTAATACCTCCTGATTGTTATTTGTATTGCGAAAACAGTTTGCTTCACAATTCCTTTTCATTATTATAGCAAACAGTCCATAGTACTGCAACATATTTCAACCATGCCTGTGGCGGTTATTAAGCTGCGGCATAAGCCCCTGCTTCCTGTTCCGTCCACCATTTAAGAACAAAGCGTAAATGTCACAGACACATCCGCCATTTCTTCCGCAACATCCCTGTTTCCCACCACATCCAGAAGAGGAAATCCATTTTTTGATATATGTACCCTGTGGAAAGCGGAACATCTGCAAAAATATTTTTCACGCTCCTGTGCATGATAAGCTATCATAAGATTACCTGCTTCGTCCTCAAAGAAAGAATTATGCCCAGGCCCCTGAATTCCATCCACATAACCGGAAGCCAGCACCGCCGTAGGCTCTTTCGTCCAACTGCTTACATCAAGCAAATCCGCATCCATGGAGGCTTTCAGATAGCCCACCGCGTAAGTATAACCAGTTGCAGCTCCACCGGAATATGCCAGATACAGCATATCGCCAAGGATAAGCGCATACGGGCCTTCATTGTTGATAGTACCGGCAACATTTTCCCATCCCAAAAGCGGTCTGGAAATCAATACCGGATTCGAAGCAAGTATCCACGGTTTGGCTTCATCCGCTTCCGCTATGCAGAGCATTGACCCCGTATCTGACGGCGTGCCGATACCATAGCGGTACGACCAGCATAAATATGCTTTTTTGTTTGTCCGGAAGAATGTCATATCCAAAGTAATCCCTTCTCCCGCTAAATCACTTCCGTCAGCCCGACACACTCTTACCGGCTCTTCCCAGTCTTCCTGCTTTAAAATATCGCCTCCCTCCTGCAGTCTCATCATATGGCACTGCGGCCCCCATACCTCGCCGCTGACTGCAAAAAGCAGATATAATCTTTCCCCAATAACATGAAATTCCGGTGCCCAAAATGTCTGGCAGAGTTTTCTTTCTTTATCATAGTCGAGAATGCACTTCTGTTCTACGTTCTCAGCAAATAATCCCTCCACGGTCTCTGCGCGCCGCACATAAATCCCTATATCGTTCAGATTGTCATTCGTAGCCACATAGTACCAGCTTCCTTTCCACTGAAAAAACACGGGGTCGGCAAAGCCTGCGGCAAGAGGAAATCCTGTGTGTACTGCCTGCAGCTTTCCGTGAATTTCATAGTTATCTTCTCCGAGGGGCGTCAAGCTCTGCATATCCCACATAACTCTTTTTTCATGGCAGGAGCCGTCAGAATACTCCACCGAGGCCTTTACAGAGACAATCTCTTCAACTTCTGACAGCTGTATGCGGTTCGGGAAATTTACTTCTACTGCCTGCAGGGGAATCCACCTCTCGTATATCCCCTCTCTCAGGCTGTCCGGTATTTCCACAGAATCACAGGCCGCTTTCTTTTCATTCGCCAGCGCCTGTCTCTCAAAATGGACAAAATCCTTAGTGGTAAAAGTCACTATAGTTTCAGGCATAACCGGCATTCCTTCCGCGTCTGCCAGAGTCGCCGTCACCAGATAGTCGCCATCCCGCTTCTGTATCTGCGGATTTATCAGCCCCCGCTCCTCCAGAGTGTTGTCCTCCCTGATTGCCGCCTCGGCAAAAAGAATTCCATATCCGTGGTTCAGCTCGACGAAATCCAATCCATCATCACTATACGAAAAATGTATACTATTAGCAATTGCCAAAGGGTAGCAGCCTTCTTCCACTTTTTTTGTAAATACTTTAATAATCCCCATACCGAATCCTTTCCGACCATTTTAGTCTTAAAAACAGTTTATCACACAATTTTTTTATCATTATTATATCAAACTGCCAATAGCACTTCAATGATTACTACACTTTTTAGCCCGTCCGTATAAAATATTTCTGTGGGGATTGCCATTGGCTTCTGAAACCGCTATAATGAAATTAATAAAAATTTGCGCTTATATTCAAGGAGGCAAAAATGCATTTTGTACAGGCAAAAGGAATCTTATCTTCAAAAAATGGCATGAACTTATATCGCGGCTGCTCCCACGGCTGCATTTATTGTGACTCAAGAAGCAAGTGCTACCATATGGAACACGCCTTTGAAGATATTGAAGTTAAAGAAAATGCAATTGAACTGCTGTCCCATGCCCTTGCGCATAAGCGAAAGAAATGCATGATAGGCACAGGCTCTATGACCGACCCATATATCCCCTTGGAGATGGAAACAGGAAATGTAAGAAAAGCGCTGCATTTAATCTATAAGCATGGATTTGGCTTTACGGTCATTACAAAATCAGACCGGATTTTGAGAGATTTAGACCTTTTACAGAAAATAAACGATAAAACGAAATGTGTCGTGCAGATGACTCTGACTACTTACGATGAAGATTTATGCAGGAAAATCGAGCCCAATGTGAGTACGACAAAAGAGCGTTTCGAGGTGTTGAAACAGATGAGAGACGCGGGAATACCTACCGTTGTATGGCTGTCGCCGATTTTACCGTTTATCAACGACACGGAAGATAATATCTCCGGTATTTTAGATATGTGCATAGAAGCAAAAGTTTCCGGCATTATTTGTTTCGGAATGGGACTGACGCTGCGGGAGGGTAATCGGGAATATTTTTACAGCCAGTTAGACCGGTTATTTCCACAGTTAAAACAAAAATATATAAGCGCATACGGAAACCAATATATGATTGGGAGTCCTAATAGCAAATATTTAATGCGCCTGTTTCATCAAAGATGTAAAGAAAACGGCATTATGCACAATAATGAGCAAATATTTGATTTTCTGAACGAATTTGAAGAAAAAGACGCATATAAACAATTAAGCCTTTTGGATTATAAAATATAATCAGTTATGCAATCATACAACTCGATATCCGTTGTCTGCCAAGACTTGTAATGCCTCTCCCATTTTCTCTTCCTTTACAAAAACATAATCGGTATTATATGTAGATACGACAAATATTCCTATGCCATTTCCGGCCAGCAAAGCAGATATTTTCGAAAGCACTCCGACTAAGGAAAAGTCCAAAACCCCCTTAATCCTGAATGCATTCCAACCATTTTCCTGTTCGGCAACATTATCCGGAACTTTATCCGTACGGCAGACCAGAGATTTTTCCTCATCCGTTTTTCCTATAAAACAAAACTCATCATCCAAATTTACCAATGTATAATCTTTCACCCTGCACACGGTAAATTCTCCGTCAATTTTTTCTATTTTCATCTCTTTTTCCCTTTTCAACCAGCGCCCTTAATTGAACCGCCCAAAACGTCAAATCACAGTCCAGCGCCAATTCTTTCTTATAATCCTGTTCTAATTTCACATCCACATATGGCGTAGGATATTCGATTTTCAGCGGCGAGTATCGTTTGTTATGAGGCTGTTCAAAGTTCATTTTTAAAATCCCCTCTTCATTTGTCGCTGCTGACACTGCCGCTAAAGATTCTTTGATAACATTTACGTTATCTCCCACACCAAGCATAGCGATTTCTGTGAGGATTCTTCTGTACGTTATCGTATCAATATAATTGGGAGCAAATGCCCTAATCGGTGTCACAAATGCGAAACAGGGCGCATAATAGCGGCTCTTTACTTTCACATGAATCCGGTTGTCCTGTTTCATAATTTTGTTTATGTGATTAAACGAATCCGCCAGCATTTGAATATTTTCTTTTGTTCTCCAAGACTGTGTATATGCTAATGTCTCTAATGTATATGCATTCGGGAAATATTCGTCTGCCTCAATATAGGGAAGCTTATATTTTTTCTCTGCCCCTTTTCGCTTTTTTACTATTTCATCCAACGATGAAATCTGTAAAACTCTCTCAAAACCTTTCAAGGCAATTTGCTGAAATTCTATTAAATCATCATAATCATCACCATATCCAAGCATCGCCTGCATTGTATACAATAACGCCCCCAGACAATTACCATTATGAATGCCAATCATCCGGTTATTGTATCTTTCAACTTCCGGAGGAATATAGGAAAATTCCTGCCTCAAAATTTCCCCGCTGCGCATCGCCTTTACAAAGTTTGCCACAATCGGGTGTTTTTTGGGAATTGCATAATATGAGAGCAATCTGGCTGCCGTCTCCCCATCCTGCAAAGGCGTCTCATGGAGCACTGTGCCGCGCCAATTATCCCAGCTATGCATACCGCTGCCGATATAACCATTTGGTTTCACATATTTTTCCACCAACTTAAAATATGGCAGTTCATAAATTCCATCCAGAAACCGTTTGTCTTCTTCTGAAATCTTGCCTATAATCTCTTTTCTCAGACGATATTGAATGACCGGCCCTGCATTTTTTAACAAAAAATCTATCGACTTATTCTTCATGTATATTCCTCGTAGACACAGTAATTATTTTATAAAATAGCAGTAGTCCAATATGACGTTTCCCTTTTCATCCGGTGTTGTAAAGCGGGGACATAAACAATTTTCGAAAGACATTTCAACCCCATTTTCATCGACAGCTATTTCAAAACCTTCATTCTGAAGAGCTTTCCAACAATTGCCTACGCTGCCATGCACTTCCTCTTCTCTGCCATAAATCCAACAGGTTCCCAAACTTGACTTCGGGAAATCAATATACTCAAAACCTTGCGGAACTTCCGTATCTTCCGGCGTAAACATGCCAATCCAGTATTGCTGAAGTTCGCCGTTTTTACGACATTCCAATCCAACATAGGCACCGCCATTTTCCCATATTCCCAAAATTTTTTCAGTCCCTCCCATGCGGTTTTCTATTACATCAAACCAGCCGTTCGCAAACCATTCTCCCCAACCGTTATAATCCTGATATTTCTTCCCTATAAATCTCATGCCCGGAACTTCATCCTTAAACACTTTAATGATTTCTGCCATAATCTTTTCCCCCTTGTTTTTCAAAATTATGTGTCTGTCATTTTTGTTTCATATGAATAAATATCTGTTCCGAGAATTCCCTGCTGTTTTCCCTATATGTCTCAAAATCACAATCACCAAGAATTGCATATCCGCTTTGTGGGAGCCATTCTTTATATATATAATCCCAAGTCCTGCGTATCGTGTTGACAAATGTATATTTGTCCGCCTTGGGCGTATCAAATACCGCATACAAACCGCCATCCACGTTTAACTGCACCGTCCCTGATAAATCCCCGTTGGCGCACTCAGTCAAGATTCCTATATAGTAATCCAATTTGTTTTTCTCAAAATTCCACACGGAAAACCCATAATCCAACTGCGTTTCTCCACCGGATAATTTGCCCGAAAATCCTCCACAATTATACTTATTCCAAAACTTTGTAGGGTCCTCTTCGTCACTTTTATATACGGTTGCGCTAAATGGTTTCAATTCTATCATCTTTGGCGTCAATACAAACTCATCACTATCCCCATTGTTTCTGTGAAGCAATTTCAAGCTGCTGTCAACGTTTCGGTAATCCGAGGGAAGGATATGATGTTCCGATTTGAACGCCCTTGTAAAATTTTCTTTTGAATTAAAACCATGCTTATAACCTATCTGGGATATCGCCTCATCCGTATCTGCAATATCACGGGCGCTTTCCGTAATCCGTCTCCTGCGCACATACTCAAAGGGTGTCATTGAAAACGTTTCCTTAAATACGCGTAAGAAATGATATTTGGAATACCCCGCAATAGATGCCAGACCGTCCAAGTCCATATCCTCATATAAGTTTTCTTCCATATAATCCAAGACCTTTTGAAGAGGTTCTACATATTTCATAATCAAACACCTCGGAATAAGTATACTATAGCAAAGGATGAACACGTTGATATAAATTGCGGTCATTATAAAATTTTTAATTCTGTTTCACCGGAATCCATAACTCACAAAACAAACCGTTTTCTCCATCTTCAAAGTAGATTTCATAGTCGGTATCCTCTGTTTGTGTGTAACCTGTTTGTGGAATAAATTCTTTAAAAAACTTACTCCACGTTTCAGCCAAACAATCTCCATCCGAACCAAAACATTTAAAAACTGCGTAGTCAGCAGGTTCTGTTTTCCAAATCAAATAACCGTTTTTGGTAAAATGCTCTAATTTTGAAATTTCGGTATCTTCATCAAGCATAATACCAATCCCATAATTAAAATGGTTTTCTCCATCTTTGACAGGACTGCACAAACCAAACAAGTCTCTTTTTCCTTTAACACGAAGTAGTTTCATAGGTTCAATAAGGTCTTTTTCATAACATTCCGCCCAAAAATCAGGGATATTGTGAGCATTATCATCATTGATGATTTCATTGGGAAATGCTTTTACCAATGCAATAAATTTCTGACTTTCTTTGTGTTCAATTCTGTAATCCATAATACTACCGCCTTCCACTATAATTTTTATTAACAGTGGATTAAACAAATGAAGTTTTGTGCCTTTTTGTTTTGCCTGCTTTGGAGTTGAACCATGAAACCGTGAAAAAGCTTTAGAAAAACTTTCCGGTGATTCATAACCATACTTATATGCAGCATCTATCACCGAAATAGCCGTTGTTTGCAACTCTTTCGCCGCTAATGTAAGACGTCGTTTTCTCATGTATTCATTAGCCGTCATTCCCACAATAAAACTGAATGTACGATGAAAGTTGTAGCTTGACATCTGCACACTTTTTGCAACCTCCGCATAACTTATGTTTTCACAAATATGCTCTTCCATATAGCATATTGCTTGCTGTATAAGCTGTATCGACATTTTGTTTAATCCTCCCTGTATGAACCAATTATAGCTTATCCTAATTTAAAAGTCCTGTTCATGCTTGCACCAATTTGTCTCAAACGGAGTACTTTCGCAGTATGTTTTTTACCATTCCACTTCAATCACACATTTGTCTGCTCCTGTCTTTATACTTTTAAGCAGTGTAACTTTTACATCTTTCTTGAACACTTCACTAAAAATGCCCTCTGCATTTCCTAATGTACAATAACACCAAGTTTCTGACAATTCCTCAGGTACTCTTTTCACACAAGGACAATAACATTCAGGATAACAAAATAAAATTTTGTTTTCAGATATGTATTCAAGACTAGCAAATGTTTCATTCTGATTAAATAAATATGCAAATTCCTTTATACTGTCTGCCTTTTTCAAATATTTCAGAAGTTTTTTGACAATGGATATTTTCCTTCAAATTCTCCTGCTGCGTCATGCCCTGCATTTCTTTCTAAACTATTTACCAGTCTGACAGAATGCGCATTGTCATTTTTTGCCACGTCGTGTACCTCCTTAATTTGAAGTCGTCACATAACTTATTTGTTGGTCTGTCTCCAGTAATTAAGCTTTGGCAACTGTGCCTCAAAATACTCCCTTGCCTGCTCAGGAGGCCAATTTTCATTTGACATATGCCCAACAAGAAAATCCGTCAATTCCTCCAAATTTGTATAAACGAATTTCCCATCCGTATAGCACCACTTACAGTATTCTTCATTGAACGTACCGTCAGTCTCTTTACTGATAGAAGAATCATCCAGAGTCATACCACAGCATTGGCAAATCAGCTTTCTCGGAGAACCAAGAAGCGTGTTGATAGAAACGTCAAACAATTTTGACAGCAGTTTTAACGTTTCCGTATTCGGCACAGTCTCACCCGTTTCCCAGCGGGAGACCGCCTGACGGGTAACATAGAGCTTTTCTGCGAGCTCATCCTGAGAAAATCCGTTTTTGGTTCGTAACTCAAATATAATATTTTTTGTTTCCATATAAACCTCCATTCCGAAGCGCCACAAATATTGGTGTGAAAAATAAGTTATCAAGCTTATTTTTTACCTACCGCCTCCATAAATACTATATCATCGCCGTTCCCAAAAGCAAAGCAACAGTCTGTTGCTATTATTTATAAATCCGATGTCCTGTCAATTTAATCTGCAGTATAGGAACGCTATCAAAACATTTTTTCTCCTAAATATTTATCATGTGGAACTACTAAGCACTTTTCTATAGATTTCCAATAGCTGTCGTAAAGATTTTTCTGTGCCATCCCATAGCTCTCTTTTGAATCAAATTCCCAATAAAGCATATACTTAACGCTTTTCACAATGCGGTTGATTTTGATTGGGGGAAGTCCTTCTTTAATCTGTTCCATATCTATGCGGTATCCCCTTTTGATAAACCGAAGCAAGAGAAGCCCCTCCTGCTTCTCCAAAAAACTTTTAACTTCAATCATTAGTGCTTCAAATTCCTCTACCTTTTGCGGCTTAACTTGATAAATACATATTTCAGTAAATGACATATCCCGTTTCTCCATTTTGATATCTCCTTATCTCACAAACTTATTTCTTTAACACTAATGCTTCGCCATTCCTGCAAATTATCTCCGAATTTCCATCTTTTATACGATACGCTTCACCATACAATGTTTCAATACCGTTTTCTATCGTAATATAACTTCCGTCATTCATTGCCAATATTTCATGTGTGTAACTATCAGCATATGTAATATCTTCCATTACTCTGAGGCCATCCAAACAGTCCTCTTTTAACGATTGATAATGAGGGAAAATATTAGTTTCTGTTAATCCCAGTCCGGAAAGCCATCTGGTAAAACTTGTATCAATGGCTTCCCCCTCAAGTTCCGGAGCTGCATACACCGTGGATGCGCAATTCATGGAACCGGCACTCCATGCTATGAGAAGACCATTAAAATCCATCAATCTCTCTAGCAATCCTATCTTTTTCATAAAATTATTTTGTGTGGGAACATGTCCGCCTGCCAAAAGGATAACATCCATCTCCGGAAGTCTCTCAATCAGTTCCTCGTTTCTACCATCGCATTTTTCGATATATGAAATACTCAATCCACTCATGGGAAATGCCTCTTTCAAGCATGCACATACGCTGTCATTTTTTTCATAACCATCTGGCGAAGCACAAATAATCATTACTTTAGCTTCTTCAACCCATAACTCTTTCAATTTATCGAGCAGTCCATTATCTGTAAGAAAAACAGACGGAACTCTTTTTCCATCAACTTTGCATGAACCGCCTAATGCACTTGTTAATATTATATTCATCCGTTACTCCCCCTCAATGCTAACACCTCACGGCACATCTTTATTGGTTCTCCGGCGGCAATTCTGTCCTCGACTATCTGCCTGATATTGGCACACCATTTATCCGTTTCCTGAATATCCGAGCACAAATCCTTAAGAACCGTTTCCACTTCCATCAACGCCGAATCATATTGCTCTTTTGATAGTTCCCCCGATGCGAACGCGGCATCCAGTTCATCGCGGTCATCAATTTTCACATCTCCCTCAGGAGTAAAAATGACATCCAGATATTTGTCGATATATACGGCAATTCCATATTCGTCATATTCCATTCCCTCTATTATATCTACATACCATATGGAAGGTTGATATTTTTCATTCATGGAAATCGGATAATGGATTCTTTCCTTATCATGTGTACCATCTGGAAAATACTTGATTGTGATAACCCTGTTTGTATTATCCGGTATCAATTCCAGCCAAGTCATTCCTGTTCCGGTCACTTGTATCCTCCCCGCCTTTGGCGTCGCCCAATAATTTTCTTCACCATCTGTTAATCTAATTAGGCACGCCAATCCGTGAAATGACTCATCATCAATTCGCATCTGATAGTAAGGATAGTATTGAAATCCCCAACCATCCCTGTTCAGCCTTTTATGTTTCATCAAGCCCTCCTTTCGCATGCCATCATCTACACTTCTTTTATCTTTTGCGCTATAAGCGTATCCATACAATGCTTATGGGGAATACCTCCGCTGTTGCAGTCAAATATTTCTTCCCTGCATGTATGGAACAACCAGTCAGAATAATATCCAAACAACTCTCCAGAACACCATAAATGTCTCTTCGTCTCATCCCTCGTCTTATCCGGAGTACGCTTGATAAAAGGTTTTTTAACAAATACATTCATTGCATTTATGCCGTTATCTGCAGTATGTTCTTTCAAGCTGTCACATAACTCTTTTCTCGCCGTCTGCTGAATGAAGTGAAACACCCCGCTGCTGAATATAATGTCATACTCCGTATCGGGACGATAATCAAACAAATCGGCTTTAAAAAAGCTGATATTGACTTTATTGTGTTCCGCAAGCCTTTTTGCTTTCTCAATCCCCTGTTCAGACACATCAAATGCCGTTACCGCATAACCGCATTTTGCAAAGAAAACCGCATCCTTGCCTTCGCCGCAGCCAATATCCAATACACGATAGGGCCTGACCGGCGGAAGAACTTTCATAATATCATAACAGATGCGATTAGGCGTAAGTCCCCAATAATAGTCCTCGCTGTCGTAGCGCTTATCATAATCCGTCACAACACTTTCATAGCCAAGCAATGCATCCACTGTTGTATGGAGAACTGCTGCCAGTTTCGGAAGCATCTCTATATCGGGATAGGCAGAATTATTTTCCCACTTTGAAACTGCCTGAAACGATATGTTGAGCGACTTGGCAAGCTGTTTTTGTGTTAATCCCAGTTCCTTGCGCCTTTTGCAAATTACTTCCCCCGTTTTCAAATTATCCATTCTTATTTTCCATCTCCTTTGCTAATCAATTAAATACTGCCTTGTAGTATCCTTATCTTCACATAATGGAACCACTATCTCAATAACGCAATAAGAGAATGTAACATAATAATTCATCTGACGGTTGAATCGGTGCCGACTTATCCGGCAAGCTTAGCCGCTTTGTTTTAACAATCTGATTATATCACTTTCCTACTCTGTTTTCCACCATATAAAATGGGGCTTGACAACGGCCAGCCCCATATCTTCTATTCTTTCCCTATCTGTATCGGTTTACTAAATAAATCATCATTTGAAAACGTATAATCTATCTCTAATTCTTTTGCCATGCTTTTTAGCAATTGTAATAAATCTGCAATGACAGCATCACCATTTTTTTTATTATAGGAGACCGTTTTTCTAAATACTTCAAATTTATCCAAAACATCCGAACAATCATTATATGCAACAAAAACCTGATTAATAGCCGCTTCAAAAACTCCGCTTGATGATGCCTTTTCTGTAATATCATTACGATAAGCCATCAAATCCTTAAACACAGATAACTTATACTCATATCTCTTGTCTTTTCTGGCATTTTGCCATGTCCACACTAACGTAATTATAGTTGCAATAATTCCACTCAGCAACGAACTAAACAACGTAATCATATTTACTTCTCCTGTCTTTTTATAACCTGCTTTATTATTGGAAATGCTACTGTTCTATTTAAGGCAGATTAACCATTATCAAAAACTTCCTGCAGAGCTATTTTACCCAATATCACTGCTAAACTTCTCAAATTAATTTTATTTTCCTTATTTATTCTTCTATAAAATAGATAAAAAAATTTGTCTCTGGTGCTCTTTTCAGCTTTAAGCGTATTTGTAACCTTTTCAAAAAAACATGGTTTGCTCAAAGTATCAAATTCTATCTGAATTTTTGCAAACGCCTCTTTTGCAAAACCACTATTAAACTGATTAGCTTTCAAAATCACAAAATCAAAATCTATCTTTTGTTCATTTGCAAAGGTCTCTAATGCTTCTAACCATTGCAAATGTTTTTCTTTTTCAACAATCAATGCTTCTAATTTTTCTTTATTCGTTTCTGCAGCTTCAAGAAGTTTTTGCGCATTCTCCATATCCCTTTTACATGCGTCTAAAGCAAATTTATTAATCTCTTGTGATTTACATACAAAATTTAAATATTTGCATAATCCCTCTAAAGCATTTTCCACAATTTCAAAAATTGTGTCTGTATAACCAACATTAAATATCGCTTTGTATTCCGCTTCAGATTTCCATAAAGGATGTCTTCTATCTTTTCTCCGAAAATACTCTTTTCCTGAATCATTATTCAAATTCTTCATTAAAAAGGTAATATCTGCATCACATAATAAAGAGATTCTATAATTATCAAAAATTTCTATCCCCTCTTCTGTAAGTGCCTCATAAGAAAATAAATCCACATTTGTATATCTATTTTTTAATGCTTCAATTGAACTTTGCAGCAAGTATGCCTCATATTGCACTATCGGATGATTTTGAATCCACTTACGCTCCGCATCATGCGCATAAACTACATTTTCAATAACACTAATAGCACTCTTTTTATATACTATCTGATACTTTTGTTCTTCTTTTCGAAGACTAATACTTTGGAGAAGACGCACATAGTCAATGGAGACTGTATCAAATCCTGTGATATAGGCATCTCTTATTAAGTAATCTAATTTATCAACATCTATCACAGTGGAATTAAGTAAAGAAATTATACAGTTTAAAAAAGAATTTTTTATCTCTTCTCTTTTTGCATATGGATATCCTATAATGCATCTTGCAAAAAAGCTTTTCTCTTCATCATTTTGAAATAAGAAACCATAATCTCTTAGTGCAACAATTACGCTCATCAGTTCATGAGGCGCCGCCTTATAATTTTTTCGTTCTATTTCTTCCTCTAAATCCTCATCTCCTGTAAGTTCAATAATAACGTTATGTAACAAATTTCTTTTCCCATTTTCGAGATAAAAGTCTTCCCCTGTATGCGAAAATGGGGCATGTCCTAAATCATGTAATAAACATGCTAATTCGAAAATTTTCAAATATCTTTCAGGCTCTTCAATTTCAATAAACTCGTTCTTATTTCTAGCTATACTTTCAGACACTATACAACCTAAATGATATACTCCCAATGAGTGTACAAAACGATTATGTACAGCAGAAGAATATAATGGGGAATAACTCGTTTGAATTATATTTCTCAATCTTTGAAACCCTGCTGTATCTACAATATTGGAAATAATATTCTCATCAATATCTATATACCCATATATCGGGTCTTTAAAGCGTTTATTTTTCGTCAAGCAGAAACCCCCAGTGCGCTAATAGAAACTTTATCCATAAATGCCAGCATAACATCTACCGATAAATATCCCCTGAATTTTTCCCATAATTGATTAACTGATATACGTTCCTTTAATCTAATCCCTTCATCCATACCATTTGAAAATAGTTCAAAATAATCCGAATAATCGTGTAAAAATTCATTCGTGCGTTCTTTCGATAACACCAATACAGCCTGTTCCTGTTTATCATTCAGATATTTTATAACTTTAGCTCCATACTCGTCCAATTGTTTGAATAAAACTTCTCGCTTCTCAGATTTTTCAACCAACTCAATTAACGCATTTGCTACCAAATCTTCAATTCCAATGTAAATACACATAGCCATTCCTCCATTTTGGTATTAGTTTTTATATTCTACCATCATTTGTACCTAAAAACAACTCTTGTTACATTATATTATGTTTATCCGTCTGCAAAATATCCTGTCCACAAAAATAAAATTATCTAACTCTTATCTCTTCCAGCATATAGGAAGCATATTCCTGCGCATAATCGTCTTCCCACTCCATTGGCCGGTCAGATGTATATTCATCCAACGCCTGCAAAATCAAATCATGATACTTTTTAGGAACGTGGTCGATTCCCCATTTTCCCCCTTCTCGCTTTGATAAAACAATTTCGTCTTTCCTATACGCCAATACCCTGCATAAATTCAGAATAATGTAAGTAGGGTTTGTCTTGATTTCTTCCTCCGCATTTTCAATATCATTGCAAATGCTGTCAAAATAAAATTCTTTCTTGACTTCGGCAAAAACATCTTTAATATCTTGTCCATAAAGGCATTTCCCTCTATGACAGATAATGGTAAAATGTGCTGCCAAATCTTTATCAACACCATTCATCCTCTCGACATAGTCTATGGGATTTGTTTTGTACCATTGTAAATGCGCATTAGAAAAATGTAATTCAAAAGGCGTGGGATAAATAAAAGGCTTACATACATCCATTTTGACAATACTTAACTCTATTCCCTTTTCCGGCGCATATGTATTTAGTTCCACAACCATGTCCATATACTTACGTTTTTCTTCATTAGTGATAGCCGCATTCACTACAACTACTAAATCAATATCACTCTTTTTCTCATTAAAACATCCCATTACAGCAGAGCCATGAAGATATATTCCAACCAGATTATCCAACAAAATCTCCTGGCTTTTCGCAACAAATTTTTTTGTTATATTTTCTAACATATCTGTATTCATCTTTCCATTTTTTATAGCACTTATTAACTGTTATATCTTTTTCCTTCATGTTAGCCTGACGGTGACAAGTCGAACCCGTTTCTTGACTTGCCACCGTCAGGCTACGAACTCTCATAAGGGCAAAACAAGGGAAAAGAATACATATCTTTGAGGTTTTTCTTTCCTGTTTCCGATACCACATAGGAAATTCTCCTGTTGATACTGCGGTTTGAACATTCAGCATCCCTGTCATAGGTTTGTATCGATGTCTTTATGGTGTTAGTATATAAATAGTACAAATCAAAATGAGTTATCCCTTAACCTATGTTATAATAATCTCATTACCGAAGGAGGTACTCATTATGTCCAGAAAGAAGCAGCACAGCAAACAGTTTAAGTTAGATGCCGTTCAATACCGTAAGGAACACCCCGATCTTAGTCAGATTGAATGTGCAAAAAATCTCGGCATCGGCACCAGTACTCTCTCCCGTTGGGAATCCCAATACAGGGATAATTCCGGTGACATTCCCACCCGAGGTTCTGGTAACTATTCCTCCGACGAGCAAAAGGAGATTGCACGTCTTAAGAGAGAACTCCGCGATGCACAGGATGCGCTTGATGTCTTAAAAAAAGCCATCAGCATTCTGGGCAACGACTGACAGAAGCTGTCTATACCGAAGTTTCTGCCAAGGTAGAGGCTGCCAAAGCCGCACACCGCCGGGTCTCTATCTCTGGAATGCTGAAATTCTTAGGCGTGTCACGTTCCGGCTACCATGCTTTCCTTCACCGGACAGTATCTGTCTCCCGTCAGCGCAGGGAATCTGTCAAACAGCTGATCCGGCAAATTTATGACAAGTCCAACCAGAACTACGGTGCCCCCAAAATCACAAGGGAACTTCGTAAATCCGGCATCCGTATCGCTGAGAGAACGGTCGGAACTTACATGAAACAAATGGGTATTAAAGCCCAATGGGTCAAGCCATGGACTGCCACTACACGAAACTCCGATTTCAGCAGCCAGCTTCACAACATCCTTGACGAACAGTTTAACCCGGAATCTCCTGATACTGTCTGGTGTACAGACATTACTTATATCTGGACTCATGAAGGCTTTGTCTACCTGACAAGCGTCATGGACTTGTACGCAAGAAAAATCATTGCATGGACACTCTCCGATTCCATGGAAGTATCCTGCGTCATTGATACCATAAATAAGGCGAAAACACACCGGAGGGGCAGTCTTCCCCGCATCATCCACAGTGACAGGGGAAGCCAGTATGTTTCACAGGCTTATTACGATGCCACAACTGGCATAGAGCGCAGTTACTCACATACAGGATATCCCTATGATAATGCTTGCATTGAGGCATTCCACTCCCTGATTAAACGGGAATGGCTGAACCGTTTCCAAATACAGGACTATGACCATACTTACCGTCTTGTTTTTGAATATATTGAGACCTTTTATAATACAGTACGCATCCACAGCCATTGTGACTATATGTCACCAAATGACTTTGAAAAACTGTATGAAAAGGTTGCAAGCTAACTTATTGAATATCTCATTTTAGTTTGTACTAAATCTTGACATAGGGGACTATCCCAAAGTTTGTGTAAACCTCTAAACTGGTGTAAGATGTAATTATC
>CAJTLS010000040.1 GCA_910577295.1 uncultured Eubacterium sp.
TTTCTGCAACACCAACCGCGACGCCGCCTGCCAATACGACAGCAACGGCAACGCCAACCGCAACGCCGACACCGACGGCAACAGCCACAACGACACCGACACCGACGCAGAAAGCTACAGCGACACCGTTTCCGGAGGATGCGGAGATGGCAGTTCCGGTTGGGTATCGTTCCACAAAATCGGAAAATGAGGGGAAAGTGGTTGACATTACTTATGACTCAACTGTTATTGTGGAAGGTAAGTCCGTAGCGAGAAAGGCAAAAGTTGTGCTGCCGAAGGGATATACGACAGAAAAGAAGTATCCGGTCGTATATATGCAGCATGGAATTTTTGGAAATGAAACTTCACTATATGGCGACGGTACGCATCGTGTCATTTGGAATGCCATTGCCAGCGGCGATGCCAAAGAGATGATTGTAGTATTTCCGAATGCCTGTGCTAATGAAGAGGGAAAAGGCGAGGGCTTTAACCTGCAGCATTACGCCGCCTATGATAACTTCATTAATGACCTTACACAGTGTTTGATGCCGTATATAAATGAAAATTATTCGACTCTGACCGGACGTGAAAACACGGCGATTTGCGGCTTCTCCATGGGAGGTCGTGTCAGTTTGCAGATTGGTTTTATGAGGCAGGAGCAGTTTGGTTATATCGGTGGTTTCTGTCCGGCGTTTGGCATTTTTAAATATACGAATTACGGCGTGACGGAAGAAGGGTTCTTTACCGAAGATACCTTTACGCTGAAGCCGGAATTTATGAACAATACTCTTGTTCTCATCGCGGCAGGGCCAAAAGATGATATTGTTAAGACAGAGCCGAAGCGTTACGCCAATGCCCTGCAAAAAAACAAAGTACCGCACTTTTACTATGAGACGATGGGAGGCGATTCCAAGAACAAAGGCGGCGGTGGTCATGAACCTGCAGTTTATCAGCACGGATTGTATAATTTCCTGAAAAGGATTTTTAAATAGTTATTTTTCTGCATAAAGCGGCAGCGCCTGTTTATCGGGCCCTGCCACTTTTACTTAAAGAAAAGCAAATAACCGACGTACATCATCTTTTTATAAAATCGCTCTTTTCATACTTTCTACTTTGTGGTATGATAGAAACAGATATGCGAAGGAGGAGTTGTTAGTATGTCAGAAATGAATGAAGAAGTCAACAGCAGGAATTTTATTCAGAATGAGATAGATAATGATTTGCAGAATGGAGTATATGAGCAGGTGGTGACACGTTTTCCACCCGAGCCAAACGGTTATCTGCACATCGGCCATGCAAAATCCATTCTCCTGAATCAGGGGTTGGCAAAAGAATATGAGGGTACTTTTAATCTTCGTTTTGACGATACGAATCCGCAAAAAGAAAAGGAAGAATTTGTTGCTTCGATTAAAGATGATGTTGCGTGGATTTGTGGAGAAGAACCGCCAGTCTATTTTGCGTCAGACTATTTCGATACGATGTATGAATGCGCCGTAAAGCTTATTCGAAAAGGAAAAGCATTTGTATGTGATTTGACGCCGGAGGAGATGCGTGAATACCGTGGCACGTTGAAGGAGCCGGGGAAAAACAGTCCCTACCGCGAACGCTCTATCGAGGAAAATCTGAAGTTGTTTGAGGAGATGAAAGAGGGGAAGTGTGAGGATGGTTCCCGTGTGCTTCGTGCCAAAATAGATATGTCTTCTCCAAATATAAATATGCGTGATCCCGTCATATATCGGGTGGCGCATTTATATCATCATAATACAGGAGATAAATGGTGTATTTATCCTATGTATGATTTTGCGCATCCGATTGAAGATGCAGTTGAGGGGATTACTCATTCCATATGTACTTTGGAATTTGAAGATCATCGCCCATTGTATGATTGGGTAGTAAGGGAATGTGAATTTGAGATTCCTCCGCGCCAGATTGAGTTTGCGAAGATGTATTTAACGAATGTAGTAACCGGAAAGCGTTATATCAAGAAATTAGTAGAAGATGGTATTGTAGATGGTTGGGACGACCCCCGTTTGGTTACTATTGCAGCGCTTCGCCGACGTGGTTATACGGCTTCTTCGATTCGCAAGTTCATGGAATTATGCGGTGTATCGAAATCAAATAGTTCCGTTGATTATGCCATGCTTGAGTATTGTATAAGAGAAGATTTAAAGATGAGCCGTTCACGGATGATGGCAATTTTGGACCCGATTAAATTGGTCATTGATAATTATGAAGAGGATAAAGTGGAGTATTTGGATGTACCAAACAATCAGGAAAATCCTGAATTAGGTACGCGCAAAGTTCCTTTTTGCAGAGAGCTGTATATTGAGCGCGAGGACTTTAAAATCGAGCCGCCAAGAAAGTATTTCCGCCTTTTTCCAGACAATGAAGTGCGGTTGATGAGCGCTTATTTTGTCAAATGTGTAGGATACGAGACAGATGAAGACGGTAATGTGACAGTCGTTCATTGTACTTATGATCCGGAGACAAAAAGTGGTTCCGGATTTAATGGACGCAAAGTAAAAGGTACGATTCACTGGGTAGCAGTACCTACGGCGGTGACTGCGGAGGTTCGCCTCTATGAAAATATTGTCGATGAAGAGAAAGGGGTATATAATGAAGATGGTACGATAAATGTGAATCCTGATTCATTGACAATACAAAAGGAGTGTTATGTGGAACCTGCATTAGCAGAGGCACAACCGGGTGATAAGTTCCAATTTATGCGCACGGGCTTCTTTTGTGTAGATATAAAGGATACGACAAAGGAGCATCAGGTATTTAATCGTATCGTTTCACTGAAGAGTTCCTATCGTCCGAATAAATAGTAAAAAAGAAATGGAGAATTGCAATGGGTAATATTTTTTCCGGCCTGGAGAGTCTGGGCTTCAAAGATGTAGAAAAAGTGGATGTATTTCAAGAAAATGAAAAGGGGAAAGGCGCTGCTGCTTCCCAACAGGAAAAGAAACCGGAGACAACAGAGGAAGATTTGCTTTTTGATAAATCATATACATGCCCTGTATGTGATTATGAATTTAAAAGTAAAATGGTTCGTACTGGCAAGGTACACTTGTCAGGAGCAGATTCTGATTTGCGGCCAAAGTATGTAGGCGTCGATTCGTTGAAATATGATGCTATTTTGTGCCCAAAATGTGGTTATGCCGCATTGAATCGCTACTTTAATTTTGTTATGGCAAGTCAGGCAAAAAGTATAACCGAAAAGATTTCTGCTACGTTTAAATATCAGCAGGAGAGCGGCAACATATATACATATGATGATGCAATCATGCGGCACAAGATGGCTCTGCTCAATACAGTTGTTAAAAATGGGAAGAACAGTGAGAAAGCATATACCTGTCTGAAGATGGCATGGCTTCTCCGTGGCAAGGCTGAAATGCTGCAGCAGGGCGAGCATAAGAAAGAAGAAGTCGAGGCTCTTCAGAAAGAAGAAAAAGAATTGCTGACGAAAGCTTTTGAGGGATTTGAGACAGCATTTGATAAAGAAGATTTTCCGATGTGTGGAATGGATCAATATACGATGATGTATTTGCTTGCTGAGTTGGCAAGGAGAATTGGAAATACAGATGTTGCCAAACGTTATGTGTCAAGAGTTTTGGTAGCACGTGACGCACAAAAGAGAATCAAAGATAAAGCATTCGATTTGAAAGAAAAATTATAAAAGAAAAGTTATGGAAAAATGTCTTATAGGCCCGATGGAACGGATTGAACTTGTTCCATTGGGCTATTTTCTATTTGGAAGTATATTTTGAAACCAGTGAGATGTTAAGTTTCAGTTTCGATGGAAAGAACTCCGTTTGTCTTTGTTAATGCTCTTTGCAGTGCATCTTTGGATGTACCCCATGGTTTATCTGCGTTGCGGTAATCAAATTTGTCTACGAACCATGAGATTTCGTCCTGCATACGTTTGAAGTTATCGAGAAAGATTTTGTTCAAATCCGTAGTGAAGTCTTCTAATACAGAGTGAGAAAGGTAGTTTGGCGCCATTTCATACAGAAGCCCATAATGCTCTACACAAAATCCCTGACAGTTCCTAAATTTTTTTCTGAAGTCAGCATCTTTATTATAAAGATAAAAAGTAGTTATAAGGTAACGCTTAAAAATATTTTTAATGCGGTTGCAAAGAAAACAAGAGTGTGCCTGCTCTACAGTATATTGATATAGGGCAGAACTGGTATTTTTCGTGAAGAGCCTGCCGCTGGAAGTACGTCCCTTTTTCTGTAACTTTTCTATGTTCGGTATCGTTTTATTGATATGAGATTGTAGAATGAGTCCCAGACCAAGACGGTTTTCAAAATGGTACATCATTTTTATGTGGTGGGCGCAAAATCCGATTTCGTCTGTAGTAAGCCGGATGTCATCTTCCATATAGCTTGGCCCCATGGCAAAAGCAACCTCGTCGTCGTCCAGCTTTTTCTTCATGGCGCAGATTACACATTCACAGGGAGTATCAAAAATGTCGTTCACGGGAATATCATATAAAACTTCTTTCATACAGAACCTCCTTTATTGTTGGCAACATGCCTTTTGAGTATTATTGATGTATTTGACTTTTTGACTCTGGAATCATCATAACATACAATGCAAAAAATGAAAATAAGTTAAAAATATAAGAAAAAAAGAGTATAATTGAGATAAGATGAGCATATAATGGATAATAGTGGAAATTGGTTAGGGAATTGCTGTTGCATTTCTTCTATAAAAAGCATATTATTAGAATAATCATTTAGCACTCAACCAGAAAGAGTGCTAACAAGAAAAAGGAAATGGAGGAAAGTAGAATGAAATTAGTACCTTTAGGTGACAGAGTTGTATTAAAACAGTTAGATGCGGAAGAAACAACGAAATCCGGTATTGTGTTGCCGGGACAGGCGCAGGAGAAACCACAGCAGGCTGAAATTGTTGCTGTCGGCCCCGGTGGAATGGTAGATGGAAAAGAAGTAAAGATGGAAGTTAAAGAGGGCGATAAAGTTATTTATTCTAAATATGCGGGAACTGATGTGAAATTAGATGGTGACGAATATGTGATTGTCCGCCAAAATGATATTTTAGCAATCGTTGAATAATATTAGGAGGTTAGAGAATTATGGCAAAAGAGATTAAGTTTGGAGCAGAGGCTAGAGCTGCGCTGGAAGCAGGTGTAAATAAATTATCCGATACCGTACGTGTTACGTTAGGGCCAAAGGGAAGAAATGTAGTTCTTGATAAGTCATTTGGTGCGCCGTTGATTACAAACGACGGAGTGACAATTGCCAAAGAGGTTGAGTTAGAGGATGCATTTGAGAACATGGGCGCACAGCTTGTAAAAGAAGTTGCGACAAAGACGAATGATGTTGCTGGTGACGGTACGACGACGGCGACGGTTCTTGCTCAGGCAATGATAAACGAGGGCATGAAAAACCTTGCTGCAGGGGCAAACCCGATTATTCTTCGTAAGGGCATGAAAAAAGCGACGGAAGTTGCCGTTAAATCGATTCAGGAAATGAGTTCTACCCTGACGGGAAAAGAGCAGATTGCCAAAGTGGCTGCCATTTCTGCCGGCGATGAGCAGGTTGGTGAGATGATAGCCGATGCAATGGAAAAGGTTTCCAACGATGGGGTTATTACGATTGAAGAATCAAAGACAATGATGACTGAACTTGACATGGTAGAGGGTATGCAGTTTGACAGAGGATATTTGTCCGCTTATATGGCTACAAACATGGATAAAATGGAAGCAGAACTTGAGAATCCATACATTTTGATTACGGATAAAAAGATTTCCAATATACAGGAAATACTGCCTCTTCTTGAGCAGGTTGTTCAGGCAAGCGCAAGACTTCTTATCATTGCCGAGGACGTGGAAGGAGAAGCGCTTAGCACATTGGTTATCAACAAACTGCGCGGAACATTTAATGTCGTTGCCGTGAAAGCGCCGGGATATGGCGACCGCAGAAAAGAGATGTTGAAAGATATCGCAATCTTGACAGGCGGTCAGGTAATTTCAGAAGAGCTCGGTCTTGATTTGAAAGAGACGACGATGGATATGCTTGGCCGTGCCAAGTCCGTTAAAGTTCAGAAAGAGAATACGATTATCGTCGATGGCGAGGGTGATAAGGCAGATATTGAAGCACGTGTCGCTCAGATTAAAGTGCAGATTGACGAGACAACATCTGATTTTGACCGCGAGAAATTGCAGGAGAGACTGGCTAAGCTGGCCGGCGGTGTTGCTGTAGTGCGTGTAGGTGCGGCGACAGAGACGGAAATGCAAGAGGCGAAACTTCGTATGGAAGATGCGCTGGCGGCAACAAGAGCTGCCGTAGAAGAGGGAATTATTTCCGGTGGCGGTTCGGCTTATATCCACGCCAGCAAAGAAGTTGCCAAATTGGCGGCTACTTTGGAGGGAGATGAAAAGACAGGCGCTAATATTATTTTGAAAGCCTTGGAATCACCATTGCGTCGTATCGCAGAAAATGCAGGATTAGAAGGTTCTGTTATCATCGATAAAGTTTCTTCCGGTGAGGCTGGTTATGGCTTTAATGCTCTGACAGAAGAATATGTAGATATGGTAGAATGCGGAATTCTGGACCCGGCTAAGGTGACGAGAAGCGCTTTGCAGAATGCAACTAGTGTAGCGTCAACCCTGTTGACAACGGAGTCTGTAGTTGCTAATATTAAAGAAGATGTACCTCCGATGCCTGCAGGCGGCGCCGGTATGGGCGGAATGATGTAATAATTATCCACAACAGACAGGAGAAAAACATGGAACAATCCTATGCAGAAGCAAATGCAAAAAAGAAAGTAACAGGAGCCAGTGTGGCGCTTAAAATGACATTGATTTTACTCGTAATACTTGTATTTATAGCGTCTGTTTTAGGGGCAATGCAGACGGGAATCAACATCATTGTATTTATTGGTGTGGCGGCTATATTTGCTCTTATCTGGTACTGGCCCAGATTTAAAATCGAATGGGAATATGTTTTTTGCGATGGACAATTAGACTTTGATATGATTCAGGGAGGCGAGCGGCGTAAAAATATTTTGCGCATTGAGATTGAGGAAGCGGATGTTGTTGCACCTATTCAGTCTCATCGTCTGGACGGGTATCGCCATTTAGAAGTGAAAGATTATTCTTCTATGAGAGAGGATGCCGCTATTTATGGAATAGCTACCCGTTTATCGGAACAAAAGGAAAAAGTCGTAATTCTTTTTGAGCCGACATCCCGAATGGTAGAGCTGATGCATAAGAAATGTCCAGAGATTGTGGAATATTCAGAATAGCATAAAAATGATATTGTTGTACTCACAAATGTGCGCTTCATGTTTTGCGACTTTGTGAGTACTTTTTTATCTTATAGGAAAGTGTTGAAAAAAGGAGAATAATGGGTTGACAAGTTTTTGGTTTTTAGATACAATAGGTAAAATATATAAATATAAAAGAGAGGAAGATAAAAATGGGATTGATTATTGGTGAAGGCATTACATTTGATGACGTATTACTAGTACCTTCTTATTCTGAAGTGATTCCAAATGAAGTTTGTTTGCGGACTCATTTGACAAAAGATATAGAACTGAATATTCCAATGATGAGCGCCGGTATGGATACTGTTACGGAGCATCGCATGGCGATTGCCATGGCCAGACAGGGAGGGATAGGTATTATCCATAAGAATATGTCCATAGAAGCACAGGCAGTAGAGGTTGACCAAGTAAAACGCTCGGAGAATGGAGTTATTACAGACCCATTTTATCTATCTCCGGAACATACATTAGCAGATGCGGATGACCTTATGGGGAAATTCCGTATTTCTGGCGTCCCGATTACAGAAGGAGACGACAAAAAACTGGTCGGTATTATAACGAACCGTGATTTGAAATTTGAGACGGATTACACGAAGAAGATTAAGGAATGCATGACTGCCGAAGGTCTTGTGACGGCGCAGGAGGGGATTACCCTTGAAGAGGCAAAGAAGATACTGGCGAAAGCAAGAAAAGAAAAACTTCCGATTGTAGATAAGGATGGCCACCTCAAAGGGTTGATTACGATTAAGGATATAGAGAAGCAGATTAAGTATCCGAATTCAGCTAAAGATAAGCAGGGAAGGCTGCTCTGTGGTGCCGGAGTCGGAGTAACGGCTAACATTATGGAGCGCGTTGATGCCTTAGTTAAGGCGCAGGTAGATGTGATTGTTATTGATACGGCACATGGCCATTCCGCCAATGTTCTTAAAGTAGTAAAAATGGTACGTGAGGCGTATCCGGATCTTGGTATTATTGCTGGAAACGTGGCGACGGGAGAGGCGACAAAGGCATTGATTGAAGCAGGGGTTGACGCAGTAAAAGTTGGTATCGGTCCCGGCTCCATTTGTACAACACGTGTTGTTGCCGGCATCGGCGTTCCTCAGGTTACAGCTATAATGGATGCTTATAATGTGGCAAAGGAATACGGCATTCCGGTTATTGCGGATGGCGGTATCAAATATTCGGGTGATATGACGAAAGCGATTGCGGCGGGAGCCAATGTTTGTATGATGGGAAGTATTTTTGCCGGATGCGATGAGAGTCCGGGAAGTTTTGAATTGTTTCAGGGAAGAAAATATAAAGTGTATCGTGGGATGGGTTCGATTGCTGCTATGGAAAACGGAAGTAAAGACCGTTATTTCCAGCAGGATGCCAAAAAGCTTGTGCCAGAGGGCGTAGAAGGGCGTGTGGCATATAAAGGTTCTGTGGAGGATACGGTATTCCAGTTGATTGGCGGTCTTCGTTCCGGCATGGGTTACTGTGGCGCGGCAACGGTTGAAGAACTAAAAGAAAACGGCCGGTTTGTGAAAATCTCGGCAGCATCGCTGAAGGAGAGCCATCCACACGATATTCATATTACAAAAGAGGCACCGAATTACAGTGTCGAATAGAACATATCCATACTCCCGTGTTCGCCGTAGACGGAAGCGGAGAGTGAGAATAAAACGCTGCGTCCTGATTATCAGTGGGGCAGCGCTTTTTATCCTTTTCATATGTGGGATAATTTCCCTTACGGGAAAAACCGATTCACAACAGACGGTAAACAAAGCGAAAACACTTCCCAAGATTACGATTGATACACAATTACTTGTAAAAAATAAGTTTTCCCGTCCGGGGTTGGCGTTAAATAAAATAAATGGGATTGTAGTCCATTATACAGCCAATCCGAAGACGGACGCCGAAGACAACCGCAATTATTTTAACAATCTGCCGAAGATTAATAAAAAAAGGGAAACGCCGATTTATGCCAGCAGTCATTTTATTGTCGGTCTGGAGGGACAGATTGTTCAGTGTATACCACTCAATGAGATATCGTACGCATCGAATGAGAGAAATGGCGACACGATATCGGTAGAGTGCTGTCACAGGGATAAATCCGGTAAGTTTAATGACATTACATATAAGGCGCTCGTAGAATTATTGGCATACTTATGTTTGAAATTTGATTTGCAGGAAGAGGACATTATCCGCCACTATGATGTGACGGGGAAACTGTGTCCGTTGTATTATGTGAAAAATGAAAGCGAGTGGTTACAATTGCGAAACGATGTGAAGCGCAGGAAGCAAAGCGTATAGTGGCGATTGTATTAGCCGGAGCATTATGTATTACAAATCCATCTGAATCGTATTATGCAAATTTTCATATTGACGATATGTTACTCCCGAAGAAGCCATCATTTTTTTGGCTGCGATAACGGAAGCGGTATTCGCATATTTATCTTCTCCGTAGATGACTTCACGGATGCCGGATTGAATCAGTGCTTTTGTGCATTCATTACACGGAAAGAGCGTTGTGTACACTTTTGCGCCATCCAGATTGGTACCCGTATAATTAAGAAGCGCATTCAGCTCTGCATGGCATACATAGAGGTATTTTGTCTCAAGGGGGTCGCTGTTTTCACGTTCCCACGGGTATTCGTCGTCGGAACAGCCCTGTGGCATGCCGTTGTAGCCAACCGATAGTATTTTGTTGTCTTTACCGACGATACAGGCCCCTACACTTGTGTTGGGGTCTTTACTTCGCATGGAAGAAAGTTTTGCGATTCCCATAAAATACTGGTCCCAGGATAAGTAGTCTTGTCGTTTCATTATTTTGTCCTCCTGTCATAGCGAAAAATTTTCTCTAACACAAAAGGACTGTCAGCAGACAGTCCGATTATATTCGACGGGTAAAATTGTAGTTGCAGTACGACTGCCCTCTACATTACGCAAGTTTGTTTACGGCAATAGTTAAACGGGAAACTTTTCTTGCGGTTGTGTTCTTATGATACACACCTTTTTTAGTTGCTTTGTCAAGCTCGGATACTGCAGCTTTTAAAGCGATTTCAGCAGCAGCCTTATCGTTTGCCTCGATGGCAGCATCTACTTTTTTGATAGCTGTCTTAACTCGGGAACGAACCGATTTATTTTTTGCAGCGCGTTTTTCAGAAACAAGAATCCTTTTTTTTGCTGATTTAATATTTGCCAATTCCAGCACCTCCATCGTAATTATCTCATTAATGTTCTCTGTCTGGCTGCTCGGACACGGACGACAGCACAAACATACTCATGTATCATAGTATACATTTCGTTGAATGTCAAGTATTTTAAAGAAAAAGATAGGGCAAGCGCTTTATTAACTCAATTGAAAATTTAAATTGTATCCCTACATCTTAGAACTTATCCTCACTGTTAATTCATCTTGAAAGCAGAGGTTATCTTTTCATTTCACTATAATTTGTAGTTTTCAAGCCGATGGGTATCATTTAATATCTTTTCCTTGTATCGCTCCCCAAAAAATTATTGTTTTTCTTGTTTACAAAGCGTCGCCCGAGCATTGTTTGAGATGTCTGCTGTCGTTTTCCTTAACTTTTAACAGCGCGTTTGCACTATACCGCTACGCAACGGTACTAGTGCACCACAAGAACGATTGTGTTTCTACTGCGGGCAGATGCGAAGCATCTGTTCGGGGAAGAGGGATGTTAAAAATAAATATATTTATTTGTGTCATCCCTCTTCCCCGAAATGGCACCTTTGGTGCCACCCGCAGTAATTAGTAACAATAGGTGGTGCATAAGGACCGGCGAGCGGTAACGCTGTAAAAGTTAAGGAAAACGACAGCAGACAGCGAGTTTTGCGAGGAGCGGCGCAAGAATTTTGTAAACAAGAGAAATAATTTATTTTTTGTTGGGAGCTGTATACCGGAAAAGATACGAAATGATACCCGTGTATTGCACAAATGAAAAAGTTGCTGCCTTGGAGAAGGATTAGTGTTTTATCCATATATCTTAAATACTTTTTACAATACTGAATAAAAATCGGGGATTGAGCTACATTAACTGAGAGAAGAGAAAAGGGAGGCGATTTACTGATGGAGAAGAGAACGGATTTGGCCATGGAGACGAGAGAGAGCTTTCCGCAAAATCATGTGGAGATTCAGGGGGTTCTCTTGGAGAAGAAAGAATGTCTGGGCGGCAGGGCGCTGATTACGACGGTAAAGATTCAGGATGAGGCAGGAAGTAAAGCAATGAGAAAACCGATTGGCACTTATGTGACGGTGGAGTCTCCGCTTATGCGGGACGGGGATTTTGAGGAGCGCGAACCATTGCTGTTATGTATTTGCGGCCAGTTGGAAAAGATGATACAGGGAATGAAGCAGAAAAGCGTACTCATTATCGGCTTGGGGAATCGTGAGGTGACTTCGGATTCTCTAGGTCCTAAAATGACCGATGCCCTTTTTATAACAAGACATTTCAAACAGGAATTTGGCAATACATTTTTAGAGGAAAATCAGTATGGCTGCGTCAGCGCTATTGCACCGGGAGTTATGGCGCAGACGGGGATTGAGACAGGAGAATTGCTAGAGGGAGTCGTGCGTCAGACAAAACCGGATTTGGTTATTGCTGTTGATGCGCTGGCAGCCCGAAGCGTTAGTCGCCTTTGTACGACAATTCAAATTACAGATACGGGAATAGCGCCCGGCGCCGGTGTCGGAAACCGCCGTAAGGAGTTGAATGAAAAAAATTTAGGAGTGCCGGTTGTGGCAATTGGTGTTCCCACAGTCGTAGACGCCGGAACGATTATCGGAGACCACTTGGAACATGTGCTGCAGAAGCAGGGGTATTCAGAAGATGAAATAGAGCGTTTTATCAATGAAATTATGGGAGAAGAGACGGAAAAGGTTATGGTGACGCCAAAAGATATTGATTGTTCCGTCAGCCAAATCAGTGAAGATTTGGCGCACATTTTAAATCACTGTTTTCAAAAGCGGGATAATCTGTAAACAAGGCGCATATGCTGATAAAAGAGAATGGGGGAATTATCATGTTACGACAGGGTTTGCGCATTTTGTTAGGCATGGCGGCAATTGTGTGTGTCGCCTCGCTTGCCGCAATGAAAGAATTACCGGAGTTCGAAATGATTTCAATGTTGGGGCAATATCTGGCAGCGGACAGCGCTCTGTGTCTGAAAGATGGACAAGGCGAAGAACGTCTGGTGGCGGAGCTGCTTGGCGGCAAAGAATATATTTTTATTGGAAACAGTGAAGAGCAAAAAGAAACCCTCATTCTGAACGAAAACAAAGAATTGTACGAAGTGGCGAAAGAAAATGAGAATCCGATTCTGGGGGATGTCGAGACGCCGCAGGGGCAGACGGTTAGCAATCCGAAAATATTGCCGGTTCCCCGGCAAAAAAATGCGCTGGTTGAGCAGTTAAGAGAATCCGCAGATGTCTCTTTTCTCTGGAAAAATTTCTATATTGTAGACTCGACAACATCGGTAACGAAAGCCGACTTTGATGTAAAACAATTGTTGCAGACGAATATGAAGATGCCAAAAAAGAAGGGAAAAAAGCAAATCTTGATTTATCACACGCATGGTGCATCCGAGTACTTCAAAGACAGTCGTAATGGCGTGATTGAGGATTCGGTAGTGGGCGTGGGGGATGCCCTGACACGGGAGTTGGAAAAACTCGGATACGGCGTCTGTCACGACCGCACGCAGTACGATAGAGTCAATGGAGGAATCGACCGCAGTTTTGCATATAATCAGTCACTCGATGGAATTACAAAAATGAAGCAGAAGTATCCGGACATTGAGGTTATGATAGATTTACATAGGGATTCGGTCGGAAAGGGAAAACATACTTATACAACGATACAGGGGCGTAAGACGGCAATCGTAATGTTCTTTAACGGTATGAGCCGGACGAAGTCCGGCCCCATCGCATATTTGAAAAACCCGAATTTAAAAGGGAATCTGGCGTTTAGTCTGCAAATGAAATGCAAGGCTATGGAATATTATGATGGATTTACAAAGCCGATTTATTTGAAAGGATACCGTTATAATTTACACTTTCTTTCAAGGTCGCTGCTCATTGAGTTGGGAAATGAAAATAATACGGTAGAGGAGGCAAAGAATGCGGCCATGCCACTGGCGGATGTGCTTGACAAAGTATTGTCGGGAGAGGGATAAAGAAGCTATTGTTTTCGCTCGTTGCTTTTTACATAAATATGGGCAGTATTACATATGTTGTTAAACTGTTCCGGCGAGAGTTGGCGGCAATAATGAAAAAGGCGGAGAAAGTCATAGTCAATCGTTGCGCTGTACTGGTCCATGTGAAAGGTCTCCAAATCTTTGACAAGGCGGGAAAGGGAAATATTCATTCCCTCGGCTAGACGTATGATGGTAGTGAGACGGCAATCTGTTTCTCCGCGTTCAATGCGTCCAATCGTATTTTTATCACATTCGATTAGTTCTCCGAGGTCTTCCTGAGTCAGGCCGGCAATGGAGCGGTATTTTCGAATGATAGTTCCCAGCTTGTATAAAGTATATTTTTTCATAACGATAGTCCTCACTTTCAAATGTTCTATATTCTATTTTAAAATAGGAGCCGGTTATCTCAACAATCGAAATGCGTTTTTGTGTAGCGGAAAGAAACTATTATAGTGGTTTGTTTTTCTCTTTTTTTATATTTTTTTTAGAAATAGAGAAAGGAAAAATAGGACTTTGTCGTTTTTTGACGAAAAAAGTTGTCCTGCGCATTTCACGATGTGATAAAATTGAGGATAGGAATAAAGGTAAATCAAAAGAAAAAACCGAATGTATTCGGGACAAGTATTGTGTCTGCGCTGCGTCCGCAAACTTGGCATTTTAAAAAGCAGCGCAGAAATGGAGGACACTATGATTTATGAGGAAAATGAAATGATTGGAAAACGTTTATTAAAAATCCGTAAAGTAAACCAACTGGATTATTATGATATGGCGGCCATTCTTGGAATCAGCGAAGGACATTATCGTAAGATTGAGCGGGGAATTTATGGTTTGGACATTCCCAAATTGTTGCGTCTTTATGAAAAACTTGATGTTGACCCGATGTATCTTCTTCTCGGTAAACTGGATTTGTCTACCGCTTATACAAAAATGAGCGGTATTGTCGACCGCAAAAAGATGCTTTGCGAACTTCTTAATTTTTGTATTCGGGAAATTAGGAACAGTACGGATTTATCGTAGGGGAGGAAAGAGAGATGGAAGTCTTAGTGTACAGCAAAGAACAAAAGTTATGCAGGATGATACATTCCCTTTTCGACGAACAGATAATGTTGGTACATAATTTGGGAGAAGCAAAAAAATGGATTTGCAGCAGAAAAATCAATGTTGTAATTATTGATTTGGAGAGAGCAAAAGAAGAGGGAATTGCGTTAGCACATTATCTGCGAGAAGTTCACCGTCACTATCTTACACCGATAATTTTTCTGGCGGACGATGACGCATATGAGAGAGAGGCATTTCGGGAGATACGCTGTTATGATTACCTGCATAAACCTGTCCGCCCCGAAATGCTGAGGGAAGTGGTAAATTTGCTCTGTGATAAATTGGACCCGAATTGTATTCCGAAAAGTCTTGTCATACGACTGCGCAGCGGCATCTATCGTTTCGAAATTTCCGATGTAGTCTATCTTGAAATTCTCAATAAAAAGTTGATTATCCATACGGAATATGAGGACTGGGATTTCCCGTACCGCCCGATACGTGAATGTGTCGGGCAGGGGCGGGGAGAACTGGTTCAATGCCACAGAGCTATGGCGGTCAATCGGCGTTATGTAGAGCGGATTGATTATCAGAACCGGAATATTTTGTTGAAGGGCAGAAGCGATAGGGTTCTGCTCGGTCCCAAATATATGCGCGGTATCCGTTCCCTGTTTGACAGACCAGAAGAATCTGGTTATACTTAAAAATTAGTGTGGAAAAAACGGCATGCGTTAATTTTCACATATTGTGTAAATATTCCAGAATGCAGATTAAGATGAGAAAGGTACGTTAGAAGATATGAAACATTTATTTTTGATTCGCCACGGACGGCAGTGCAGCAAACGCTGTAATGTAGACGTTTCTTTGGACGAGGCAGGAAGAAAACAGGCGAAGCTGCTTGGTGAGCGGCTTAGAAGCTATGAAATAGAGAAATTGTATTCGTCTCATTTGGTGAGGGCGCAGGAGACGGCGCAGATAGTTCAAACGGCAATTCCTATTCCTTATGAAATATTGCCGGATATTCAGGAAATTGATTTTGGAGGATTTACCGGAAAAACAGATGAAGAAATTCGTACACAGTACGCTGAATTTTGCGCACAACGCTCCCTGCATCAGGACGACCTTTCCTATCCAGAGGGAGGGGAATGCGGAGCAGATGTAGCAGGGCGGGCGATGCCGCAGTTGCAAAAGCTGTGCAGACAGAAAGAGAACCGTATTGCGATTGTGACGCACGGGGGAGTTATCCGTTCGGTATGTGCGTCCATTATGCAGATGGAGCAGAAGCATAAATTAAAGTTTGCTGTTGACATGGAAAATACGAGTATTACCCATCTCATTTTTGACGAAGAGAGGGAAATTTTCTTTCTGGAACGCTTTAACGACTTCGCTCATTTGGAGGGGCATGAAGAGCTTTTGCGGAAAAATTGGAAGACGTCTCTGGAAAAGCGGATAAAATAATCTGGCATGGTGAAAAAATATAAAACTGGCAGTTTTTATACTGCCAGTTTTTTGTATAATAAGGGTTGGTAACGATACTGTTTTGAAAAAGGAGGAGCATATATGTATAAAATGATGACGCCGGGACCGACAATGGTTGCAGAATCCGTTATGAGGGCACGAAGCCGTATATTTGGAAATCCAGATGTGGATGTAAGTTTCTGCGAGGAGTATTATCAAATATGCCTTTCAATGGCAGGGCTGCTACATACTAAAAACAGTGTTTATATTTTGAACGGAGAGGGAATCCTCGGACTGGAGGCGGCTTGCGCATCTCTAACGGAACCGGGAGATAAAGTGCTGGTCATTGACAACGGAATTTTTGGAAAAGGATTTGCCGATTTCGTGAGATTGTACGGCGGAGAGCCCGAATTGTACACGGTGGATTACAGAAAACCGGTAGAGGTGTCTGTGCTGCGTGATTTCCTGCAGAAACATCACGATTATAAGTACGCAACGGTAGTTCATTGCGATACGCCGAGCGGTGTGTTAAATGCAATCGATGAAATTTGTCCTCTGCTGAAGTCTTATGGGATAATTACGGTTGTCGATTCCGTGGCGGCGATGTTTGGAGAAGAATTACTTGTAGACAAATGGCAGATAGATATTGCCTGCGGAGGTTCGCAAAAGGCGTTGTCAGCGCCACCGGGACTTACGTTTGTCTCCGTCAGTGAGGAGGCCAAAGAAGTTATGAGGAAGCGAAATACGCCGATTGCTTCTTTTTACTGCAATCTGCTGATGTTTGAGCGCTATTATGAGGATAAATGGTTTCCCTATACAATGCCGGTTAGTGATATTTACGGACTGGCAGAGGCTGTCCGCCTTGTGCAGGAAGATAAGGAACGCATTCAACGGCATCAGCAGATTGCAAAAGCAGTTCGCAAAGCGGTCACGTCAGCAGGGCTTTCCCTGTATTTGCAGGATGGTTTTGCTTCTACTGTAACGGTAGTGGAAGTGCCGGAGGGAGTGCTGGTTCAGAATCTGATTGATGTTATGTTGGATAAGTATCAAATTTTGATATCGGGATGTTTTGACATTTTAGATGGAAAAGTATTCCGGCTGGGACATATGGGGAATAATGCCAATATCGGAGATGTAGGAGAGATGTTGTCAGCGCTTACAAAGACACTGCGGGAGCTTGGCTTTGGATGCCGGTGCGATATGGAGAGCGTCTTTTTGCAGGAATTAGCCTGACGGCGGGTTCGACTTGTCACCGTCAGGCTAAGTAAGTCGTGAGAAATGAGTGGAAGCAACAAGAAATGTTTTTTAAGACAGTGAGAAAGACCTATTATTGCGAAATTATTTATTGCCATTGTATCTGTTAAAAAATGTCGAAGTCTGATAAGGTAGATGTATATAACAAAGAGCGAAAACAAAAGAAAAACCGGATGCAAGGTAAAGTACTCCGCAAAATATTTACGAATGACAGAGTTACCCCAAATACATAAGACAGGAATAGTTCCATCCGGATACAAACCATGTTTCTGGATGGAACTATTTTTTGTTATAGGGAAATTTTCCCTGTGCGGAGCAAGAATCAGCGGAGCTGATTCTTAGAGAACTTTAGTTCTTTGCGGCGCGTTTCTCAGCCGCCGCTTTTTTGCCAAAATAACACAACATTTACAGATGGTGTCTGACAGAACAAAGTGGACAGACATAGGAAAGGGGAGCACCAATGAAACGAAACATAAAAATCATAATCAGCGGGTTATCCGCGGGAGCATTCCTGCTGGCATCCGTAAGCACTACAGATTTCATTGCCACACGGGAAACAAAAGCGGACGCCGCCGTGGCGGCAGTTGGGGGCAATGCCTCCGTCACGGAAGAACTTACCGCAAAACGCAGCCGGTTTGTCAAGCAGTTTGCCATGTCCGATGGCAGCTACACCGCCGTCACCTACTC
>CAJTLS010000041.1 GCA_910577295.1 uncultured Eubacterium sp.
GCTTACTGTGTTGTTTCTTTCTGGACATAATGAGTGCCTCCTTTGCTAATGAACCTATTATAACATAGGTTGGGGGATAACTCATTTTGATTTGTACTATTTATATACTAACACCAGAATGATGGATACTATGAAGCGGAACAGGATGGAGAAATGATTTGGATAAAAGGAGATGTTAAATTAACGGGAGTACGCGCTATCAAAGTGGATTATTATAATGATAAGGTTAAATTATCTGGTTGGATAAGAGGTCTGGTAGGGGGTGAAACACCGTTGCATGGAATTGCTGGTGCAGTTACAAAACGTGATGTAAAAAAAACGATGGAAAAATTGCAATCAGCAATAAGTGTAAAATAATTTGAAAGGAAAGTAATGATGAAAAAAGTAATAGGTTGTTTATTTACAATAATACTTTCTGTTTTGCTAATAAGCTGTAGTGGCAATATAGAAAAAGATGAAGAAGCAAATTATACTGTAGTGAAAATTTCAAATAATACTAAAGTTGGTGAATTATTTAAATTTGAATCGGTTTCAAAAATAGTTGTAGATTCTGGAGTATCTAAACTTGATGTAGAGAATGGCTGTTATTGTATTGGGAGGCTCAAAGATGGAAATTCCATTGTATGGAAGTCTGACAATGATGGTTATGCCTATGATGACTGCTTGTTTATTTATGTTGAGGATAAGATATCTGATACACAGATTGTGACATATGCCGCTAAATTAAAGGAGAAACCGATTTCTTATAACAGTTTTAAACAAAAACATAAATGATAAAAGAAAGGGTTTATCATGAAATGTACAAGCGGCAGATATACAGAATGGAGGGATTCTTATGAAAAAAATTTATTGTTTCATAGTGACAGCCTTTTTATTTGCCGGCATTATGCTGGGAGCTAAAACAGCGTCTGCCTATGTAAAAATAGAGGATGGCACGTATTCCATTAACAGTAAAGTTAGCAGTAATATGATGTTAGATGTTGATGGAAGGAAAACGGCAAACGGAACCAATATTCAAATTTATAAAAACAACGAAACAACATCTCAACAATTTGATATTACGCATTTAGGCTTCGGCTGGTATAAAATTTCGATGCATTTAACCAAAAATAAAAAGGTTTTAGATGTGAAAGATGGAAATAAAAACTCGGGGGCTAACGTGCAGCTTCACGATTATAATGGAACTGACGCCCAAAAATGGCGCTTTTATTCGGCAGGCAATGGCTTTTATTACATAAAAAATAAGTTGAGTAAATATGAGTTCTGTTTAGACGTGGATGGGTGTAAGAATACAAATAGAAGTAATGTACAGGTATTTAAAGGGAATCAGACTGACGCTCAAAAATGGAAATTGAAAAAAATTGTATTTCCACAATCAATTAAGTTAAATGCAAAATTAATTAAATTAACAAGTATGGGTGCGAGTCAAAAGCTGTCCGTATCAATGACGCCATCCAATGCAACGCTAAAGAAAATATTCTGGTCGACATCAGATGAAAATATTGTTACCGTAGCAAACGGATTGATACAAGCGGTTGGAAACGGGAAAGCAAAAGTCACAGCAAAGACATCAAATGGAAAAACTGCCAGTGTTCAAGTGGAAGTAAAGGATGGAAGCATACAAATAAAGGATGGACTTTACACATTTAACTCAAAATTGGCAAGCAATTTAATGCTTGATGTAAATGGTAACGGAACCGCAGACAGAACAAACATACAGGTATATGAAAATAATGGTACGGTTTCCCAGAAGTTTAAGATTGAAAAAGACAAATATGGGTGGTACACAATATCAAATACTTTTCCGAAAAAATGTCTTGATGTAGACGGCGGTTCCAACAGAAGCAACACCAATATACATCTTTTTAGAGACAACAATAGCGATGCTCAAAAGTGGCGTTTCTACTCCACGGGAAACGGATATTACACGATTATGAATAAATTGAACCGTTTTCTGCACGTCAGCGGGAAAGGTAAAAACAGAGCAAATGTAGTGTCATTTGAAAAAAATAATACCGACGCACAGAAATGGAAATTAAAAGAGACAACGGCGCCATATGTCAATATTGTTGATGGCTTATATACGATTAAAACAAAGCTGAATAGCAAAATGGCTCTGGATGTGGATGGAAACGGAACAGCAAATTTCACTAATATACAAATATATAATAGTAATGGCAGTAGTGCACAAAAATTTTACATTAGACCGTCGGGGGATGGCTGGTATAAGTTTATAAGTCCGTTATCGGGAAAATGCCTGAGCGTAAATGGAAATTCAAGGAAAGACAGAACCAATGTCAGTTTATATGAATCAAAATCGTGGGATGGGCAAAAATGGCGCATTTGTCAGGAAAGAAAAGATTTTGTAATAAAAAGTAAACTTGGCAATATATGTCTTGATGTGGCCGATGGGCAGAAAGCGGCCAGAACAAACATACAAATATATAAGGCAAATAATACAGACGCACAAAAGTGGACAATTAGCGAAACAAGTGCCATTATAGCCACACCGGCTACACTTACGTTAGAAGAGGGAAAGACACAAAATCTATCCATTTCTTATGCACCGTATTACGTTTTTGCCAACAATAATATAATCCAATGGTTTACTAAAAATAAAAATGTGGCAACCGTTTCCAACGGTACGGTTAAGGCGGTGAAAGCAGGAACAACGACTATAACGGCAAAGGCGTTTAATGGGCAGACGGCTACCGTGAGCGTGACAGTAAAATCGACAGGACTTGGCTCCCCTGTTCCTGCCAATTGCAAATTTTCCCAAAGAACAAGGGATAACGGAGTGTTAATCTATCACGACATCAATAAGAATGTATCAACATCAACTCCGGTTTATGCAATAGCAGACGGAACGGTAGTATATAAAGAGGCATTCCGAATTGAAAATGGCAAAAAGTATTATCAGAGCTATGGCAAGTTTATTGAATTTGCATCAGCAGATAATGAATATAAAGCAAAGTATTGCCATTTAAGCCGGTTTGTGGGAGAACAACAAGGAGGACGCAAAGTTAAAAAGGGAGATATCATCGGTTATATTGGACAGACGGGTAAGGCTACCGGCGTTCACCTGCATTTTGAGCTATTTAGGTGGGATTGGAAAAATAGAATAGACCCTACACAGGTAATTAAGGGATTAGTTTAATAACACTAAAAAGTCGTGAGATGATAGACAATTTTATGATTAGCAGAGGAGGATAAAACGATGCATGTACAGATTAATAGTTCAGATTTGGCGCAGTATTTACCTATATTTTTTGGAATACTTATTGGAGTTTGTATTGTAATGTTACTAACGGTCTTGTTTTTGAAAAACAAAGACAATTCGAAACCAATGCAGACAATGAGGGCCCAAATTATAGAAAAACCGATTCAACAGGGAAATATTGAGTGGTATGTAATCGAATGCGAAGATGGCAGACGATTGAAACTTCGAAATTTTCAGAGCAATCAACTAATTATAGCGGTAGGTGATGTGGGAATTGTTTCCTTTAAAGGGAAAACAATTCAGTCATTTCAGCGAGAGAAAAAGAATTAAGAATCGAAGCTCCAGACTGTATTGCCATATAGTCTGGGGCTTCTTCTTGTTTTTATAGTGGCTAGGCTAGTGTCGCTTATGTCGTCAACGTCTAGCCATTTAATTTAGTTTTACATCTTTGGATTCCTTTCACAAACTGGAAGTTCTTTTTGTATAATATACAAACTCGCTGTCTCTCTTATATTCGGTATATCCTAGCTTTTGATAGAAAGAATTTGTGCGAATGTTCCAAATAGGGGTGTCAAGGTAAATTTTTTTTACAGTCGGAAACATTCCCTCAATTTCCTGCATCATATAAACACCGTATCCCTTTCTATGGTGTTCTGGACTAATAAATATTCTTCCTATGGTAAGTCTGTCTTCATCTTTAAAAAGAATGGCAGCACCTATAATAAGTCCATCAATTAGCAATTTGTATAAATGATTTGACCTTGCCATCTTTGTATGAAACTGTATCGACATATATCCGGGAGGGCCTCCTTTGATAGGCGCTCCTACCTCTATATCACTTTCGAATGAACGTTTCGAGATACTATTTATCACCAAAGCATCCGATGTACCAGCTTTTACAAATTCAATCATTATAATCCTCATTTCTGTGTTACTTTTGTACACAAACCGCCATAGCGAACAAAGTTCCATTTTTATAGATTAATTTCAAATTCCAGTCTATATCTCATCTATAGAAATGTGTGTTTTCACCTTGATGTAATCCTAGTTGCTCATTCCACCAGCCCCACAAAACAAATCCATCGCATATATTTGTATTCAAATATATGCGATTCCTATTATAGCATAATTGTTGTCTAGTTTCTATAAACAATTATTGCCCCAGACTCTGTAAAAGCAAATCCCCATCAAAAGATTGTTTATACAATCCCGATTTAAAATATAACGCTTTCATTTCCTCAATCATCAACAGCCAGTTTTGCCGTATTGACAAACAGGAATCGATTGATTTTGTAAGATGGAAATTACCGTTATCAGAAGCATTTGTACGGTAATAATTGAGTGTCTGCCAGGTTCCGAATGTGCCTCCAGTACCTTTCCCGATATCATCGGCATAGCAGCAAAGGGCAAACATTTCAATTTCCGTTGCCTCTTTTGAACTCACTTCATTAACGTTTATATAATGTGTCTCTTCCGAATAACCTTTCTGGATTGTTACCTTGATTATCGGGTTGTCAGAAGTAGAATCTTCGGCATATTCCGCTCTCATGCCATAACTAATATTGCCGGTAGGCGCATCTAAGAAACCAATTCCTAAAATCTTTTCTTGTTTTGCTATATTTTCATTTAAGGAAAAGGACTTGTCGGGTGATACAGAATTACTTCTTTGGTTGTACCTTTCATTGGATATACTTTCGAATCCATTAATCTGCAAAATTTCACCTCCTAAATAATTATAGTTCGTATACTGTATCGTCAGTTCATTTATGTAAATGCAGTTCTGTTACAGAAAACGGAGTTTTATTGCAGAATCAAACAGAAAAAAAGTGACGCACCAGAATGTTCAATTGCTGGTGCGTCACTTTTTTCTTATGCCATTCCGTTTGCCGTCTTATACTTATAAATCATTTCCGCATGATTCTGCTCTTCTGTCTGAATGTGATTGAGCAGGCGGCGGATAGCAGCTGCGCCAAAGGCGAACAGTTCGGTATTATAAGTGCCGGAAACAAGTTTCTCCGTTGCGATTGTGTCGGTACAGAGGAATTGGTCATGGCGCTTATTTTCTGAATTATCACCAGCCTGATATGTGGTAGTAGGGGAAAAGCCCTCCATGCCGCTGCGGGCTGCTTCTACATTAGGAACTTCACCTTTGAGTACCTGCGCAAGAGAATCGAAATGCTCCTGCTCCTCATTACCGATTCGATGGAAGAGATTTTTCAACTGTGGATCCTTTGCTGAATTTTCATAGAAGCGGTATTTCTCAATACAAGTCTGTTCTTGAGTCTGAAGATCTTTGATAACTGTTTTTTCCTGTTCTGTTAATTGCATAATTGCCCTCCTTTAGGTTTTGTGATAGTATGGGCATGAAAAGGGAAATTTATACATATGAGGTTATTACAACATTATTTTATAGCAATTTTAGTATTGGGAGGCGGCTATGGTACGCATTGCATTTTGTGAGGACGAGAAGCCACAATCAGAATATATTACCGGATTAATAAAGACCTATGCTAAAAAGCATCAGAGGGCAATTTTTGTAGATACCTATACAAGTGCGGAGCAGTTTTTGATTAGTCAGGAAGATATAGAGCCTTACCACTTGTTTATTCTGGATATTCAATTGGGAAAAATGAATGGGATGGATTTGGCAAAAAAGATTCGCGAGAAAGAGAAAGAGGTTTATATTGTTTTTCTTACCGGATTGAAAGACTATGCGATAGAGGGATACGAAGTAGGTGCGGTGCGTTATTTACTGAAACCTGTTCGGGAAGAAGTTTTATTTGAATTACTCGAAAAAATTTGTGATGAAATCGAATCAGGCGAGAAAAAATACTTTTTGTATCAGACGTCTGGTTGTACGAAACGTATTCCCTTTTCTGATATATATTACATTGAATCTGAGGGACACTATGTGAACATTCATACAACACACGAAAATAACCGTTGGAAATCCAGTCTTTCCTCTATCGCAAAACAATTTGAAAGTCAGGGTTTTGTCGTGATACGTCGGGGATTGTATGCGAATATAAGCCATATAGAGCGGATTGGACGTTTGGAATGTTTTTTGGACAATGGGGAAAGATTACCTGTTAGTAAGAGTTGTTACAAGGCAATCAATCAGGCATTTATCGAGTATTATCAGGAGAGAGAAAGGGGAGACTCCTTATGAGTATGGAAATACAAATTATCATATTAATATTAGCAATTGCGCTGACAGCTCTTGTAACAGCAATTATTGTAAGAAATTTTGAGATGAAGAAAATGGAAGATTATCAGGATAAGGTGCTGGCGAAGCAAAGAGAGGAAGTTCAGAATATTTATGAGACAATGCGCGGGTGGCGGCATGATTACCACAATCATATGCAGACGATGAATGCGTATCTGTCGCTGAAACAGATTGACGAGGCATTGACATATCTGAGCCATCTCGAAGAAGATTTGGACAGTATTGATATTGCCATTCGTACGGGAAACGTAAGCGCTGATGCTATTGTCAGCAGTAAAGTGTCAATTGCCAAAAAAAATGAGATTTCCGTAAATTGTAAGGCGCGCGTACCGAAAGCATTGTCGGTAAGTGATGTAGACCTCTGTGCAATCTTGGGGAATCTTCTGGATAATGCGATAGAATCTTGTATGCGGGTACAGAGCGAGAAACGCTTTTTGCGTATATACATGGGAATCTACCGTAAACAGCTCTATATTTCTGTCAGTAATTCCACGAATAAATCAAAGAGGCAAAAACTCGCGGATTTTATCACTCGAAAACAGGGCGAGCACGGTTTTGGTTTGCAGCGCATTGACCGCATAACCGAGAAGTATGATGGTTATGTAAACCGCAAAAATGAACCGGGTGTGTTTGTCACGGAAGTGATGCTCCCGATATAAGAGGCATTTTGTGTTCGGATTTTGTCTTTTCGTGTACGTCTAAGTTTCTTATTTCTTCTTATATGATATACTTCAAAACAACAATAATAGCAACATAGCCTGACGACAGGGTCAATTTGTCATCGTCAGGCCAATTTATATAGGAGAGCGGTTCTTTGCGATAAATCGCTCAGAAATGGGGAATTGTATGAAATCAAGTGAAGAAAAGAAACATACTACGGTTTTTCAGAATATTTATCAGGTGTTAAAAGTGATGTTTACCTGCTATCCGAAAGCTAAATGGAAAACGATTGCTTTGATTATTTTTCAGGTGGGTGAACCATTATTGATAACGGCAGTACCGTCCATTGCCATCGCTGCCATTACCGAAGGAAAAATAGGATATTATTTGCTTTGCATGGTTGGTGTTCTGCTGTGTTTGGGGATGTTGAAAGCTGCCAGAGATATTTTGGATTTAGATGCCTTTTTATGTCGGATTAATTGCCGGATGCAATGGTTTATTCCCCGTTTTGTGAAAAAAGTTTTGACAATGGATTATTCAAAAGTGGAACCCTATAAATATCAGAAAAAGATTCGCGAGGCGTTAGAAAGTGTAAATAGCAATTCAAGTGGGGCCGAACGCCTCATGTATGAGGTGCCAAATCTGGTAATAAAGTCTGCTGGTTTACTTACTTATGGAATTACAATTCTTATGCTCGATGTAAGAATTATTGTTGTCATGGTTGTGATGTGTGTTATTGACATTTTACTTCGCAGTCATGCCATTTCCTATTCCAGTAAATCATGGGGAGAGAACGTGGATATTTATGGTCAGATGAAGTATATAGAAAATGAAGCGCTGGATTTGAAAGCGGGAAAAGATGTGCGCATATATCAGATGAAACCATGGTTTCACAAGACGTATGACAAGTTGATTAAACGGGAGGTCTCACTTGCCAGTAAAATACAGCTTCGTTGGTATTTTCCGACGTTAGCAGATGCGGGTTTTGTGGTAATTCGGGATTTACTTGCTTATTTCATATTGGTTTCACAGGCAGTAGCCGGTGAGATATCTCCGGCTATGTTTACTTTCTATCTTGGCGTTATTGCGGATTTTGCTTTTTGGTTTTATGGTTTTTCAGAAAATTTTTCCGCTATCCGTAAAGCAGCTAAAGAACACGATTTTTATCGGGCGATTATGGATGAGAAAGAAGTTTCAGAAGCCGATGGCCAATTAAAAGCTCCGGTAGGAAAAGGGTTTTCCATAGAGTTTAAGAATGTCTGTTTCCGGTATGAGGACGCCGAAGAGGATACGATTCACAATTTGAATCTAAAGATTAATGTCGGGGAAAAGATAGCTATTGTCGGAAACAATGGAGCCGGAAAGACAACGCTTGTGAAGTTGTTATGTGGTTTGTATCACCCGAGCAGCGGAGAAATTTTTGTGGATGGCATAGATATAACTACTCTCAATCGCACAGATTATCAAAAACGTATCAGCGTATTGTTTCAGGATATCGAGCCGTTTCATTTTACGATTGCCTCAAATGTGTGCGCAGGTGAGGATGATTGCAACTGTTCGCAGAGATTAAAGGAGAGCCTGCAAAAGGCGGAGCTATGGGAGAAAGTAATTTCCCTTCCATACAAAGAGAATACTTATATTTTTCAGACGTTTGACAAGGACGGTATCCAGTTGTCCGGCGGGGAGACACAGAAGCTTCTTTTAGCGAGGGCGATATATAAAAATGGAGATTTTCTCATATTGGACGAACCGACGTCTGCCCTCGACCCCATTGCGGAGAGCCACATATATGAGCAGTACAATCAACTGGCAAAAAATAAAACGGCCATCTTTATTTCCCATCGTCTGGCAAGTACAAAGTTTTGTGAAAGGATAATCTTTTTAGAGAATGGAAAAGTAAGAGAAGAAGGAAGTCACGAAGAACTCATGATGGCCGGGGGAGAATATCGGAAAATTTTTGATATCCAGAGCCACTACTATAAAAAGAAAGGAGATATGACAAATGATTTGGAAATCGTTGAAAATGATCCATTATCTGAATAAAAAATATATACCTTTTGTTGTATTGGGGAAGATTCTGGCAGTGAGTCAGGTCTATGTCAACATTATAATGGGAAGCGTGATTCTTGATATGGTGATTAACAGACAGGCGGTTCCGAATATTATGCGTCTTGTTATCATTATGGTTATCAGCAGCGCTCTATTGATTGTGGGATGGTGGGGTATTGAAAACATACTTCGGGTGATGGAGGGGGAATTGGTCAGTAAGATGCGTCAGGCTATTGTAGAGCATTGTATGACACTGGATTACGAGGTTTTAGAAAGAAAAGAAACGCTGGAAATGATTCAGAGAGCGGGAGATTCGATTAACAGCGGAGGTGGAATAAGAAATTTTTATAATAATCTTACGTCTTTTATTGAGTATTTGATTACGATTATAACTTCCGTTGTCGTTCTCATTCCGCTGTTTGTTCCCGTGACCAAGAAAGTTTCCGGATTAACGGGATTTTTAAACGGCTGGTATAGCGGTTTGATTTTAGTGTGTATTATTTTGGTATCCGTTGTATTTCGCTACCTGCTTGCGCGCCGCAGGAGCCGCATAGAGCAAAAGCAATTTGAAAAAAATATAGATTTAAATCGTGAGTTTGGATATTATTTTAACATTATTTTCCGGTATCGGACAGGAAAAGATATCCGTTTATACCGTATGCAGGACAAGATTTTGAATGGACTGTCGGAGAATGCAAAAGGGATAGAAAACAACGGGAAATGGATGATGAAGGGGGTAAGACCGGATAGTATATGGAAAAATGTGGTGAATTATATTTTGCTCCTGAGCACCTATGTTTATGTTGGATTAAAAGTAATCTGCCAGCTAATCAGTCTGGGAAACGTTATGAAATATGTCACGGCAATTACAAGAATGTCGGATAGCCTCGGGAGCATAATGGAGAGCTACAATGCTCTTCATATACGGGGAAAATACGTTTCCTATTATTATGATTTCCTAAATATTAAAAATGAAAAATATGAGGGAACGCTGCCATTAGAGAAGCGGGACGATAACGAATACCTTTTGGAATTTAAGGATGTATCATTTCGCTATCCGAATCAAAAGGATATGGTACTCTCCCATGTTTCTATGAAATTTACCGTAGGAGAGAAGATGGCTATCGTGGGGCCAAATGGGGCTGGCAAAAGTACGTTTATTAAGCTGTTATGCCGCCTGTACGACCCGACGGAAGGTGAAATTTTACTGAATGGGATTGATATCAAATTGTATGATTATGAGGAGTATATGAAAATTTTTTCCATTGTCTTTCAGGATTATCAGCTCTTTAGTTTTCCTTTGGCAGAAAATGTGGCGGCCTCTATAGAATACGATAGTGAGAAAGTAAAATGCAGCCTCATTGAGGCCGGTTTTGAAAAACAGCTTGAAAAGTTTGATGATGGCATTCATACGAATCTCTATCAGATGAAAGAGAAAGGGATTGAAATTTCCGGAGGGGAGGCTCAGAAGATTGCACTGGCAAGGGCACTTTATAAGGATGCGGCGATTGTTATTTTGGATGAACCAACATCGGCATTAGACCCGGTTTCCGAGTTTGAGATTTATAAACGTTTTGACGAGATGGTTCAGGGCAAGACGTCCATTTACATTTCCCACCGCATGTCAAGCTGTCGTTTTTGTAACCGCATACTTGTATTTGACAAGGGACGGATTGTGCAAAGCGGAAGTCATGAGCAACTTATGAGTCAGACTGATAAATTGTATGCAAAGCTGTGGGAGGCGCAGGCAAAGTATTATCAGTGATATGGGAAGAGGGGAATGATATGAACACAAGGGGGATTTTAAAAAATATTTCTAATGTGTATAGAGAGTTATTTCATTATTCGAAAAAAATCTGCTGGCAGTTGCCGCTATATGCACTAATTCGTATTATTATGCCGCTTATTGTAAGTGCGATACCGGCAATCGCGATTGCGATGCTCACGCAGGATAGCCTGACAAAGTATGTGTTGGGAATCAGTGCTCTGCTTGTTGTTAATATGCTTTTGGCGGGAATTAGTATTATGCTTGAAAACCGCTTTAGCCTCAATATTATGGGAACGCGTTTTCACGCTTTTGCTGCCCGATTACTGCGTAAATGCCTGACGATGGATTTTTGTAATATAGAGCCGGCAGATAAGCAGAAAAAGATGTTTCGGGGAGTACAAAGTGTCGCAAATAATTCTCGGGGAGTGGAGGGACTTGCCCGCTATTCGTTTGAAATGTTTTATGGATTATTTGGTTTGTTCTCGTATGGGACAATTATGTTTTCCATACATTGGAGTATTTTACTGATTGTAGCCGCTACGACTCTTGTAACTTTTTTACTGAAAAAGCATGCCATCCTGTATTGGCGGAAGCTGGCAGATGAACGTTATCAGGCAGGCCGTGTCAACTCCATGCTAGAGCATCAGGGGATTTCCCTTGACTACGGAAAAGATATTCGAATTTATCATGTGGAAAACTGGTTCCGTGATGTTTTTGATGAGCAGATTCGCAAAATGTACCGTGTGATTGCCAAACAGGAACTGCATTGGTATTTTCCGACCGTGGGCGAACAGGTAGGAAATTTTGTTCGGGATTTTGTTATGTATATGTTGTTAATCCGCATGGTACTGGGTGGCAGTATTTCTGTGGCGCAATTTACATTTTATGTTGGCGTTGTAGCCGGATTCTCTGTCTGGATGAATGAGACAGTCACTCACCTGTCGCAGGTAATGGAGATGAACGTGGAAATGGGATATTATACGGACGCCTTGGAAATTGCGGATGTGTTCCGGCATGGAAATGGGGAAAAACCGGATTTATCACGTGAGGTTTCTATCGAATTTTGCGATGTATCATTCCGCTATGAAGAGGGCGGGGAGGATATACTGTCTCATCTAAGTTTCCGGATTGAACCCGGGAAAAAGATTGCGCTCGTGGGAAATAACGGGGCTGGTAAGACAACGATTGTCAAACTGATATGCGGATTTTATATGCCGACAGAAGGAGATGTTCTCGTTAATGGTATTAGCACACGAGATTATGATATGGATGAGTATGGGAAATTAATTTCACCGGTATTTCAAGATGGCTTTATGACAGCGTTTACTGTGGCGATGAATGCTGCTGGAGGAGAGGAAGAGCGAATGGATAGGAAACGGATACGGCAATGTCTTGAGAAAGCGGCTATATGGGAGCAAATCGATTCGCTGCAGGATAAAGAGGATACTTATATTACCCAGACACTGGAGCGGGAGGGCGTCAATTTTTCCGGTGGGGAGCTTCAGAAGCTTCTGATTGCCCGGGCGCTTTATAAAGATGGCAAATGTCTGATTTTAGATGAGCCGACGAGCGCACTTGATTCAATTGCGGAAAGCCGGATTTATGAACAGTATAATGAAATGACAAAAGAAAAGACTTCGATATTTATTTCTCACCGTTTAGCCAGTACCCGGTTTTGTGATGAGATTCTTTTTTTGGAAAAGGGCAAGGTGACAGAACGGGGAAGCCATGAGGCGCTCATTGTCCAAAATGGCGCGTATGCAAAAATGTTCGAGATACAAAGTCACTATTACCGAAAGGAAGAAAATGCGCAGAAAGGTGGATTATAATTATGAAAAATAGAAAAGCTGTTCATCTAGTATTAAAGATAGTACATAAGCTGTGTCCCAGTTTTTTGCCGTTGCTCATTTTGATGAAAATATCGGGTGCGGCAGTACCATATGTAAATATTGTCGGCAGCAGTATTATTATTGATGCGCTGTTTCAGAAAAAAGGGTTTGAACAGATTTTCCAATACGCATTGTGGATGATGGGTCTGAATTTTGCGCTAAATATGTTTTGCTGGGGTATTGATAAGCTTGTGAATGTGCGTAAGTATCTGCTGGCCGAACAGGTTCAGAAAATGATTTCTCAAAAAGGACTTACTCTTGATTACGAAATTTTGGAGAAAAAGGAAACTCTTGAATGCATTCATAAGGCAAGGGAGGGCATGAATACCAATGGAGATATTACGGTTTTTTGCGACCGAATTGCCAATATGATTGGTGTTATAGCGGATATCATTTATGCGGTAATTCTGTTTCTTCCAGTATTTTTTGCAGTTGGCGGAATTTCAGGGGTGCCATTTTTCCAATTTATTCAATCTCATTTTGGCAGCATCACATTAAATCTGATTTTGGTGGGACAGCTTATTTTTCTCGGTTGGAGCCAGCGAAGAATGGGAGCTCTACAAAAAAAGACGTTCGATATCAATGTGGATGCAAATCGGCATTATGGATACTATATGTCCTTTCTTATGGATTCATCGAATTATGCAAAGGGAAAAGATGTGCGGATGTATGATTTTGCAGACACGATTAGCGAAAGATATAAAAAAGATGTCAACAGCATGATGAAAGTCTTTTGTGAGATGAGAAAGCGGACGGAAAAATACTCTTTCCTGAATGAGTGCTGTAGTGCGGTTTACACGATTGCCAGCTATGTGTATGTGGGAGTTAAGGCTGGACTTGGTTTGGTTAGTATCGGAAGCGTGGCAAGATATGTGGGGGCATTTACAAAATTCAGCGCGGCGTTAGGAAGCGTTGTCAGAACGTATATGGAAATTTCTATTTGCGCCCAGTATCTTGCTTATTTTCAGGAATTTATGGATATTAAAAATGAAAAGTATAACGGAAACCTGTCGATAGGCAAACGGGAAGACGGCGAATATGAGTTTGAGTTTTGCGACGTTTCTTTTTCTTACTCTAATAGTGTAGAACCGGTGCTCGAACATATTTCCATGAAACTTAAAGTTGGAAAGAAGATGTCGCTTGTCGGGCCAAACGGCGCAGGAAAGACGACGTTTATCAAACTCTTGTGCCGTCTGTACGACCCGACTGAGGGACAGATTCTGTTAAATGGCGTCGATATCAGGCAATACAATTACAGTGAATATATACAACTGTTTTCGGTTGTCTTTCAGGATTTTAAGTTGTTCTCATTTTCTATCGCAGAAAATGTAGCCGTGTCAAAGGAGTTTGATGAAAAGAAAGTGAGGAGCTGTCTGGAAAAGGCAGGATTTACCGAGCGGCTTGGTACACTGGAGAAAGATATTCACACAAGCCTTTACAAGCTGGAGAGGGATGGCGTGGAAATTTCTGGCGGCGAGGCGCAGAAGATTGCCATTGCCCGCGCCTTGTATAAAGATTCGCCGCTCGTTATTTTAGACGAACCGACGTCAGCGCTTGACCCGCAATCCGAATATGAAATCTACCGGAGTTTTGACAGGCTGGTCGGAGAAAAGACGGCAATTTATATTTCCCACCGCATGTCAAGCTGCCGATTCTGTAACCAGATTCTTGTATTTGACAAAGGGAAAATCGTCCAGCAGGGAAGCCATGATAAACTGATGGAGAATACAGACGGGCTTTATTATCAGATGTGGAACGCACAGGCACAGTATTATAAGTAGATGCATTCTGGCAGTTCAATATACCAGTCCACGTAGATTTCTGCAGAAGCCGCCATCTTGCAGTAGCAGTCGCAGAGGACATTTGGTACGATATTCTCTCCCAAACAGTTCCAAAGTCTCTCTATCTTAGTTATAGTTAGAAATTTCTGTTCGTCATCTACGAAAAATTCCACCATAAAAGTATATATAACCATCGCAAAAGCCTCGTTTTCATAAGTGTTTATGTACTATATAATAGTAGAAAATAAACAAGTTACGAAAGAGGGCATTAATTATGGGAAAATGGAAATCAATGATATATGGAACAATAGCCGCCCTGATGTGCGGCTTTGTTCTGTTTATGAACGGAATTAACGCTCAGGCAGCAGATGAAAACCTCACCCTTGGCGAGAACCTCACCTTTGGCGAGAACCTCACCTTTGGCGAGAACCTCACCTTTGGTGAGGTGTACAACACCGCTGTCGAAGAAGCCTACGGCGACACGTTCCGCAGCGTCTATGAAAACCGTCTGGCCGGCTCCCCCTTAGAAGCCGAGTGCGCCGACGGCGTGGACACCGCCACCGGACACTTAATCCTCTCCCGCAATGACCTTTCCCTTGAGGGAACCGGCGGCATGGATTTTGAATTGAACCGTTACTACGACAGCAACGAAGCCAACTTAGGGCATGCCACCGTCGAGCATGTAGACGAACTCAAACGGGACACCGTATGGGTCGAATACACGGCAGAAGACGGCAGCAAACGGGAACTTATCG
>CAJTLS010000042.1 GCA_910577295.1 uncultured Eubacterium sp.
TAAGAAGTTTTAAGGGTATATAAGAACTTCTCCCCATATCTAAAATGCCGGGAAAGCCCGAAAATACGGGCTATACCGACATATAAGAACTTCTAAAGAGATAATCTAAATTCACCATAAATTTTAGGCTAAAATTATAACATATTTTTCAAAATATTCAATTAGTATACATAAGCTCTAAATGGCAACTCATTACCCAATCCCCAGAGAATTTCAAAGATGGTGCGATATGGAAAGTCATTGTTGACATCCACAGTGCATTGTAGGTGGTAGGGTTTGTAATGCTAGTGTTGTTCTTTGTTGTGGACATGATGCGTACCTGCGGTGCTTCGTATAGGTGAAGAAATCCGAACACGCATTAAAACTGTTTATCCGCTTCTGCATGGCAGAAAAGACGGTATTGCCGACAGAGATTGTGTCAGCCGTGGAAGACTGCAGCTTTTTAGAGAGCATACCTCTAGGGGTGGTCTGTTCATAAAGATACTGTCGTTCATTGTTGGTGCGCTCAAGATGGCAGACCATGTCGTGTGTGAGATGATGGGACTTTAGGGAGAATGAAATTAAGCGCATGTGTAAGACGAAATTGAGCAGGCTCATTGCATCAAAAGGGAAAATTCCAAAAATTACTTGACATTTAATTGTCAGATGATTATAATACAATGATTTGGATTTCTAAGTCTAAATGGTCGGTTTGGGAATGAAAGGAGATTTTTATGTTTGATTATGTAAAAGATAAGAGATTTCTAAGCCGTATGCGAAATTTATGTGGTGAGATAATGCAGAATTTTTGTCATTACTTGAAAGAGGACTATGATATTGGCACAATATTCTATCTTGTAGGGAGCGGTGCACGAAATCTCATTGTACAAAATGCTTCGTTACCGACAGATTTGGATTACAACCTTGAAATTGTAAGATGTGAAGATTATGAGGATTGTAGGTCTATAAAAGAATGTGCAAGAAAAACCTTTAATAAGGTGCTGAACGAATACGGTTTAGGAGATTGTGAGGATTCAACATCTTCTTTGACCACAGGAAAAATTCATTTTATCAAAGGTAATCCAACCGAGTTTTCGATGGATATCTGCATTGTTTGCAGAGATACAGAAGAACATTTTTACAGACTTATTCATAAAAAAACAGGATTGACCTATTGTGACCAATACTATTGGAACGAAGCCCCTCATTCTGCGGGAATTCAGAAAAAGGCTAAGTATATTAAGAAAAAGGGAAAATGGGAGCTTGTCAGAACGCAGTATTTGAATATTAAAAATAGATACCTGTGGCAAAACGACCATGACCATCCCTCTTTCATATGCTATATTGAAGCTGTAAACAATGTATATAACACAAGAATGAGTTGGAAGTAAACTGAATAAAATTTGAGGAATCGTCATTTTTCCCAAGATGGCGATTTTTTGTGTCAAAAAGGAGGTGACCGTGTCACGGTCACTAAAGTGACCGAACTATGGTCTTGACAAATCTGTATGTATCTGTTCTTATTGTAAGATTTCTAAGTAGGAAAAGTCTCTTTTTGCCCATAAATACGGCTATTACAGCCAGGTTTGCAGAATCTGCCATAAGCAGTATATTAAAATTAGAGGTGACCGTACCACGGTCACTAAAGTGTCCGAACTGTAGTCTTTTCATTTCTGTATGCTGCCTGTAAAATAATGTTACAAGCTAAAAAACAGCCACGTTGCAAAATGTATTAGATTTGTGCATAGCGAATTTGATGGCCTGTTGCTTGAAAAAGAAGGAAAGAGAGGCAGGAGGATATTTTGGATGCATTGAGATTGGCAAAAAAGCTGGCGGTTCTTGGAAGAATATACGCATTGGGCTTATTAAATGAAGATGAATATACAAAGGTCAAAAACAGAATTATGCGGGAACACGGAATAGTTACCTTTGAGGCCGTATAATCCTCTGAGAAATAAATAGAAAAAATTAAAATCCGCGTTTTGTACATTGGTTAATATTTCATTATGGCGGTATAGTGAAATCAGAAACAGGGAGTTTCTAAAATATATATCCGAAGGAAGGAGGAACAGGTATGGCAGGAGAAGTGGAAGTGATCAAGGCAGTAGAGGGGAATGCAACCAGACGCAGGAATATGATTGGGAATGGTCTTTCCATTGACCGGAAACGGGTGGCAGCCTATGTGCGGGTAAGCACGGATGGAGAGGAACAGCTACAGAGTTTCCAGTCGCAAAAAGAGTATTATCAGGACAAGATTTCCAAAAACAAAGAGTGGGTAATGGTTGGTATCTATGCAGATGAAGCAATTACCGGAACTAAAACGGTCAAAAGAGACGGTTTTCTGAAAATGATTAACGATTGCATGGCAGGCATGGTTGATGTCATTCTCACGAAGTCTATCTCCAGATTTTCCCGTAATCTGGTAGATACCCTTCAATATGTCCGTATGCTCAAGGGCAAAGGGATTGCGGTTATTTTTGAAAAAGAAAATATCAACACGCTTTCCATGGAAAGTGAGATGGCGTTAGCATTGCTTTCTACCCTTGCGCAGAATGAGGTGGAATCATTATCTGCCAATGTAAAGCTGGGCATCAAAATGAAGATGAAACGGGGAGAATTGATGGGGTTCAATGGCTGTCTCGGTTATGATTACCACCCAGAAGACAAGTCGATTACGGTTAATCTGGAAGAGGCAGAGGTGGTCCGTGAAATATTTGACATGTACCTCAGTGGATATGGAGCACCAACCATCGCAAAAGAGCTGACCAGACTTGGCAGGAAAAACAAAAAAGGGGAGGTGAAGTGGACAGACAGCGGAATACGTTCGATTATCAATAATGAAAAATACAAAGGAGACCTTCTGCTCGGTAAAACATTTACGGTAGATCCAATTTCCAAACGCAGGCTGGAAAATATGGGAGAGGAAGAGCAGTATTATATCAAGGAACATCATGAGCCCATTGTTTCGCCTGAAATATGGGATGCGGCACAGGAGATTAAAAAGAGCCGTTATCGCAGGAGTACCATGTCAGTACCGGGAACAAGAAAGAAGTATAGCAGGAAATATGCCTTCAGCAGCATGTGTGAGTGCGGTTTTTGTGGTAAGTATATGACAAGACGTGCTCATAACCAGACTACAACACAGACAAAACCAGTGTGGAAATGTCGGACTGCAACCAATTTTGGCATTGAGAACTGCCCGCACAGCAAGTCCATTGACGAGGCAATCATTGAAAATGCCTTTTTGGAGATGTTCCATCTGCTGGCAGATAATTTTGATGATGTGCTGGATTCTGTTATCCGTTCCGTGGAAGAAACATTATCTGATGATGAGAGTGCCGTTAAGCTGCAAAGGCTGGATAAATCACTCAGTTCTATGGAATCAAAGAGAAAGAAATTGACCGATATGCTCTTGGATGATAAAATTACAAAAGAGGCATACGATGCGAAGTATAATGAACTGACACGGAAGATTAACCAGGCAAAAGGGGAGCGTGCCCTGTATTTTGCTAATGTGGAGGCACAGCAGCATATCAGCCGGAGGATGCGGGAGATTCGTGCCTGTATTGCAGAGGCAGATATGTTAGACAAATTTGACAGGGTAGTTTTTGAGAGCATTGTGGAAAAAGTAATTGTAGGAGATATTAGTGAGGATGGCACCATTGATCCATATAAGCTGACATTTGTGCTGAAGGGGATGGAGGATCGGGTTGTGTCAGACGCAAAGAACAGATATAAAAATTTGAATAAGAAAGTTGTTTAGTTTTGGCATTGTCCAAAAGAAAGGACTGAGGAAAATGAACACTCATAATGTCTTTTTGGATAATGCAGTGAATGATGAATTGGAAATGGAGTGCATAGGGGATTTGACCACTGATGTGTGTTCGGATATGCAAAACGACACGGAAAAAATGTGTTTATCTTTGCAAAACGCCACATGTCGAAGTCGCCGTGTTGCTATGCAGAGCCGATATCTAGAAATCTTTGATTTTACGCTGTTTTTGGACTATTTCGTATTTACACCAAATGCGGAAAATGTACTGGAAAAGAAGTTAAAAAGGGAAATTCCAGTGAGTGTAGGAATTGAATGGGTAGTGGTAGATATGTCAAAAATGCTTAATTTATAGGATGAATCATAATTTTGGGTATATACGAGGAGTAATGTTTATGGATAAGTATTATGATGTTGCGTTATCATTTGCAGGAGAAGATAGAGCCTATGTAGAAGCAGTTGCTAATATATTAAAAGCTCTAAAAATAAATGTTTTTTATGATAATTATGAGCAGGATGAGTTGTGGGGAAAAAATTTATACACATATTTGTATGATGTTTATAAAAATAAGGCAAAATATTGTGTAATGTTTATTTCTAAGTATTATTCAGAAAAACTTTGGACTAATCATGAGCGAAAAGCAGTGCAAGATAGAATGTTCATGGAATTTGATAAAGAGTATTTACTACCAGTGAGATTGGATAATACAGAAATAGAGGGAATTAGTCCGACATTAGGATATGTAGATAATAAAGAACCTGCTGAACTTGCATATTTAATAGCAAAAAAAGTAGATAAAGATATTGATGTTAAAATTCTTGTTGAAAATTTGCAAGATTTATTAGGTGATAATTACAAAATTACACTTAATGGTGGAAACATTCATTTTGAGAATGATGTTGAAGATTTTAAAGCAGAGTATCCTTTGAATATTTTATTGGAAATAAACAAAATGAACTTATTATTTGAAATGTTTGTTGGACCTGCTATTGTTCCGAATTAGTAAATTGCACTTTTGGCTACAAAAGCTGAAAGTGATTTTTTTGCCTAAAAATTCTCAGAACAAGGAAAAAAGTATATAAAATTTTGAGGAGCACTTACATGCTATTTCTTGAAAATAAAAGCTAGATTGTAACCGCACTCCTTTATATATGGTTCAATCAGCATGACCTAGACAAGTCATTAAATTGTCTTTTTTTGTACCTATTTTTATAAATTAGAGATGAGCAAAATGCATTGATTTGAAGGTAGAACTTGGCAGTCAGCTTCCATAAATTGAAAAGTAGTGATTTTATGGCATAGCAAAGCTAACGTAAGTCCAAAACCTACGCAAATAAGACACAATAGGATTGCTTTCAATCACGCTGTTCGTTTTACGGCTTTTAGTCTTCGGTAAGACTGACCTAAATGAGTAGTGATTGTGGCAACCGCAACCGCTAATAAACTGATATGGGTAAGTGATATTGTCATTATCACAGAGTGGCTCTGAACGTGTGAGAGGCTTTTGTATCTATAAAATGCTTGTAGAATTGCAGGGTGGTGTATGGTATACTGATGTAAGAATAGACTTTGACGGAGGGACTTATGGGAACAGGGATTATCGTATGTGGCTTAAATGGCAGCGGAAAGAGTACATTAGGAAAGGTTCTTGCGAAGAAGCTGCATTTCCATTTTATAGACAATGAAGACTTGTATTTTCCTAAGGCAGACACAAATTATACCTATGCTTCTCCACGCACTCGTGAAGAGGTGGAAAAGTTGCTTTGGAGTGAGATAAGGGCACATGAAAACTTTGTTTTTGCTTCTGTAAAAGGAGATTATGGAGAAACTATTTACCCATTTTTTCAATATGCTGTATTAATTGATGTTCCAAAAGATATTCGGATATGGCGAGTTAGAAATCGCTCTTTTCAGAAGTTTGGTGAAAGAATGTTAATAGGTGGCGATTTGCATGAGCAAGAAGAAAAATTCTTTGATTTTGTTGAATCCCGACCAGAAAATACTGTTGAAGAATGGGTGCAGTCTTTAAAATGTCCTGTTCTACGAATTGACGGAACAAAACCTAGTGAAGAAAACGTAGATTTTATCATGGAGAAAATACAAAATGGACTTTACTTATCAAGAAAGTAAACAGAGAACATAATCGAAATCTGCGTGAAAAAAATTAGACAACCCCTCCCGTATTATGATGAATTCTATGAACAAGTCATCAATTTAGTGAAAATTTTAAATCATAATGCAGCAAGGTGGCTTGATAAAAAACGTTCGTGGGATAAATGAGGGAAAATGATATGGCAATGTGGAATCTGTGGCGCGGCTGCCACAAACATAGTGAGGGATGTAGGTATTGTTACATCCATAAGGGCGATTTCAAGCGTGGGTGCTTTCCATACGGGAGCAATGTATCGCCCACAAAGTACATTTTGAGTTTCGCCAGTGCGGGACACATTTTATCAAGGACGGAAAAAGCTACACTCTGTCTACTCGTGACTTATGCAGCCAAGCCAGAAAAGCAAATATCAATTATTGAATAACTGCCTCTCATTTTTGTTATGGAAAAAATTAATCCGTGATATGGAGAAAGAAAAATGAATAAAGAAGAGATAGTAAAACTTTGCATAGACTGTTTCGCAAAACAACCAAAGAACATAACCCGTTGTGTTGTAGGACAGGGAAATTATGTATATATCGTAGAGTTTACAGACAAAAAAATTGTAGTTCGTTGCAACGAGGAAACCGGAGTGTACAAGGATACCATTTACTGGCTGGAGCGTTTGGCAGCGATTGATATCCCTGTGCCGCGAGTGCTTGGAAGAGGAACATTTGGGGGATATGAATATCTGATATTGACTTATTTTGAAGGGAAAGATATAGGACTTGTCTATACCGAATTAACTGCTGCAGAGAAGCGGGATATTGCAAGAACTGTCGTGGGAATCCAAAATAAGGTGTCCGCTTTGCAATTGGAAGATATCCCTGCAGATTGGACTTGGAAAGCATCTTTTGTGGATGACATGCTTGTTCGTGCAAAGGAGCGTATCATCACAAACGGTTACTTTGCCCCGGAAAAAGTCGAACGTCTTATGAAAGCAGCGGATCAACTTGAGGATTATTTTGCAGGTATTAAACCGGTCGCTTATTTAGACGATATCAGCACGAAGAATCTGTTAATTTATGAGGGCAGAGTGACCGGTGTGATTGATATTGACTGGATGGGTATTGGAGATAAACTGACCTATGTGGCAATGACCAACATGGCGCTTCTAAACATGAAATATGACACGGACTATGTGACATATTTACTGGAAGAAATGCAGTTGAGCGAAGAAGAGAGGAAAGCATTTGCATTTTATACATTACTGTTTTGTGTGGATTTTATGGGAGAGCGTGGGATGCGGTTTATGGATCAGCAGGTGCCTGTGAGTGCGGAGATTGTGGAGCAGATGAATGGAATTTACGAGAAACTGTGGAAGGAGTATGTGAATTAGCTGTTAAGATTGTCAAATGGGTCTGCGAGGTGATTAAATGAGCAAAAAAATAGTAGCAATCGGTGGCGGTGAAAATGGAAGAAAGAAACCGGACGGAACAAGATATCCTTATGAATTAGATAGACAAGATAAAGAAATAGTTCGCTTAACGGGAAAGGAACACCCTAATTTTTTATTACTTGCTCACGCCCAGCCGTTGGAAAGGCAGGACGAGTATTTTCGGGTCATGATTGATATATATGGAAAAATGTATGGGTGTCATTGCAAAGATTTAAAAAGTAATCAGTTATCTGATAAAGAATATGTAAAAGACATTATAGATTGGGCAGATATTATATTTGAGGGTGGTGGAAACACTCTAGAGATGATAAAGTTATGGGTAGAGACGGGCTTTGATACAATTTTAAGGCAGGCTTGGGAAGACGGAAAAGTTATGTGCGGGGTTTCAGCAGGTGCCAACTGTTGGTTCAAAGAGTGCTTTTCGGATTCTCTAAAATTGAAATATGGAGACAAGCAACCATTTATTGCCGTGAATGGTTTAGGATTTGTTGACGGCTTATTTAATCCACATTGTGATAAAAATGGGAGATTAGAAAATGTTAAGCAAATATTAAAAACAAGTAGTCAAGTAGGTTTATCAGTATCCTGTTGTGCAGCGTTGGAAATAGTAGATACTCAGTACAGATTAATAACCAGTGTTGGCTCAGAAGCATATGCGTTAAAATCTTATTGGAAAAATGGTGATTATATTGAAGAAACAATAGATACTTCTTTGGAATTTAAGCCATTGGAAGATTTATTAACAAAGAACTAGGCCTAAAAATCTTTGGTAGACTATTTTTCCAATACATTTGTATTCCCTCCCGTTTTGTGATACAATAACAGCATATGATATACAAAAGAAAAAGGGGGCAGCCCATATGACAGCACACATTTCAGATGACGGCTTAGAGCGGGAAGAATCAGTAGCCGAACATACGGAAAAGGTTGTATATTTGTGCAAGGAGAAAGGAATGCGTTGTGGCATTCCACAGATTATGTCATTATGCGGGATGCTGCATGACATGGGAAAAAGCAAGCACAAATTTGATGAATACATACATGCGGACGAGAGCGTAAGAAGAAAAATGCGGGGCAAAATCGGACATGCCTCTACGGGAGCAAAATATATTTATGAACGGTACCATGAGGGTTCTGACAGGGTGAAAATTCTGACAGAATTAGTCGCTTATGCAGTGGCTGCGCATCATGGTTTATTTGATTGTGTAAATATAGAACAAACGGATTTGTTTTCGGCCAAGATGGGGATAGTCGAAGATTATGAGGAGGCATGCGTCAATTCGCAAAGAGATTTTCTGGCATCCTATAAACCGGATGAAGTGTTTACGATGGCTAGAGAGGAATTTGAACAAATGTGGGATAAGATGAAGAGAGCAGTTGTTCAATTAAAGCCGTTGCTGACAAAAGGGGAGCAGGATAAAAGAAAGCTCTTATCCAATTGCCGGTCTTTTCTTTTCGGCGCCCTGCAGCGGCTGATGTTATCCATTTTAATTGATTCTGATTGGGAGGCGACATCTGATTTCATGGACAATGTTGATACATTGTCTAAGGGTAATCCTGTTGACAGCAGAAAAATATTAAAGGAAGCGCAGGAAAATTTTCAGAAATACATGGAGGATATACGTTCTGCCGGCAGCGCTTCTGGTATCACAGAGAGAGAAAGGGAAATTATCGAGGGAAGAAATCAATTACAGCAGGAGTGCAGGGAGTTTGCGAAGCATCCGGCAGGAATCTACTGTCTCCCGCTTCCTACGGGAGGCGGCAAAACCCTGAGCAGTCTGGCCTATGCTCTGGAATATTGCAGGCAGCACCCTGAGACGGAGCGCATTATTTATGTGTCGCCTTACATTAGCATTACCGAGCAGAATGCTGCTGTATTTCGAGAGGCAGTCGGACAGGATGACTGGGTGTTAGAACATCACTCATCCGTAGTAAAAGACATAACAGAAGATGACGACGAGGATTATCGAAAAAAGAGATTTGTCCAACTTGACATGAATTGGGAAGAGCCATTCATATGTACTACATTCGTACAATTTATGAATACGCTTTTCTCCGAAAACGGCAGTTCAATACGCCGTATGCACAGGCTTGTAAATTCTGTTATTATCATTGACGAAGTTCAGTCGATTCCCATGAAATGTATACACACGTTTAATTGTATGATTAATTTCCTAAAGGAAATCTGCCATTCTAATATCGTTTTGTGTACAGCAACGCAGCCTGCCTTGGCGAAAGTGCTGTATCCTATATGTTACAGTAAGCCTAAATATATGATAAAAAATATAGACGCTTGGTTCCATCGGTTTGAGCGGGTCAAAATACATACTCCCGCATTGGGCGAGAAATATACATTTGAGAGTCTCGGGGAGGAGATTATCCGACAAATGGAATACCATCAATCGCTTCTTGTCATTTTAAATACGAAATCTGCGGTAGGAGAATTGTATGATATTTTGAAATCGTTTTCCATACATGTAGAATATCTTACGACAAATTTATGTGCGGAACACAGAAGCGACAAAATAGAAAATATAAAGAAAATATTAAAAAATAAACAAGAAGAGATTGTCGTTGTCAGTACCAATCTGATAGAAGCAGGAGTAGATATTTCTTTTGAATGCGTATACCGCTCCCTGACAGGACTCGACAGTTTGGCGCAGAGCGCGGGGCGCTGCAATCGAAATGGGGAAATGGAAACGGGTATTTTGCATTTCGTTGAGCTTGAAGGTGAGAACACGGGGAATATGGATGAACTTCTGGACAATGTCAGGGTTACGAAAGAAATACTGAACGAATATAACAACAGTGGCAGTGGGGAAAGTTTGTTGCTGCCAAAATGGATGAATCGATATTATGAAAAAATATATGTTTATTTGCAGGATAAAATGAATTTTCCTTTAAAGAAAATAGATACGAATATTATGGAACTTTTATCAGAGGGATTTCCCTGTCCGCAGAAAAGAGATATTATGAGGCAGGCATACAAAACGGCGGGACAGGAATATCGGGTTATTGACGATTATTCCATCGGCGTGATTGTGCCTTACAAAGAGGGGCGCGATATTCTCGACGCCATTTGGAAAGTTTCCAATCCTGCGGAATTAAAACAATATATACGGAAAGCACAGCGGTATACGGTAAATGTGCGGAAAAATTTATTAGGGAAATACGAGGGACTTATTCAGTCTGTCAGTGAAGAGATTCCTGACTTATATATGGTGGCAGCTCTTGATGCTTATAGCATGGAACGGGGAATTACTACGGAATGGGAACCTCTTATTATATAAGAAAAGGTTAAGGATGAAAGGAGGAGTGCAGAGTGGAGTATCCGAATATTATTGAGTATCGTGTATTCGGGCGATATGCTTTATTTACGGACCCCCTGTCGAAGACAGGCGGTGAGAAATGCAGTTATCAGGTTCCTACCTATCAGGCGTTAAAGGGAATTACGGAATCGATTTATTGGAAACCGACGATCACATGGGTTATTGATGAATGTCGCATTATGAAGCCGATACAGACAGAAACGAAAGGAGTTCGGCCAATTAAATATAGTGGAGGAAATGATTTATCGTTCTATACTTATTTGCAGGATGTAGAGTACCGGGTTAGGGCACATTTCGAATGGAATGAAAACCGGAAAGATTTGGCGCATGACAGGAATGAACACAAACATTATGACATTGCCAAAAGAATGCTTGAGCGGGGAGGAAGACGAGACATCTTTTTAGGAGCACGGGAATGTCAGGGATATGTAGAGCCCTGTCCGCTGGAAGAGGGAGAGGGAGTCTACGATACGACAAGCCTTTCTTTTGGCATTATGGTTCATGGAATTACTTATCCGGACGAAGCCGTGCGGGAAGAAGAAAAGGGGAAAATGACAGTTCGTTTGTGGAATGCACAAATGAATCATGGTATCATTCATTTTCCGTGTCCGGAGGAATGCGGTATTCGGCGTATTCTTGGCGATGCAAAGCAAAAATCATTTGTTTCTGGTGAAAATTTTACAGGAGTTGCTGAATTTGAGGGAGGTGATGCTTTTGGCATTGTTAAAGACCTTGACTGATACTTACAATGTTCATGCAGAGCTGGCGGGAGTAATTAAAAATGAACAGCCTGTCTTATTACCGCTTTCCCACTCCACGTTTAATGCCCAGATTGAAGTGACAATGGATGGAGAAGGAAATTTCGTAGATGCTAAAAAGTTGGACAAGGGTTCTGATGTCGTCACCATCATTCCGGTGACCGAGGATTCTGCAGCGAAAACTAGCGGCATTACTCCGCACCCGCTGTGTGATAAGCTTTGCTATGTGGCAGGAGACTACGCGCTCTATACGGGAGAAAAGAAAGAAAATTATTATGAAGCGTATATGGAACTGCTGCGGGACTGGGTGGAATCTGAGGATACTCATCCTATTGTGCAATCCGTGTACAAATATCTGCAAAAGAAAATGCTGATACATGATTTAGTTGAGGCTCATGTATTGGAGTTAAATGAAAATGGCCGGCTGACGGACGAAAGTAAGATACAGGGTTCCGGACAGACCGGAGCGAATGTGAGGTTTATTGTATATGGACAGGATATACCCTATGTGTGGAAAAATAGAGAGTTGTATGAGACATTTCACAGGTATTACATAAACAAATTGGATAACCGGCAATTGTGTTATGTATCCGGAGAAATAGCGATATGTTCGGAAAAGCATCCCTCCAAGATACGCAATAGCGGTGATAAGGCAAAGCTGATTTCAGGAAACGACGACAGCGGTTTTACTTATCGGGGGAGATTTGTTACAAAGGAGCAGGCAGTTTCTGTCGGATATGTGACGTCGCAGAAGGCGCACAATGCCCTGAAGTGGCTTATCCAGAAGCAGGGATATACACGGGACGGCTCGGCCATCGTCTGCTGGATGCCAAACAGAGATATGCAAATTCCCGACATGATGAAAGATTCCATACACGCTTATGAAGGGATAGACGATTTCGATTTTGACGTGTTTGATGATGTTCAGTCAAACACGTCAAACAGAGCTGATACTGGAAAATATTTTGCGGAGCAATTCAATCATGCGGTAAGTGGATATGCAGCTAAAATCAAGGTAGATGATAACATTGCGATACTTGCACTGGACGCGGCGACGACGGGGCGGCTCTCCATTTCCTATTATGATGAAATGGGTGGAAAACAGTACATGGATGCGTTGTTAAACTGGCAGGAACATTGTAAATGGCAACGCTACATCTCAATTGAGAGAGCCAATGGTGAAAAGAAGAGAATATGGTGCGAGTGTTGTCCGGCGCCGCGCGACATGGCGCTTGCGGCATTTGGAACGCAGAAGAAAAACTGGCTGGACGCCGACGCGAAGTTGCTGCGGAATGTGACGAACCGTCTGCTTCCATGTATAACGGGAAAGAGAACAAAAATTCCGGAAGACTTAATCAGAGCGGCGGCAAGGAGGGCATCCATGCCGCAAACGATGGATGATTTTGTATGGTACAACGATGTGTTGTGTGTTGTATGCGCAATGATTCGCTATAACTATGAGAAAGGAGGCGGAACAATGGATGATTTTCTAAAGGATAAGGTAAATGACCGCAGTGTTCTATTTGGGAGACTTTTAGCTGTCTATGATTATATGGAACAGCGCGCCATGTTTGGCTTTGATGAGGACGGAAATAAAAAGGAGAGGCGGGCTACAAACGCTAAGAGGTACTGGAATGCTTATAGCAGCAGACCGGCAAAAACATGTAAGACGATAAAACAGAATTTGATATCTTACGAGAAAAAGTTATCTGATTTTGAGTTGAAAAAATTTGAGGAATGGACACAGGAGATTATGACAAATCTTGCCGGAAATGGTTTTGATAATAAACCGTTGTCCGAGATGTATCTGCCGGCATATTATATGCAGGCGGAGTATATGAAGCAGGCATTTCATAAAAAGGAACAGTAGTTTATTTGGCGAAGAAAAGGAGATTAACATGGGTGAATTTACAAACAAAATTGATTTTGAAGTTTTAGTGATGGTACAAAATGCAAATCCGAACGGAGACCCGCTGAATGGAAATCGACCTCGTGAGACATATGATGGCTATGGGGAAATTTCCGATGTCTGTATTAAACGCAAGATAAGAAACAGGCTGCAGGATATGGGCGAGAATATATTCGTGCAAAGTGACGAGCGTGCGGACGACGAGTGTAAAAGTTTGTCAGACAGGGCAAAAAAGAACGAGGCTATGCAGAAAGCGCAGAAGGAAAAAGATAGAGATAAATATGCAGAAGAGGCGTGCAAAAGCTGGATGGATGTGCGCAGTTTTGGACAGGTTTTTGCTTTTAAGGATGGTAACGTATCGGTTGGCGTCAGAGGGCCGGTATCCATTCATTCTGCCTTTAGTGTATTGCCTGTTTCCATTGACAGTATGCAGATAACAAAAAGTGTCAACAGCGAGACAAAAGACAAAAAATCGTCCGATACAATGGGGATGAAGCATAAGGTACATTCGGCATTATATGTCATTAAAGGAAGTATAAATCATCAGTTGGCAGAAAAGACAGGATTTAGTGATGAAGATGCGGAGAAGATAAAGGAAGCTTTGCGTACATTGTTTGTCAATGATAGTTCTTCTGCAAGACCAGATGGAAGTATGGAAGTGTGCAGGCTCTACTGGTGGAAGCATAACTGTCCTATGGGGCAGTATTCATCAGCAAAAGTTCATAGATTGGTGAAAGTAGAAGCGAAAGTCGATGACCCGAAAGTGTTTGAGGATTATGAAATTATAGTCGATTCCCTGCCTGACTTGGACCTTGAAGAGATAGAAGGAATTTAGTTATGTATAATGAAGAGGACTATTTGATGCTTTCGGGGATTCAGCATTTTTCGTTTTGCAAGAGACAATGGGCTTTGATACATATCGAGCAGCAATGGGCTGAAAACTACAAAACAACTGCCGGAGAACTAATGCACAAAAAGGCGCATGACGAGGGCTTTTTGGAAAAGAGAGGGGACTTGTTAATTGTCAGAGGGCTGCGGATTGCTTCACATGAGTTAGGATTAAGCGGGCAGTGTGATGTAGTTGAGTTTCATCAGAGCGAGGACGGCATTGACTTATTTGGCTATGATGGGAAATGGAACCCCTTGCCGATTGAGTACAAACATGGGGTGCCCAAGGAGAATCAAGCAGATGAATTGCAGCTTTGTGCACAGGCAATTTGTCTGGAAGAAATGTTTCAGACAAGTATATCTGTGGGGTTTTTGTATTATGGTGAAAACAGAAGAAGAAGCAGGGTGGAGTTTACGTCGGATTTGCGCGGGAAGACGCGACAAACTGCCGAGAAAATGCATGAAATGTTTAAACGGGGTCATACACCTAATGTGACGACTTCAAAACAATGCAAATCCTGTTCGCTGGTGAATCTGTGTCTGCCTAAATTACAGAAGAGCATGGATGTTGGAAAGTATATCAAGCAAAATATTTTTGGTAGTGATGGAAATTAAATTGGCATACAGGAGGCTGAAATGCGAAAGTTGTTAAATACATTATATGTGATGACAGAAAGCTGTTATTTAACATTAGATGGAGAAAATATTGTAATAATTGACGGTGAAAAAACTCTTGGCCGATTTCCTCTTCATACATTGGAAAATGTCGTATGCTTTACATATAAGGGAGCTACTCCGGCACTTATGGGGGCGTGTGCAGAAAGGGAAATTGGGATGAATTTCTTTTCTCCCAGAGGGAAATTTCTTGCCCGAGCAGTTGGCAGAGAATACGGAAACGTTCTTCTGAGAAAGGAGCAGTATCGCATTTCTGATAATCAGGATAGAAGCATATAGTGTGAAAAATAAGCTTGATAGCTTATTTTTCACACCACTATTTGTGCCAGAGCTTCACAAATAGTATTGATGCACAGAGCAAAAACAGCTTCGCTGCTTTTTGCTCGTGC
>CAJTLS010000043.1:0-214 GCA_910577295.1 uncultured Eubacterium sp.
GCTTTGCCTCCCCCATGTCATACCCATAAAATACAGAAACTGGAGGTCAAGAACATGAAAGTGCAGGCGTATATCCACAGTCTGAAGGACCACGAGCACGACCGGCATGTGCTGGGAGAGGCTGAAATCATCAAGAGCATCGGCGATAACCTGTATCTGGCCGAAGTCAATGGCGTCCGCTGCACGGCGATTTTCAATCCCTTCGTCAGCCGCT
>CAJTLS010000043.1:248-14064 GCA_910577295.1 uncultured Eubacterium sp.
GCAGGCCGCTTTCGCGGCCTTGGTTTGGATTTCATCGTCAAATACAGCGCATTCCGCACGCAGGCGGGCAAAGCCCGCCTGCGGCACCCGGCAAAACGGACACATCTGCTTTGCATCTGCGTCCGTTTCGCCGGGTCGTATTGTCTATGCAGGGAACATACCGGAAAAAGGAGCGATTCCATGAGATACAAGAAAAAGACCGTCTGGGCCTATCTGGACGGCAAGAAGCTGGTGGATGTTGTCCAGGCGGCTCTCGACAACGATATGACGGTGGACGATATGAAAAAGCTGCTGGTTCGGGAGAATCCCGGCCATGAGGTCACATTCAAACCGGGGGAGGTGTAATGCAATGCCGTGTCACGTTGAAATCGTAGGGCGGGATGGACGCCTGTTGAGCTACCATGACTGTCTGATGTGGGCATACCGCCACAAGATGGACCCGCAGAACAGGAAAAGCGCCGTCCGAATCAAGCGCGACAAGCAGCGCGGGGGCTGGAAATGCTGTGTCACCCTCTACACCCGCTGATGGACCAATCCAAAATATACAAGGCCGAAAGGCCGGAAAGGAAATCTTATGATTAAGAACCTCTCTCAGCTAAAGAAGGCTTTGAAAGCCAATCCCCGCCTGGAAATTACCGGGCATTGTCAGAGTGACTATGTTGGTCAAGTGCGCCGGGTCACACTGGCGAACTCTGTGGGCTTCTACAGCGTCATGGACGGTCAGCCCGACCACAAAATCAGCCGCGCCAATCAGGGCCGAGGCTCTGTTTTGTACTGGAGCAACGCGCCCTTTTGGACGTTCCGTGACGGTGTGTGCAGTCTGTTCAGTCATGAGGACCACACCCAAGAGCACCTGATTATGGCGTTCCGTGTGTTGGACGATGCCACATAGGGAGGACACGATATGAAATATCCCGATTTAATCACGCCCGTTGAGGGGCAAATCTATCTCAATCACAACGGCCAGCGCTACCGCTGCATCCGCGTCCTTGACCGGGAACACGCTGTCATGGAGCGGTTGACCGACCACTGGACTCTCACGGCCTGCCGCACACGGCGATACGAGGATGGGACCATCGAATGGGACCATTCCATTGACGGCCACTGGCCGGGGGAGGTTTGACCATGCGTATCCAGAAAATCCCCCTCGACCAGCAGCTTGCCAAGCTGAGGAACGGCTCTCCGGCCCACCCGGAGTTTAACGCCTGCGCGGTTCGCAATATGGCGAACATACCTGCGATGGCCTACCTGCGCGACTATGGGGCTGAATTTGTGGACCTGACATTCCTCCTGCATATCCCGGCTGACCAGGAGGAACGAATTACCTATGGCGAAGTTGCCACCATCGTCAGCAAGCTGTGGGAGCAGACAGAAACCAGAGTCACGGCGGCTGAGGCCATGGAACTCCTGGCCCTGCCGCTGCTGAACTGTTACGAACGGAGGAAAGGTGCATATGGCAGCAGTACCGAAAATCCCGCTGAGTGAGCGTTTGCAATTCGCTGGCGCTGGTGAGCCTAATTTTCTGGCGGCGTTTGAGCTGTTTGCCGATGATTTCTTTACCGCCATTGCAAATCTCACGGGAAATCCGCATTTTGAAAGCGTGTATCATAACCGTATCGCGGAGTACAACGATGAAAATAACGGCTGTGTGCTCTCAGAAATCATTTACCGGGCCAGCCTGCTGGAGCCGCAGAAGCTGGAGGTATTCCACGCGATTCTGATTGAGCCGTTCGCCGCATTGGAAGAAAGGAGTGGCCCATGATAACGATACCCTGTATCATCAAAGAATCTTCCGAGGGCTTTTGCCGACACACCATCCAGGATGAAATGTTCCAGAACCGGGAAATCGAGTGCGTAGGTGAAATCTCCCAGGAATCCGTCTATGGCCTGATTTTGCAGTTGCGCTATTTACAGCGGGTTGACCCGGAGAAGGAAATCACCATGTATATCAACAGTCCGGGCGGCGAAATCAGCAGCGGCCTTGCACTGTATGACACCATGCAGGCTGTCAAATGCCCTGTCCGAACCGTCTGCACCGGAATGGCGGCAAGTATGGCCGCGCTCCTGTTCGCCTCTGGGAACCGGCGCGATATGCTGCCCCACGCTCGTATCATGATTCATGACCCGCTCATGAGCGGCGGCGTGGGTGGCACAGCCCTCAGAGTTGACGCCCTGGCCCGCGATTTGATGAAAATGCGGGAAACCGTCGCCATGATCTTCTCCGCGCATTGCGGCCACGCGCTGGAGGAAGTCTATGCCCAGACAGCAACGGACACTTACTTTGACGCACGAGAGGCCATTGCCTGGGGTCTCGCTGACCGTATTATCACAGAACTATGAAAGGAGGGCTGACATGGAAACATATCGTATCCTGGCCCAAGGCCAGACTGTCAGCAACGACACCTGGGCCACGGGCCTCAATAACAACGACCTTATCATCGGCCCGTCAGGTGCTGGCAAAACGCGGGGCTATGTGCTCCCTAACATCCTCCAGGCCAGTGAAAGCCTGATTGTCACCGACACCAAGGGTACGTTGCGGCAGCAGGCGGGCGCGGTCCTGGAGCGGAACGGCTACACGGTCCGGGAAATCGACCTGACCGACTGTCTGCGCTCCCCCTGCGGGTACAATCCTCTGCGCTATGTCCGTTACGATGAACAGCGGGACCGCTGGAACGAGCAGGATATTCGCACTATTGCCGCCGCTGTTGTCCCCGTGGAAAACCACCGGGACCCGTTCTGGGAGTATGCGGCCCGGATGGTACTGGAAAGCCTGATTGGTTATGTGCTGGAGTGCCTGCCAGCGAACGAGCATACGTTAATCAGCGCGGCAAAGCTGTTGGCTGAAATGGGCGGTCTGTTTGAGCGTCTGATGCTGGAGCTGGCCGAGCTGGACCCGGACAGCTTCGCCGTCTCCCGGTACAAGCTCTATAAATCCATGAGCAAAGCAGAAAAGATGTATGCGAGTGTTCAAGGGGTACTGGCTGAAAAGCTGTCCGGCCTGACCTTTGACGGCGTGTCGGCTCTATATAATCATCCAAAACAGCTTGATTTTGTCGATGCTGGCTGGGAGAAAACCGCCGTATTCCTGCATATCAGCGACACGGACCGCTCCATGGACTGTCTCGCCGCTCTGTTCTATGCGCAGGCCCTCCAGGCCCTCTGTGACTTCGCCGACCTGGGACCTGACAATAGGTTGAAAGTGCCTGTGCGCCTGATTCTGGACGATTTTGCCGCCGCCGCTGATTCCTGCATCCCCGATTTTGATAAAATCACATCTGTCATACGCTCCAGGGAAATCAGCGTCAGCGTTATCCTCCAGAGCCTGTCCCAGTTAGAGGCCAGCTACGGCCACGCCCGAGCTATGACTATCATCAATAACTGCGACCACCTGCTATACCTGGGAGGCCAGGACGTGGAAACGGCGCGGTATATCAGCACCAAAGCCAACAAATCCATAAACACCGTGCTCAACATGCCGCTGGATGCCGCTTGGCTGTTCACACGAGGGCAGGAGCCGAAGCAGGTGCAGAAATATGATTTGTCACAGCACCCCCGCTACCACGGCCTGTCACATGAACGGGAAATCGCGGTATCAGGGAAGGAACATGAACCGGACTGGCTGCCAAGGCTGGGGGAATAGCGCCCCCGGCCCCAGCAGCCTAAAATGGCGAATCCCGTTGTATCAAGGCCCTGCTATTTTATAATTCCGGCTATTTTTTCGGATTTTATAATCCGAAACGCACAGTGACCGGAATTTATAAAATTGGCCTTGAAAATTCCGGGCTTCCGAAACGAAATTATAAAAGATTATATTTTTTATAATTTCGTTTCGCTCTGAAATCGCCTGAATTATAAAATCAAATCCGTTGAAAAATCAGGCATCCCGGCGGTTTCGGCCCCGTATGGGCCTCAGAACCGCCGAAGGGCGAAAAAGGGCATAAGGGTCGGTGACACACAGGCTAAAACTGCGTTTTATACCTGCGTGGTCGGCATAGCCGACGCCGATGCCCCTCCGCTGCGCTCCGGGCCACCTCTGTCAAACCGCTGCCGCAGTCTGTCAGAGGCCCTTACTGCGCGGCTTTGCCGCTTGCCCGCTGTCGCGGGTGCCCTTTAACCCGGCAGAGCCGGGAGAGAAGGGCGGCGGAGCCGCCCCGAGTGATGCAGCGCAACAGATGGACGGAGGCAAAAGTAAACACGGCCCCAACGCTAAATTGCGTCGAAACCGTGTTAAGTCCTATTGCAATCCGTTCCGTTTTGTTGTAAAATAACTGCGAGACACAGAAGCAAAAGGCAGGGTGTGAGGGAGTACCAGTCCCCCACACCCCTATGCAGGAGACTCGACCTCCCACACAGCAGATTACTGCGCCACGGCCCCATTATACCCTTTTACATAGCATTTAGCAAGTGGGGATTGTGTGTGTAGCTTCCAGCGGTGTAGGGATTATTCGCCCTGCGCCGCTTTTGTTGTCTCGCTAGGGAAAGCCTGCGGGGGCCGGGAATGGAAGTACCACCCCCAACGGCGAGTACCGCGAGATTACAGGATGGCCGCTCAAAACGGCAAGGAGGTTACAAAATGAGGCGCTTTTTATCTTTTCCTTCGCTTGCACCGCCGCTGTTTCCGGCGCTTGCCTCCGGAGACAGCGGCAGCAAGGTCCATAATGGGGCCATGCTTGCCTACTTGTTCGGTATTGAGGGGAGGTGCGGCGAATGAATCAGGCAGAATTGCTTAATAACACCTGCTATTTGGGCCGTCAATTGGAACAGCTTGCCCAAAAAATGAACCAGATGGCTGCGCTGAATAACGCAGTCCAACAAGAAGAATCGTATCAATATATACCACCTCTGTCATGGAATATTTCAAAGCTGTCGGACCGCAGCTTCTCCTTGTGGTGTAAAGTGTTCGGTATATGGATTTTGTTCCTGCTGTTTCTCGGGGGCATTATCTCATTTATATACGGATTCTTAATCCTCGCATATATCATAGCGAGGAAGCGTACAAACTCCAAGTTGCTACGGATAGCAGCAGTGCTCGGCGCTTTTGTGGTGCTGTCTTGTGTTATACCCTTGCTTATCGAACGTTATAACGTGGACTGGAATTTTTTGCACATCCCCTATTTGAAATGGGCGCTTCTCGTTGTTGCGTATTTTATCGTTGCACGTTCCGCAAGGAAGTTGGCAACTGAAGCGAACTATGCAGCAGAGAGCGAAAACAACAGAATTTCGCTAAGAAATGCTCAACGTCAGACACATAACGAGGCGCTTGTGAACCAGTGCCATGCGCTCACGCAAGAAGTTCGTGTTCTCCAGGGAGAGATAGCAAAAACTGTTCAGACCATCCATTTTCCACCGGATTATGTGTGCTTAAATGCTGTACGCTTTTTCATTCATGGCCTCCGAAATGACCGTGCGGATGATTACCGACATTTGATTGACCTCTATGAAGAGAACAATTTCCGCCAGCAGATGCTCAATGGTCAACAGGAGCTAATCAATCTGGCAAGGCAGGCTGTGTACAACCAGCAGCGGATGATACAACTGATGGAGTATGCAAATGCTCTCAGTGCCGCAAATCTGGCGGCCCAAATGCAAACACAGGTTGAAACCAGAGCTGCCGCCGCTCAGGTGAGCCATGCTGTCTACAATGCATCCACGTATTGAATATTCATGTTTCCAAGTGCTTTATTAAAAATATCGGAAAGGAACCATAGTACGATGAAACAAACACAATCCCGCCAGCGTATCCTGGCGCTGCTGCTGGCACTGGCGATGTGCCTGAGCTTGCTGCCGGGTGTTGCCCTGGCGGCAGAAAACGAACCAGATTTGAGTAGTTACGTCTGTGAAATCTGGTTCAACCCCAACGGCGGAACCGCAGTCAAACCCGCCAACTATGAGTATTTCGATAAAGACTGGGACGGATTTACAGTAGAAACTCTGCTCCAAAGCACCAACAAATTACCCGTGTTCCCCGATGCCATTCGTGACGGCTATACCTTCGATGGCTGGTATACCGCCCAGACTGGCGGGACAAAGGTATCCTCAGATACGGACTTGTCCCTCTACGATACAGGTAGCAGTCAAGTTTTTCTCTGGGCCCACTGGACCCAGGAGCCGCAGCAGATTACCAATTTTGAAGTCAGGTTCTATTATAACGGCGGAATGCTTGCCAGTTCGCAGGGCCTGGAGGGCTTCGAGGGAGACTACGGAGGCAAATTCTATCAGCTATTGTCCGATAACGCTGGCATAGCTACAACACTTCCGCAGGTCACCCGTTCGGAGTATACGTTTGATGGCTGGTATACCGCCGAGACAGGCGGCGAGAGGATTACAACGACCACGGTTCTGAACCCCTATCTGGGTAATGCGGGAGCGGAATCCAGGACGGATTTGGTCAACCTCTGGGCACACTGGACAAAGCAGCCCGAACGGGGCAACATGATGATGTTCTACCCCAACGGCGGCATGGTCACGGAAATTGACGGTCACAGTCGCAGCCAGCTTTTGGGCGACGCATTGAGCGTTACCAATCTTGGCGTTGGGATTGAACTGACCAGCAAGGCCGGAATGGTGTACGCCGATACCAGCGGCAAGCTGCCCTGCTTCCCCACTGTTACACGGGACGGCTACTCCTTTGACGGCTGGTATGTCGTACCCGCGAACCAGATTCCGCAATCTGCGGATATGAACGCAGAGCCGGAATTTATGACCGAGTTCGGGAGCTACCCGAAAGCGAGCCTTTCTACGGCTTATACCCAGTACACAAATTTTGTTGCCAAGTGGACTAAGGCTGTTGATACCTACACGGTTACCTTCAATCTGAATGGCGGGTCGGGAACTACCCCGGAGCCGCTGAAAGTCCCCAAGGACGGAGCTATCACGTTGCCGGAGAAGGACCCGACGCGGAGCGGGTATGTATTCCAGGGCTGGTTCTCTGGCACTATCAAGGGCAATGAACTGACCGATGCTGTCCAGTGGCGCAACGGCGACAAAGTGACGGAAGATGTTACTTTGTATGCTGTTTGGACTACTGGGGACTGTACGATTCGGTTTCAACTCAATGGCGCTCCTGGTACAATGCAGTCTATCAAGGTTGCCAAAGGCAGCGCCCCCGTTTTGCCAGATGCTCCCACTTGGAGTGGACATACATTTTTATATTGGATGTCCGGTGATGTTGATAATGGCATATTGAAAAATGCCCGTATATGGGTAGATGGGGATACAGTAACAGAAGATATCACCCTATATGCTTTCTGGTCCGGGATACCAACCGATGAAACCTTAAATGGCTTGACCTATTATTTTCCCAATAGCAGCGGCTCGTTTAGATACGATGAAAACTATCAAATTCCTCTGGAGCGCTATCAACTGATGTTTGGTGAAACTACACGCGCCACGGAATTGTATAACAGTAGAGGAACCTGGGGCGGTAGTTGTTTTGGCATGTCCAGCACTTCCGTGATGTTTTTTGAGGGTAATGTTTCCACCGGCTCTTATCGTTCTGGCGCGAAGGTACCGTTTGACTTGCATCCGACAGATGCCAGCAGCCAGTTTACCCTGACGGAGTTCATTGAAGCCATGCAGGTAGCCCAGAACACCCCCATTGGAAGTCAAGCGACTTGGAGGAACAAAGATAAAATAGACGACCTGTTTAACGCAGTCAAAAAGGGGCCAGTAGTCGTTTCCATGCTACACAACGTAACGTATGGCGGCCATGCTGTTGTGGCTTACGATGTAGTAGAGAGCAGCACGGAAACCCGCCTGATGATTTATGACCCCAACTTCCCCAACACAGAGCGTTATATTCCATTTACGAAAACCGTCAAAGGCGGAAATGCTATATATAGCTGGCACTACCTTATGAATGATTCCATAGATTATGGAACCGAATATAACTACTTTATCAGCTATATCTCCGCATCTGACATCAACAGAATTTGGGCAGGGAGGCAATCCAGTACGAGCGCAAATACAGATGCCATGAACTTTTTGAGTCTGAAAACATCCAATGCAACGATTACGGATAGCGCCGGGAATACGGTCGCTACTGTGAAAAATGGAGAAATAACCGTCGTAAGTTCTGAGGTTTTCCCGCTCCTAAACATCGCTCCTACATCGGATGGAGAGACTGCCGCAAATTCCAGCACCGCTATGTGGCTGCCCACGGGCACCTATACCGTATCTAACACTGGTACTGGAACATTGGGTGTCACCATGGTCAACGTGGACCAATCCGCTACCGTCAGCACCGCCGCCTCCAGCGTCACCTTCCTGGTGGACGACAGCAAGGCCACCAACAGCGTCCAGGTGGACGGTGCGGGCAAGAGCTATGACATTACGCTTTCCTCAACGCTGGACCAGGGCTACAAGGAAGTCACCCTGACCGGTACGACCTCTGCGGAGACAACCGCTGTTGCGCAAATCTCCGGCAAGCTGTATGGGACTAACCTGGACACCAAGGGAACCTTGAAAGTAGACGGGAAAAGCTCTGACAGCTCTGTTCTGGCGGGGACAGTTCCCAACGTCAGCACTACACAGCCCACCAAGCCCACCGGAACGAATCCCTTTACCGATGTAGCCTCCAGCGCCTACTATTACGATGCTGTGCTGTGGGCGGTTGAGAACGGAGTGACCTCCGGGACCAGCGCCACGACGTTCAGCCCCAATGACCCGTGTACCCGTGCGCAGATCGTGACGTTCCTCTGGCGCGCCTCCGGCTCTCCGAAGTCCACGACTACCACGAATCCGTTCAAAGACGTCCAGGCGGGAGCGTACTACTACGATGCTGTCCTCTGGGCCGTGGAGAAGGGTATCACTTCTGGCACCAGCGCGGATACGTTCAGCCCCAATGACTCCTGTACCCGTGCGCAGACCGTGACCTTCCTCTGGCGCTCTGCCGGTTCTCCGAAGCCTGCGGCCAGCAGCAACCCGTTCACGGATGTTCAGTCCGGCACCTATTACTATGACGCCGTGCTGTGGGCCGTCGAGAACAGCATTACCTCTGGCACCGGAGCGAACACGTTCAGCCCCGCCGATACTGTCACCCGTGGACAGACCGTGACATTCCTCTATCGCAGCCAAGGGAAATAAACCTCTGAAATCACACCAAATTTAAAGCGACAGAACGGGCCTGCCTCGATGTGGGGGCAGGCCCGTTTGCTGCAACTTCGTTACGATTTTCTCAAAAAATTTTTTCGTGAGTGGAGCACCTTAAAACAGAAGGTATCGAATTTCCTCGTTTATGAATATGCTCTAAATATCTCAAAAAGTTCTGAGTTTTGGGCGAAAATTTGACATCTCATTTTATTTTGGTATAATAATCCCAGGAAAAGTTATTCAAATATTACCACGAAGGAGTGAGATTGTCATGTGGGAGCTACATTGTGTTCCGTGTAATACTGCAAACGGAATAACGGACATATATGTGATGTACTGTATATCGGAAGGACATGACCTCCGGCAGAGCATCCATGACGCAATGGTGGAATACTGTTATAACAAGTATCAGGAACAACCTGATTCCAGTATAACTACCCTGGATTACGGAGAATTTATTCGGTTCGTGCCGAATGAACTGTGCAAGAAACATGGTTTTTCCAAAATAGTCATAAACGAAAATGCTGAGGCGCATAGCACGGATGAAATTCGCGTAGACATCCCCGAAATGTCGCACATTATTTCCCTCATGAACAGAGAAGCCAATCGGAGCAATGCCCAACGAGAGGCCGCAAGGGAACAGGAGAAAATCAGGGAGATTGCATTCTACAAATTTTCCCAAAAAGTAGCTGCCTCCTTAAAACGTGAAAACTCCCGTTTTTCTGATGTTCCGGTGGATTGTATTATGCGGCATGCATATGACTGGGCGAAAGAATACGTGGAATCTGGAAATACGGATATTAACGATACGGCCAGCATGAACAGATTTTTTGAACGGAAAGTTGACAGGCTGGTAAGGAATTAGCAAATAAGAACAAGCAGACACTAAGGTGGTGGAGTACGGCGTTTACCGTCGTGCTCTACCACCTTTTTAATTTTGGGAGCTTTAACCCGGTCTCTGGGCATCCCGGATAATTTTACATAAACGCTTCTTTTAACGCTTTTCGGATATCATCGTTGATATCCTTGCGCAGCTCTGCTAATATGGGCTTTATCATTTGAGAGAGGGCAGTTTCGCCAAAAGCACCATCGTTTCTGTATTTATAATAATTACGTAAATCCAAAAGGCGTTCATTTGCATAGGCTTGGTATAAGGAAGGGTATAAATCGGAGGCATCTGGTACTTTTTTCAAGTCGGCTTTGTATGCTTCCTCGTCAAATTTTATAACTTCTCTAAAAATAAAGTCTTCAAGGACTTGTGACAAAATCTCCTGCTTCGCCCTCTTGATTTTTTCGTTTTCATCTATTTCTGCATCAATAGCTTCCGCAATTTCTTCATCATATGTACTAGCGATTAGTTTACACATATGTTCCGAATACGCTTCTGCGGCAGCCTCCGCACAAGGTATGGCCTGCTTTTCGGAATCAGCCTTTTTCAAATTCTCCTGAATAGTCTTAGCTGTTGGGGATTTGGAATCATTTAAGCGCCGGAGTTGTTCACTATACCAATCCTTTTTTATTTTCAAGATGTGATTTCGGACGGGTGTGCTGTTAAGAATGGCTTCAACGTTCTTCCTATCATATCTTTTTATGCCACCTTTAGATGGTTCTACTGGAGATATTCCTTTACGCTTAAATGCTCTCTCAATATACCTGCGGAGTGAATCAAACTTTTTCTTATCTTCTTTGTCAGTCTTTATTAGCGAAATGCTCCAATACTTGATTATTTCGTCAACAATTTCCGTCGGGGAATATGAGTCTCCATTCAAGTGAATTTCTTCTAATGGTACTAATGATACATCGTCAATCATATGGCTTCGTATCAACCAGCCTTCTGGTGCTCCAGTGGGGCGCAATACGTTCATCAAGGAATTGATTAAAATTGCCTGTGACAATCCCGAGTGGATATGTCTGGATAAAAGCAGGAAAATTCCAACGCAGATTAAATCGCACGGCATTCATCTTATGCCAGGTCCAGAACCTCTGATTGGTGAATACAATCTGACAGGCTGGATAAACGGCGCGAATCAACAGGCTCTATATTGCCCCAAGCTCAATGATGGCTATCGGGGACTGGTACGCAGGTCCTTCGTCAAGTATCTTACTTGAACGATACGGACATGAATCTAGGAAAGGAGGTCCAATGTCATGGCTGAACTGACTATGACGATTCCCGAGGCGGCCAAACGCACCGGCATCGGGAAAAATCGCCTGTACGAATTGGCGAAAGCTGGAAAGATTCCAGCTCTACGGGTCGGGCACCGCTACATCGTCCCCCGCGAAAAGTTTGAAGCCTGGCTGAACGAACAGGCAGCAAGCCATACGGAAATCCCTAATCTGTAATTCCAAGTCGTCTGCTATCCAGTGTGTGGGCCAGCTCCACGGCTCCACACACTGGACAGGCAGTATCCGCAAGCGGATACGGGTGTGATTGTGAAAGTTCTCTCCCAAAACGTCTAATCTGTAGTGGAGGGGCAAAACACACAGACATCGCAGCATGGGCCATTTTATCATGAGACATGCCTGGTGTCAATTTACAGTAAAGGAGTTTTCACCATGGCTGAAAAAAAGCGCCGCGCCCGTGGCGAGGGCAGTATCCGCCAGCGGAAAGACGGAACCTGGGAGGCCCGGTTTGTCACCGGCATCGACCCTGGAACCGGGAAGGAAATCCGCAAGAGCGTTTATGCTAAGACCCAGCGGGAAGTACGAAAGAAAATGACCGAGGCCGTGGCCGCTCTGGACAAGGATGACTACAAAGAGCCATCCAAAATGACCATCAGTCAGTGGATGGATATATGGTCAAAAGAGTACCTGGGCGGTGTGAAACCGTACACCGTCCTCAACTACACCCAGCATATCAAGAACCACATCAACCCCGCGATGGGAGCCATCAAGCTGGATATGCTTGATGCTCATACCATCCAGAAGTTTTACAACAATCTTGGCAAGGAGAGAGACGGCAAGCCAGCTCTTTCTGCCAAGACCATCAAGAACATTCATGGTGTGCTGCACAAGGCGTTGAGCCAGGCGGTCATGATTGGCTACATCCGCTCGAACCCTGCCGATGCCTGTACGCTGCCGCGAATCGTCCAGAAGGACATCAAACCGCTGGACGAGGATGCCACAGCGAGCTTTCTGGAGGCCATCAAGGGCCATCCATACGAAACCGTGTTCCTGGTCACATTGTTCACCGGAATGCGCCAGGGGGAAGTCCTGGGCCTCACCTGGGACTGTGTGGACCTGGACAGCGGAATCATCACTATCAATAAGCAGATTCAGAAGGAGACTGGAGGCGGCAGCGTCTACCATCTGGTTCCCACGAAGAACAGCAAGGGGCGGACTATCACGCCCGCCGCATATGTCATAAAGCTGCTTCGCGGTCAGAAGCGCAAGCAGGCCGAATGGCAGTTGAAGGCCGGACAGCTTTGGGAAAACAGCGGCCTAGTATTCACAAACGAGTTGGGTGTGCATCTGATGCCCCACACGGTCTATCACAATTTCAAGAAGATTGTGGCGTCTATCGGTATTCCGAACGCACGTTTCCACGACCTCAGACATTCATATGCTGTGGCTGCCATCCGGTCCGGGGATGATATTAAGACGGTCCAGGGCAACCTCGGCCATGCTACGGCCTCGTTCACCTTGGACAAGTACGGTCATGTCACCGACCAGATGAAACGTGCCAGTGCTGACCGGATGCAGGACTACATCGACAGGATTAAGAAAAGTGGTTAAAGATTAAAAGCCTTGTACCCTTATATGGGTGCAAGGCTTTTGCTCTGAACTGTAAATCCGCATCAACATACCCCAAAACAGAAAAAATCCTGTAAGGGGTATTTGCTGGGGTAAACTGAAATACGAGTTCTTAGAACAGAAACTTTTTCAGGCGAAACATGGCTAAAACAAAGAAAAATCCTCGTATTCTTGAAGAATGCGAGGATTTCTTGTGGTCCGAGTGGCGGGATTTGAACCCACGGCCTCTTGGTCCCGAACCAAGCGCGCTACCAGCTGCGCTACACCCGGATAAATTTGTCGCTATGCCGGAACAAGTGGTAGTCAAGAATTTCTGTAACGAATGATATTATAGTGATTTGCTTCCCATCTGTCAAGTCAATCCTGCAAATTTTTCAAATTTAATTGTGTAGGAGTGCAATACATGATGGACAATAGAGGAAAAAGCAGAAGGATACATCTTCATCGGTTAAAGTTGGGGTGTCACACTTAACAGAACCGAGAGACGGCCACATCTTTCATGAGTAAGAGTATAACGCAGGACATAGCATACAGGCAAAACGTCTTTGACAATGGTATAATGAAAAGCAAAAATTTTTAGATTTTCCAGTGTATAGCAAGCTCGGTGCTGGTGGCTTCAATTCGGGAAATCAGCGCATCCACATACGCCGCTTGTCGTCAAAACTAACCTCATCCCAATTTTCCAGATAGCCCGATATGCTTTCAATCTGAGAACTTGAAACAGAATTAGCGGTGAGGTCGGCCACCAGCTTTAGATGTATTTTACAATGCGTTTCATTGCATCCACCCTTCCCGGTATGCGAATGTGGGACAGCCCTCTGCCGTCCCACATGACCTTTTGCTGTAGGGATGGCAATCCCCATTAAGTTTGGGACAAAATGTCCCAAAGCAAATGATAATTTCAGGGACAGCCGTGAGAAGGAGTTCAGCTTTGCACCCTCCCTGCGCGCCTGGGAGGGCGTGATGCCATGGA
>CAJTLS010000044.1 GCA_910577295.1 uncultured Eubacterium sp.
TCATTTGGGGATAGAATTTAGTTTTACAAGATAGAAGTTACTTTTTCATTTCACCCTTTTTTACGGAAACTGCTTTTTATCTGTCTTTCCGGTACTATTATTCCCCACCGCTTTCGTTTTGCTCATGCGTACGACCGTACTCTTTTGTGCATCGTATGTTCCTACCTGCTGCTTTTTCGGAAATTTCATCCCCATCGTCAACGCCTTTTTATATATAGTATCATAATCAACAAACAGACTTTGTTCTTCTTTCTGCAATACTATATTTCCTTTTATCATATCATCGACTTGTGACTGCAGCGCGTATACCGACTTATCTAACATAACTTTCTGATTTTCCAGTCGCACTACATAAAAGCATAAAAGAATAAGCAATCCCGTTATCACAAGCGCCGCCAGTAAATGCTTTAAAATACTTTTCCGTACTCTTTCTTTCCGTACGTCAATAACCGTTATCTTATTTTTCCTGCTTCTTATCTGTATGGCAGTATTTCCTACCATGTAATCCATCGTTGTCCTCATCCGCTCCTCCGTAACTTTTACCTAATCAATCCCTGCGTCTTTCTTTCTGATTATCGGTAGCTTCAACAATCAACATTGTAATTGCACCGGAGCGGCTTGTATAATGCTCATCTGCATAGTGGTCAATGCGCTCAAGCACCTTATCATCTAACGTTATGTTGATTCTCTTCTTCATACCGCCCCTCTTTCCATACATATTATATACTCATTTTATACACACGAATTACTTATATTATACACACCTTTTCACCACTTTGCAACAACTATTTACCCTAAACCTCGAACAAAAAAATGAATCAAAAAAAAGAACTGCAAATCAAATTGCAGTTCTATATAAAAGAGCGCGAGACGGGGCTCGAACCCGCGGCCCCGACCTTGGCAAGGTCGTGCTCTACCAACTGAGCCACTCGCGCATTTGTTAAACACAAGTGCTATTATACTCAAAAAGCGTCTCCCTGTCAAGTTCTTTTTGCAAAATCTTTTAACTCCTCGTATAAAGCATGTACAGGCAGGCCGACAACAGTAAAGTAATCGCCCTCCACTCCCTCGATATATTTGGCAAACAATCCCTGTATGCCATAACCGCCCGCCTTGTCATAAGGTTCTTCCGTGCGGATATACTCCTCCACTTCCTCTTCCGTCATGGGAGCTACGTTTACTTTTGTACCTGTGTGAAAACAAAGAGAATGCTTTCTGTCTGCCGAATCGACGAGACAGACGCCAGTATATACCATATGACTGCGCGCCTGAAGCATCGTAATCATCGCTCTGGCATCCGCCCTGTCTTTCGGTTTCCCCAAAATTTTACCGTCTGCAGCCACTACCGTGTCCGCTCCGATAACAATACCCGCGTCAAGTAAATCTGCCACCGCAGCCGCCTTTTGACAAGCCAGTTCTTCCGTTACTTTTGCCGGATTCGTGCTTGTAATTATCTCCTCTTCTTCCGACACGATGACTTCAAACGGAAGTCCCAAAAGTTGCAGCAGTTCTTTTCGTCTGGGAGATTTTGACGCCAATACAAGACGCAGTTGTTTCATAACCGCCCTCCCTGCAAATATTATAAAATACGATTCCACTATTATTTAAAATAGTTTACTCCACTCGCAAAAATCTTTTGATCCTGTTGTCCATAAATATTGATGGCTACACCATCGCCACGGCGTTCAGAATGCGCCATCTTACCGAGAACACGTCCGTCCGGACTTGTAATACCCTCGATGGCACAGTAAGAGCCGTTCGGATTGAAATCTTCATCCATCGTCGGATTTCCATCAATATCTACATACTGTGTAGCAACCTGTCCATTCTCAAAAAGTTTCTTGAGCCATTCATCATTCGCCACAAAACGGCCCTCTCCGTGAGATGCCGGTATGGCATAGACACCGCCAAGCTCCGCCTCTTGCAGCCATGGCGATTTATTCGTTACCACTTTCGTATACACGGACTTGGAAATGTGTCGGCCAATGCTATTCGTTGTCAGCGTCGGAGAATCCGCCGTCTGGGTAGTTATTTTGCCATATGGCACAAGTCCAAGCTTGACAAGAGCCTGAAAACCGTTACAGATACCAAGCACCAAACCGTCTCTCTTGTCAAGAAGTTCGTGTACGGCATCCTGTATTTTCTCATTGCGGAATACCGACGTGATAAACTTCGCTGAGCCGTCCGGCTCATCTCCGGCGCTGAAACCACCGGAAAACATAAGAATTTGCGATTCGCGAATCACCTTTTCAAAGGCGTCTACACTATCGGTAATATTTTGTTCCGTCATATTGCAGAAGACAACACTCTCTGTATCCGCTCCCGCTTCCTGAAAGGAAATAGTCGTATCATATTCACAGTTTGTCCCCGGAAATACTGGTATAAATACTTTCGGTCTCGCCACTTTGTGCTTACATACATAAATTTCTTTGGTCTCGTATGTTCCCGTATCTATTTTTTGTTGCTCGACACCGGAACGCGTCGGGAATACTTTCTCCAACGTTCCTGTCCATGCCTCCAACGCCTCTTCCAGAGGAATCACTTCTTCATCACAGACAAATTGCGGCTCTGCAAGAACTTTACCGAATTTTTCATATGCGATTCCCATCTCATCCAACAAAGACAAGTCTTCTTCGTTTATCTCCGCCACAATCTCACCGTAGGCAGGGGTAAAGAAAAATTCTTTCGGACGGTGTTTACAGAATTTAGCGCCAAACTTATTACCAAACGCCATTTTGGCAACAGCTTCTGCTATTCCGTTACCATCCAGCGCCTGTGCCGACAGAATCACGCCATCGCGCATTAATTTTAAAATCTTATCATACTGCTCCATAATAAACGCGAAATCCGGTAAATCATAATCATCCTTTTTTATGTTAAATTTAACAAGACGGCTGCCCGCTTTCTTAAATTCATTTGTAATTACATCTTTTACTTTAGCAACGGCAACAGCAAAGGAGCACAACGTAGGCGGTACATCAATGTCGTTAAATGTACCGGACATACTGTCTTTCCCGCCAATGGATGGAAGACCGAGCTTCATCTGCGCATCAAATGCACCCAAAAGAGCCGCCATCGGTTCACCCCAGCGTTTCGAGTCTTCTGTCATCCGTTTGAAGTATTCCTGAAAAGTAAAACGTATCTTCCGGTAGTCCCCTCCGGCCGCTACAATCTTGGCGACGGAAGTTAATACCGCATATTCTGCTCCATGATAAGGACTCCAGCTCATCAAATATGAATCCATACCATAACTCATCATCGTAACCGTATCGCATTTGCCCTCGAGAACAGGCAGTTTGGCAATCATTGTCTGTGTCGGCGTCAACTGATATTTTCCGCCATAAGGCATATTTACGGTACAGGCCCCGACAGAGCTGTCGAACATCTCTACCAGTCCTTTCTTGGAACAGACATTCAAATCTGCCAGTTTGTTTAAAAATGCCTCTTTGAAACTATCCGCCTTATCTGTCTGCCGTAAATAATTGTCCTCTTTTTTCGGACTCACTACCTGTACGTCGGTCTCCTGATGAGCGCCGTTAGTATCCAGAAATGCACGGGAAATATTTACGATTTCCTTTCCCCGCCATTTCAACACCAGACGCGGTTCTTTGGTGACCGTTGCCACACATACCGCCTCCAGATTTTCTTCTTCCGCATACGCCAGCATTTGCCCGACATCTTTGGAATCGACGACGATTGCCATTCTCTCCTGAGACTCGGAAATTGCCAGTTCCGTCCCGTCCAAACCGGCATATTTCTTCGGCACCTTGTCAAGGTCGACAATTAAACCGTCTGCCAATTCACCAATCGCCACCGATACACCACCGGCGCCAAAATCATTACACTTCTTAATTAAACTGCTGACTTCTCTCCGACGGAACAAGCGCTGAATCTTGCGCTCTGTCGGCGCATTTCCTTTCTGTACTTCTGCACCGCACGTATCTATCGATTCGGTGTTGTGCGCTTTGGAAGAGCCGGTCGCCCCTCCGCAGCCGTCACGTCCGGTTCGTCCGCCAAGTAATATAATGATATCACCCGCATCTGAATTTTCACGAATTACATTTTTTCTCGGCGCCGCACCCATAACAGCGCCAATCTCCAAACGTTTTGCCACATAATTCGGATGGTAAACTTCATCGACAAGTCCGGTTGCCAGACCAATCTGGTTTCCGTAAGAACTGTAACCCTGAGCGGCCCCTGTGACAATTTTTCTCTGAGCCAATTTGCCGTCCATCGTATCTTTCAATGATTTCGTTGGATCTGCCGCACCGGTCACCCGCATCGCCTGATACACATAACCACGGCCGGAAAGCGGATCGCGAATCGCACCGCCAAGGCAAGTAGCTGCGCCGCCAAAAGGCTCAATCTCCGTCGGATGATTGTGCGTCTCATTTTTAAAGAAGACAAGCCATTCCTCTTCCTGCGGCCCATTTCCATAATCAATCTCAACGGGCACAACAATCGAGCAGGCGTTAATTTCATCCGACTCTTCCATATCATCAAGTTTCCCCTCCGCACGAAGCTTTTTCATGCCAAGAAGGGCAATATCCATCAACGAGACAAACTTGTCCTCTCTTCCTTTATACATCTCATCGTGAATCGCTTTGTATTCCCGATATGTCTTCTCTATCGGCTCTTTGTAATCGCCGTCCAGAAACGTAACATTTTTTAATTCGGTAAGAAATGTCGTATGGCGGCAGTGGTCTGACCAATACGTGTCAAGCACACGGATTTCCGTCATCGACGGGTCTCTGCCTTCCTCCGTCTGGAAATAATTCTGAATGTGGAGGAAATCTTTAAAAGTCATGGCAAGTCCAAGAGAAGAATATAATTTTTTCAATTCGTCTTCCGGCATATCTTTGAAGCCGTCAAAGATTTTCACATCTTCTGGCTCATCGAATTTCGTCACCAGCGTTTCCGGTACTACCTCATCGGTTTCCCGCGAATCTACCGGATTAATGCAATACGACTTAATCCTCTCAAAATCCGCGTCGGAAATCTGCCCGCCAAGAACATAAGTCGTGGCCGAACGGATAATCGGTTCTTCTTTTTCATTTAACAGCTTCACACACTGTTCCGCTGAATCGGCACGTTGGTCAAACTGTCCCGGCAGATACTCTACCGAAAACACCCTGTCTTCCTCTCTTTTTTCAAACTCCCCCTCGTACACATCATCGACCGGTGGTTCCGAGAACACGGTAACCAATGCTTTTTCATAAGAAGCATCCGTAATTGATTCCACATCATACCGAATTAGAATGCGAACATCATCCAATGTCTCAATATTCAGATAATTCTTTAATTCTTGTTTGAGCTCCTTTGCATGTACGGCATAAGGGGCTTTCTTCTCCACATAAATACGTCTTACGTTTGCCATACTTTTCTCCTTCCATTTCCTGTCCGTCGCGGTAAGATTCATTCTTATTGGGCAACAGTGTCATCATAGGTCATTGAACCCAATGTCACACGTCCTTTCCAGAATGGCTGAATCTCCGTTGTATACTGTCCCTTAATCACATTCGCATACTGCTTATCAAACTGATTCGTCTGCTCCTGCTCCACAACCGTCTTGCACTGGTTTTCATACGCTTTCGGATCATTGTTGTTTACCATCTTAATTACATAATAACCGTCTTTCGTCTCAAGGACATCCGAGATATCGCCATTTTTCATTTTCTTTACTGTTTTCAATGTTTTCTCATCAAGAAAATCCGTATCCGTTTCAATCAAATCTTTCGTTGCATAAGAGATACCTGTCTTCTCGTCCGTGCTGCTGCCCTCTTTCAACTCAATGACATCTTTTGTAAAATCCTTTGCCTGAGCGGCTTTCTTCTGAACTTCTTTCATGTCCTTCAAAGCCTTTTCCAGAACGCTCTTATCCTTTTCTTTTGACTCATTTTTTGCATCCATCTCTGTCTTGGCAAAAGTATAATACTGCAATGTATACTGACGGTAATCTTCCTTGCTTACTGTCTTTTTCAGCGCTTCTTCATCAATATTCAGCCCGTTAATAACTGATTTCTTATACTTTTCGCCTAACTCTCTCTTTTCAAAAACAGCAGTCACAGTCGCCTCGTCCAGACCTTTCATTTTCTTCTGCTTGTCCGTCAAATTTTGTCTTGCCGACTGCACATCCTTTTTAATTGTTTCCTTTTCCTCATTCGTCAGCGACATATTCTCTTTTAATGCGCACATATATAGAATTTCTCTCTTTTTCAGCTCATCCATAATCGTCTTCTTGTATGTGTCCTCATAAGTATCTCCATTATCCGTCGTATCTTCCCAATCAAAATTCATGCCGTAAGCAGCATACATATCTGCCATTGCCTCGGTTTGATATATATCATACATTGTTTCCGTCAGGTTAACACTATTGGTAACTTCTTTACCATCCTTTGCCGGCCCTTTTACGGTCAGGACAACACGCGGACGCAACTGCGTATAGCATACAACAAAGATTCCTGCCAAAATGGCAAGTATGCCGACAATTACAAGAATTTTGTTTTTGTTATCAAACAGGGAGGTATTTTTCCCCTTTCCTCTTTCCTCTCCGGAACTTATTCCATTATTCTTAATGATTTTTTTCGCACTGTTCATTTCTTTTCAGCCTCCATTACTTAATTTAAAAACCCAAAATCATTTTGTATTGTATCATAAATCACTGTACTACGCAATATGAACCATAAACATTTCACAATCGGGAAATTCTCCCGCTGGAGGAGACGAGAATACAGGGCAATTGCTTAATCATTTTTCGTTTTCAGGGCAACGGGTAGGATACCATATTTTGTCCTTGTGCCGCTCCCCGAAAAATTATTGTTTCTTTTCGTTACAGAGCGCCGCCCGAGCATTGTCTGAGATGTCTGCTGTCGTTTTCCTGACTTTTGACAGCGCGTTCGCACTAAGCCGCTACGCAACGGTACTAACGCACCACCAGAACGACTATATTTCTGCTGGGGGCAGTGCACCGGATAAAATATGGTATCCTACCCGTGGCATTGACACAAATGATTAAACGATTCTCAACAGTAATGAAAAAGAGATTGACATTTTGTCGGGAACATGATAAGATAATTTTCGCATGCAGGAATGGCGGAATTGGCAGACGCGCACGGTTCAGGTCCGTGTGGTAGCAATACCATGAGGGTTCAAGTCCCTTTTCCTGCATTTTTTATTTTGTATCCGGCAAGCACTTGCCAACGCAAAATAAGGAAATAAATTGTTGAGGTGATGACAATGACAATCAATCCCGGAATGCTTCTATTTTGTATTTTGGATTCTTGCATTGCCTTTTTTTTCGTCTATTTTATTGCCCGCTCCAAATTCGGCGGCGTTAAAAAGACATTGGCAAGGATAATTGCATCCATATTGGCAACTCTTGTTTTTATCGTCTATTTTGCCGTACTAATATGGTTTAATACGGCGCACCGCACCGTATCGCAGGCGGCACAGAACGTTGTCTATGCGGCGCCGATTGTTCTTTCCATTCTTATGACAGTATTGACGATTCTGTCCCAGCCTCCCAAAAAAGAGGAAATGACAGAAGAAACCGGAGAGTCCGAGGAGGAAGCAGAAACAACCGCATCAGACGAAACTCCGGTTTCATAATTAGCAAGTGATTTTTTATGCCAGCTCTACAGCTCCTGTATAGAGCTGGTAATACCGTCCTTTTTTCTCTAATAATTCTTCGTGAGTTCCCCTCTCGATAATTTCTCCCTGTTCCAAAACCATAATACAGTCAGCATTTCGCACCGTTGACAGCCGATGGGCAATGACAAACGTCGTCCGGTTTTTCATCAGACGCTCCATTCCATGTTCAATGTGCATCTCTGTTCGGGTATCAACTGAGCTGGTTGCCTCGTCGAGAACAAGTATCGGCGCCAGTGAGATGGCCGCGCGGGCAATATTGAGAAGCTGGCGCTGCCCCTGACTTAAATTCGTGCCGTCGCCCTCTAAAACAGTATCATACCCATCTTCCAGACGCATGATAAAAGAATGCGCGCTCGCTGTCTTTGCCGCCTGCTCAACTTCCTCATCCGTTGCGTCTGGACGTCCATAACGGATATTTTCTCGCACCGTGCCGCTGAACAGATGCGTATCCTGTAATACCATGGCAATATTTTCACGAAGACTCCGCTTCTTATATTTTTTCAAGTCTACGCCGTCAATTGTAATTTTTCCCTCCTGAATATCATAAAACCGATTCAGAAGATTTGTTATCGTCGTCTTTCCGGCTCCGGTAGAGCCGACAAACGCCACTTTCTGGCCTGCATGGGCATAGAGATTGATGTCTTTTAAAATCATCCGCTCTTCTTCGTAACCGAAATTTACATGTTCCATAATAACTTCGCCTTTTACATCATTCATTTCCAGCGAATCTTTAACATCCTCTTCCTCGCATTTTTCATCCATCACCACAAAGACGCGCTCAGCGCCGGCAAGTGCGGAAAAGATAGTATTGACCTGCATGGAAATTTCATTAATCGGCCGGCTGAACTGGCGGGAATAACTGACAAACACCGTCAGACCGCCAATCGAAAGTCTTCCTGATAAACAGAACAAACCGCCGATAGCAGCGGTCAGACCATAGCATATCTGACCGATATTTCCGACAACAGGCCCCATAATACCGCCGAAAAACTGCGCGTGTATCTGCTTATCCCTCAATTTATCGTTCCGTTTCGTAAAATCTTCAACCGCCTTATCTTCATGGCAGAATACTTTAACAACTTTCTGTCCGGTTACAATTTCTTCTATATAACCGTTCAATTCCCCGAGCGCCCGCTGCTGCTCACGGTAATATTTGGCGCTTCGTTTCGCTATACTGCCTCCTGCTTTTACCATGACCGGTATCATTACGATCGTAATCAGCGCCAGCCATATATTGATACTTATCATAATAACCATTGTTCCCACAATGCTAATCGCGCCGGAAATCAACTGTATTACCGTATTATTCATCAACTCGCCAATCATATCAATATCATTCGTAAAACGGCTCATAATATCACCGGTCGCATTGTTGTCAAAGTAGCGCACTGGCATTTCCTGCAGATGGTTAAATAAATCCCTGCGTATCGCAATCAGGGCGCGCTGGGATACGCCAATCATAATACGCTGCTGCAAATAGTTAGCGAGAACACCGACACCGTAAACAAGAAGCATCGTAACGACACTCTTTAGCAGCTTTGCCGTTCCTGCCGCAAGCGCCATCTGCCAATCCCCGCCGCTCTTTCTCAAAGCAGCAATATCTACGGCAGACTCGCGAATATGGTCAACAATCGGTTTTAGCAGGTAAGAGCCCACCAGCGTAGCGGCGCTGAACAACAATACACATAACAGAGCCAACGCTATCCACCCTTTATCTTTTCCCATATAATAAAGAAGACGATGAACGGTTTCTTTTGTATTCTGTGGCTTACCGCTCTTTACGGCTCCCGCTCTTCTTCCATGTCCCATTGGCGGAACCGGCTGCTGCTTTCCTTTATTCTCTGTCTTACTCATCCTGCCACCTCCTCTTTATCCTTTTGGGAATAATAGATTTCCTTATATGTTTCATTATTCTTTAGCAATTCTTCATGCGTTCCCTGCCCTACAATGCGCCCCTCGTCCATGACGATAATGCAGTCGGCGCTCTCCACAGAGGAAATACGCTGTGCAATAATTAATTTTGTCGTCTCCTTGAGGGAAGTAGAAAAACTTTTTCTGATTTCCGCTTCGGTTGCCGTATCTACTGCGCTCGTACTATCATCCAGTATGAGAATCTTAGGCCTCTTTAACAGCGCTCTGGCAATACACAGACGCTGCTTCTGCCCGCCGGAAACATTTACGCCGCCCTGACCGAGCTCCCTCTCATAGCCGTCTTCAAAATTCCGTATAAAGGCGTCTGCCTGAGCTGCTTCCGCCATCTCATAAACCTCTTCATCCGTGGCATGTTCATTCCCCCAACGCAGATTTTCTGCGATACTTCCAGAAAACAATGTATTTTTCTGCAACACCATCGCCACGCCGTTGCGCAGGTTTTTCAGCGAGTATTCCTTCACATTGACATCATCGACAAGAACCTCTCCCTCATCGCAATCATAAAGACGCGGAATCAACTGTACAAGAGAACTTTTTCCAGAACCCGTAGAGCCAATAATTCCTACGACCTCCCCCGGATTTGCCGTAAAAGAAATATTTTGCAATACATTTTTCTTATGTTTTTTGAAATAACGGAAACCGACATTGCGAAACTCTATCTTACCAATCTCAACCGTTCTCTCTTTCTGCGATGCCTCATCGTCATTCAAATCAATTTTTGTTTCCAGCACGGCAAGAATACGCTTGGACGAAGCAAGGGCACGGGAACCCTGAATCATTATCATAGACATCATCATCAACGACATCAAAATCTGTATAACGTATGTAGTAAAAGCCGTCAAATCGCCAACCGGCATATCGCCGACAAGAATCTGCTGCCCGCCAAACCAGACGACGGCTATGATTGTGACATTCATCGCCAACGTCATAATCGGCATCGTCAAAATAACAACCTTTATCGCACGCAGCGTTTTATCTTTCAAATCTTCGCTTGCCTTTTCAAATGTCTCTTTCTCAAAATCATCCCGAACAAAAGATTTGACAACACGCTGGTTCGTAATATTCTCCTGAATGCGCGAATTGAGTCCGTCTATCTTTGTCTGCATGACATCAAACCTAGGAAATGCCGTTTTCATCACAAGTCCGAGTGAAATAAGCAGCAGCGGAATGACAACGCAGAATACCAACGCCAGCCGCCAGTTCATGACAAATGCCATTATCAGGCCGCCAACAAGCATACCGGGCGCCCGCAGCATCATCCGCAGCGCCATGGCCAGAACATTTTGCAAGTTGGTAATATCGTTCGTCAGACGCGTCACTAATGAACCTGTAGAAAATTTTTCTATATTGGCAAAAGAGAAGTTCTGTACTTTGCCAAACACATCTTTTCTCAAATCGGCCGCAAAATTCACCGATGCCTTAATGGCAAAATAAGCCCCCAGAACACCTCCCAGCATCATAAGCAACGCCGTCACAAGCATAACTGCCCCGATACCCAGTATATACCCCGTACCTTTGGCAGCCACTCCCTCTGCCTCTCCACAGCCATAATTAATTATCATTGACATTAATTTCGGCAAAACAACTTCACCGATGACCTCGACAATCATAAAAATCGGCCCTAAGATAAAAGCAGCTTTGTATGGACTTACATATTTTTTATATCGTTTCATACTATTTTTCACGACTATCTCCTTTCCATCTCTTTTTCGCCATCTGTTCCATATTATTGTACATGCGCCCAAAAAAATCATATAATTGGTTCAATTCTTCCTGCTCAAATCCCTGATACATCTGTTCGTCCAGTGCATCAAAAAAGCCGCAGCTATCCTCTACCAATTTGCGCCCTTTATCTGTTAATTCCACAAAATTAATGCGGTTATCTTCTTCTTTTGCGGTTTTCTTAATTAACTCTGCTTTCTTCAATGCCTTCAGCGATACCGCAATTGTCGCCGGCGATACTTCTAAATATTGGGCAAGCTCAACCTGCGATACAAAAGACTTTTTCGCCAATGTCATAAGCAAACGATGCTGTGCCCGATGAATCCCCGTTCCCTCTAAATTACACTCCAACGTACGCCGATGCATCTGATTTGTTACAATCATTTGATGTGTAACTTCTCTTGTTGTCAGGATTTCTTCCCGCTCCATTTATCTGCTCCTTTCCCGAATCAGTATCTATAAATTAATCATTTAATAATTAATCATTAGCATGTTAATTATATAATTTCTTTTTAAAATGTCAAGTGCCCGGCGTAACATTTCACATTTTTTTCATATATTATAGTAATCTATGTCCAAAAAGAGGATATCTATGGAATTTGGAAAATTAAATATTCATGTAGTGTCAGAAAACACAAATTATCCAATCTCTGACGCCACCGTGCGCATTACTTCGGAAAACGAACCGGAACGTACGATTGAACAATCCAATACAAATCAGGAAGGTCAATTAAATGACATTGAGCTGGAAGCGCCTCCTCTCGAATATAGTATGGAACCGGGCGCCAATAAACCCTATTCAGAATATACAATCTATATCAGCGCCCCCGGCTTTGAGACGGTAGAAATCAACGGAGCAGAAATATTTTCGGGAGAAACCGCTATCCAGGAAGCCAGCCTGCTTCCGGTGGCAACCGGCGAACCGGACAGCGCCGAGCTGTTTGTCATACCTGACCACACCCTATGGGGGGATTATCCGCCGAAAATTCCTGAAAATGAAATTAAGACTGTGGAAGAAACCGGTGAAATCGTCCTCAGCCGCGTTGTCATACCGGAATATGTCGTTGTCCACAATGGCCCCCCGTCCGACCGCAGCGCTAAAGACTATTATGTAAAATTTAAAGACTACATCAAAAACGTAGCAAGCAGTGAAATCTATTCGACTTGGCCGGAATCAACTTTGCAGGCAAATATTCTCGCCATTCAATCTTTTACGCTGAATCGCGTGTATACGGAGTGGTATCGGAATAAAGGCTATGACTTTACAATAACTTCCTCAACGGCTTACGACCATAAATGGATTCCGAATCGTAACATTTTTGATAGTATTTCCCGCGTAGTGGATGAAATTTTCAGCAACTATTTGTCCAGACCAAATGTTGAGCAGCCTATTCTCACCCAATACTGCGACGGCAAAAATGTAACTTGTCCAAACTGGTTATCTGTATTCGGTAAGGTATATACAAATCAACTTTCATATTATGCCGGACGCTTGCGTCTTAATGGACTTTCTTGAGCCGCCGCAACAGCTAAATTCCTAATGCGTATTGATATCTGTCGAACCAATCAAGGTTATTCATCAAATAATAATCCAATTCCATTGCGGCTTTTTTGTCAATATTAATATAGTTTAGGTCAATGCATTCAACAACGCTTATTTCTAAATTTCTGTTACTGAATGCAAATCCTCTGATTATTGGATTTATATATTTTGTTCCTTTTACTTGTGTATATCCCTTTTCAAACACATTGAAAAAAAGTTCTGAAAAACCTCTTGCCTCAACATTCCTATCCACTCCTAAATCCTTACTTGCCATCATATTCCATCTTTTTACAATGTTCTGTTCGCTGATTGTCATACCTGTTCCCTCCTGTTTGGTTTATTCTTGTTTCTTGCCATGGTTATAGTATACATTATATTAATGTATGTTTCAACAAAAAAATGATTTTTATTGATGTATATTTCAGATTGATTTTTATTTTGATTTATGTTATGATTTTCGCAAAGAAAGGAGGATAAAAATTGATTAACTATAAAATAGATATACTGGAAGAATTGAAAAACAAGGGATACACGACTTATATTTTAAGAAAGAACAAGTATTTGAGCGAAACAACGATAGCTAACATTAGAGCAGGAAAGCCTATTACAATGAACGCATTAGACGCTATATGTGTTATGCTCCGAAAGAAACCAGAAGAAATTATAAATTTTGAGATTTCCGATAGCGATAAAATTAAATATTTCGTTTGAAACGTGTTGACATATACACTATATTAGTGTATAATTGTAATTGTAGAGAGGGAAACCTATTTACAATAACCGATAAGGTGGAAGGCAAGCGAAACCTCTAGGGGAAAGGAGAAAAAATGAGCGAAGAAATGACACTGGAAGAACAAAAGCAAATGGCGATTGATAATTACGTTAATCTGATGAGAATTAAGGCGGACGAAAAAGCTGAAAACAAGGAACTTGAAAGGCAGTTAAAAATAGCAAAACTGAAATTGTCAACTTTTGCTATCGACTTATCAGAAATCGAAACAATGTTTTAAGATTTAAGGACTAACAGAAAGGAGAGACTTTCAAGTTTTGTGTAAACTCAAAAAACTGATATAAGATACATTGATA
>CAJTLS010000045.1 GCA_910577295.1 uncultured Eubacterium sp.
TATTTACTTTATCCGTTCCCCTCTCTGACAATGCTTTTTACATAAACGATTCCATTTTCCACCCGAAACTTCACTTCATATCCGGCAAACTTCATGCCATAAACCCGCATGCATTCGTCGTGATACGCTGGACGGGGGTCATTTGCCAAAATTTCCAGCAGAGCGTCCTGTTTTCCCTCCGGCAGCTCTTTCAGCATACGTTGTGGACATTCCACTTCCAATCGGTATTCTTTTACCTCTGCGGCAAAGCCTCCTGCCGCCTCTGGATGGCTGTCAATATGCGGTAAATACGGTTTGATGTCATATATCGGCGTGCCATCTAGCAAATCAGCTCCCGCTACCCGAAGAACAACTCCCCATTTATCGTGCTTTTCAATCCCGAGAAGACGAACCGAAGAGAGACCAATCGGGTTCGGTCGAAATGGAGAACGTGTGGCAAAAACTCCCACACGCTCATTTCCTCCCAAACGGGGAGGACGCACGGTTGGCGACCAGTCTCTCCCGATATTTTCAGAAAATTCCCACAAAAGCCAGATATGAGAATATCCCTCCAAACCGCGAAGCGCATCCTCATTTCGATATGGCAAATCAAATACGACAACCGCTTCTAATTTATCTACCAGCCCGCTCTGTCTGGGAATACCAAACTTTTCGGGAAAATCACTTCTAATATGGCCAATTGCTTCTATTTTAATCGAAATCATCCCCCTCTCCCTCGTCAGCACTTTGCATGCTTCAAAGGGGACCCCGCAAACGAAGTCCCCCCGATATATTTTCTTCTCATTAATAATTTTTAATTTGTATGCCACTCCCAATCGCGAATTTCCGGTAAATCCTGACCGTACTCGGCAATGTACTGCTTATGTTCTACGAGCTTATCATTCATCTGCTGGATGAGATAAGAACCTTTGTTGCCAAGCTGTGGTAAATGCATAATGGCATCTTTTACTAAGTTGAAGCGGTCAATCTGATTCTGCACACGCATATCGAATGGCGTCGTAATCGTACCTTCCTCCAGATAACCATGAACGGAAACATTCTTGTTCGCACGTTCGTATGTCAACTCATGAATCAGCGTCGGATAGCCATGGAAAGCAAAGACTACCGGCGTATCTTTCGTAAACAGAGCATCGTACTCGCGGTCAGAGAGACCATGCGGATGTTTGCTGTCCGATTCCAGTTTAAACAAATCAACGACATTGATAACGCGAATCTTTAAATCCGGCATCGCATCTCGAAGAATAGTGACAGCGGCGAGCGTCTCCAGTGTCGGCGTATCGCCACAGCAGGCCATAACCAAATCCGGCTCTTCGTTCTGGTCGTTGGAAGCCCACTCCCATACGCTAATTCCCTGCGTACAATGTTTTACTGCCTGCTCCATTGTCAGCCACTGCTTACTCGGATGTTTTGACGCAACAATGGCATTGACATAATTTTTACTCTTCACACAGTGGTCAAAACAGGATAACAAACAGTTGGCATCCGGCGGCAGATACATGCGAACCACATCAGCTTTTTTATTTGCCAAATGGTCAAGAAAACCAGGGTCCTGATGTGTAAAACCGTTGTGATCCTGCTGCCATACATTCGAAGTCAAAATGAAGTTCAGTGAAGCAATCGGCTGCCTCCATGAAAGCTGATTGGTAACTTTCAACCACTTTGCATGCTGTGCTGCCATCGAATCGACAACGCGGATAAACGCTTCATAGGAGGCGAAGAACCCGTGGCGTCCGGTCAGAAGATAAGCCTCCAGCCAAGCCTCGCACATATGCTCTGACAGCATACCGTCCATAATCCGTCCGTCCTGCGCCAGACAATCATCATTGTCATACATTTCCGCATTCCATGCGCGGTTTTCGGCATCGAATGCATAATACAGACGATTTGACATAGACTCATCCGGCCCGAAGATGCGGAAGTTTTTATTTTCTTTATTTAACTTAAAGATATCGCGAATATATGCGCCAAGCTCAATCATATCCTGTGCCTGTGTTTTTCCCGGAATGACTTCTTTCAAGCCATACTCACGGAAGTCTGGAAGACGAAGGTCTTTTAGCAGCAAACCGCCGTTGGCGTGTGGATTTGCTCCCATGCGGGCATCCCCTTTCGGCGCCATGTCAACAATCTCTTCTTTCACACTGCCATCCTCATTGAACAGCTCTTCCGGCTTATAGCTGAGCAGCCACTCTCTCAGTAAATCTAAATGCTCCAGCTTTTCCATAGACATCGGTACCTGATGCGCCCGGAATGAACCCTCAATCTGAAGTCCGTCAACTTCTTTCGGACCGGTCCATCCCTTTGGTGTACGCAAAACAATCATCGGCCACTTAGGTCTTGCAGCGTCATTATTATCACGAGCATTTTTCTGAATTTCTTTAATTTTTTCTATACACAAATCCATTGTCTCTGCCATCAGTTTGTGCATCGTCATTGCATCGCTTCCCTCAACAAAATGAGGCTCCCAACCACATCCCTTAAAATAATTCTCAACTTCCTCATGGGAAAGACGGGCAAATACGGTTGGATTACTGATTTTATAACCATTCAAATGAAGGATTGGAAGAACTGCTCCATCATTAATTGGATTTAAAAATTTATTTGATTGCCATGAAGTAGCAAGCGGGCCGGTCTCAGCCTCTCCGTCACCAACAACCGGAACTGCAATCAAATCCGGATTGTCAAATACTGCTCCAAATGCGTGAGCTACGGAATAACCAAGCTCGCCTCCCTCGTTAATCGACCCCGGCGTCTCCGGCGCACAGTGACTTGGTACTCCGCTTGGGAAAGAAAACTGCTTAAACATTTTTTTCATTCCCTCGACATCCTGAGAGATATTCGGATAAACTTCGCTATATGTACCGTCTATGTAAGTATTAGCAATTTGGAAATTGCCGCCATGTCCGGGACCGGAAATATAAATCATATCTAAATCATAACGTTTGATTACACGGTTACAGTGTGTCCACACAAAATTCTGCCCCGGAACGGTTCCCCAATGGCCTACAATTTTTTTCTTCACATGTTCCATTGTCAATTCCTTGCGAAGCAATGGATTATCCAACAGGTATAACTGCCCCGCAGACAAATAATTTGCAGCACGCCAATAGGCATTCATTTTTTCTAACATCTCGTTGCACAACGGCTGCTTTTCCAGACAAGACATCTCGCTCATAACAATCCTCATTTCCGCGTATATAAAAACGCTTACATTTTTTATTTATACGCTATTCATTATATAGTCAGAACCTATATACTTCAACTGTTTTTTACTAATTTTTCAAAAATATGAAATCATTTCCTCACTGCGGTGTTGTCTGTTTGTCCTCCAGATAAGGCAGACGCCGCAAACTCCCTTTCGCAAAGTCGCCGTCCGCAGTTTTCAACGGATATGTCATCTCATCGACATAATACCATGGATCATTCTCATTTGCCGGATTTTTCATCAGATAAAACTGCTGTGCCGGTTTTCCTCCCTTAGCAAGCAAAAACGCTTTCTGCCCCTGCGTATTTTCACACACGTCGACAACCATTGCCACCTCCGGCGAAGTACCATCCTGTAAAAGAATGTCTCCAATTCGAATATCCTGTTTCTTCACCTTTTTACTCTCTTTCTTCATCGACGCCGCCGAAGTGTACGTCAAAACGGTATGGAGGTATTTTTTAAAATTTTCTTTCGAGTCATCCTCACTGCCGCCACTTGCCCACACGGAGCCTGCCGCACTGGTACGGATGCGATACCCCTCTTTCCATTTAGAATAATCTGCCTGAAATCCGTTTATCAATTGAAATGAAATTTTATCATAATCGCCCTGCGCCCAGAAGTATTCCGCATACATTCTTATTACGGCGCCTGCCGAACGCTGTAAATCCTCTTTTTCCATCGGCAGCTTAAACACGGCCTGAACAATGTTTTTATCTGTATCTTCCTTTTTTTGCCCATCCCAATACTTCACTACACCTGTAGCCTTTTTTACTGCATAGTTTCTCACAAATTCACCGAAACTATCCTTTTCTTCTTCTGTCCTCTGATAGCCGTCCGGCGGATTAATTCGGGTTTTTAACATCAATCCTGTTTCGTCCACAACCGGAAGTTCTTTTTGAGGCTTCTCTTTCTTCTCTTTATCCGTTCCTTTGAGGCCTCCGCCGGATACACTCTGCGGACTTTTTGCTTCGGGTGTATTCCATATCATCGGCGCCCACAACGGACTTGCTAATAGTAAAATTACCAACCCCAGCACACCGGATATAATAATTGCTTCTTTCTCTCTCATAGGTCTTCTTGCCATACTTTTCCTCCATCCAAAAGCGTTTACATCCGTGGCACGCTTACAAAATAAAATCTAAACTGACGGTGACAAGTCGGTTTCAACTCGTCACCGTCAGGCTAACCAATGTTACTTATCAGACAAACAAAACAGCAGAATGTGCACCATCTAGCCTCGGAAGTCAAAGCTTTGTCCGACTTTCTTCTCTTCATCCGTCTGCACCATATCACTTCGCTGCATAAACATATAGTCGCTTACTTTGCGCAGCAGTTCTTCCATCGAATCGGCCGAAAATGTTATCGTATCTTCGTCTTCCACATCGTCCGTTCTATTTTTATCTCTCCTTGAAGCCAACGCTTCCTCTGCTTTTTCCTTCTTTTCCGCTCTCCTGTCGGCTTTCCGCTGTGCCGCTTTTCTGGCAGCGCGCTTCTCCATATTGGTTTTTTGCGCTTCACGGCCTTTTTCCAATGTAGCAAATAACGTAGCGGTTCCATTATCATTTACCTGTATACCAAACGATTTTACTTTCGCTCCGGTCTTTTGCAGTGTTTCTTTCATCTGTGTAATCTTATTCCTTGCGTTGCTCAAAATGCCCTCATACTGCTTTCGATAAGATTCGTCCTCAGCCATGCGCTCAATTTTTTCTTCATCAATTAATACAACCGTACGATTCGGCTTTCCGTATTTACCTGCCTGCGCCTTGGCAACCTCTTTCATATCCGAGCTGACAAGAATAAAATCCATATCGCCATATTTTTTCTTCAACTCTTCATAATACTTCTGCGCTTTCTCACTCAACTGCGGTTTCCCAATCGTCTGCCCGTATACCCGGGTCTTCTTCTCCGTCCTCTGTTCGGCTTTCTGTATTTCATAAGCCGCCGCGGAAGCTGCGCACTGTCCTGTTACATTAGATGCTATACTCATACTCATTCCTCCTTGAATAAATTTTGACACCTGCACTGAACTCCTTTTCAATGCAGCCAATCATGGGTATCTATAAAAAATATCGACATAACGTCGCAAAAACATTAGCATTGTATTCTGTCCCTTTTTTTAGTATAATAAAAAAGCGGCGATTAAAATACACGCCGCTCCAAAAGAACACTTTTTCGCTCCGCACAGGACACACTTTCCTATAAGATAAAAAAGTATCATACCGATACAAACATATTTATAAATTAAGAAGGGATATTTATGAGCAAAGACAATACAAAGCAGAAGCAGCGCAAACCAAAACCGCCTGCCATTTTATCACGAATTGTTATGTTTCTATTTCTCGTTATGTTAATGCTATTCATGAATATAAATGCTTTCTGTTACCTACTGAACCGAAGCAGCTATGAGACGGTTACTGCTACCGTAGTGCAGCAGACTACCGATGAATTTCTCTTGTTGATTCCGAAAGTTGAAGTGACTTATCAATTTCACGGGCAACAATACACGGAAAAGAAGTATTTCTTTTTAGAACCGTTGTTTGGTCTGTCTCGTGAACCGGGAACTGCGCTGACTCTGCATGTCAACACCTATGCACCGGCCAACAGCCTATTTGAAGTACACTTTTTCCGAAATTTATTGAATTGGCTGCTGCTTGTTCTCGAAGCTGTTTGTATCTATAACCTTATTCGCCGGATTCGTACTTACCGATTGGCAAAAAAGTTTGAAAGGGAGGACAACCTATGAGACAAAAATGGAAAGAATGGAGAGAAAAGAGCCGCGTTTTCGATATTATCTGTCGAATCATCGCATTTCCTTTTCTTGTCATTTACTATTTTCTCTCGTTTATTCTTCGGTTTTCAAAAATAATTCTCAATATCTTTTTATTAATTCTTATCGTGTGCGGAATTACCGGCGGCATTCTCTATGCGAAATTTCTTCCAATGTACGAAGATGCCAGCGCACAGGCATATGAAAAATTATCCAATTTGAATGAGAATAGTTTCCACATGTTTTCCAATACGGTAATTTATGATACCAACGGAAAAAAGATAGGAGAAATCGACAGTGGTTCTTATAAATATGTAAAGATAAATAAAATTTCACATTACATACAGAACGGCTACATTGCTACCGAAGACAAAAAATTCATGCAGCACGGCGGCGTCGATTTACAATCCATTTTCCGCGCCGGCATTTCCCTCATCAGCCACGATGGGGAAATCCGTCAAGGGGGAAGCACCATTACCCAACAGGTCATTAAAAATAATTTTCTCTCACAGGAACAGACGTTTTCCCGTAAAATGACGGAAGTACTTCTGGCTCCTGCTCTGGAGCGCAAATTTAATAAAGCGGATATAATGGAGTTTTATTGCAACAGTAACTATTACGGCAACCGTTGTTACGGCGTAGAGACGGCAAGCAGATTCTACTTCGGCTGTTCCGCCAAAGACGTAACGCTTGCTCAGGCTGCGATGTTATGCGGTATTTCCAACAGTCCTAACAACTATAATCCAATTGCCAGCATGAAATTGGCCAAGGAAAAGCAGAAGCAGGTTCTTGAACATATGCTGGAGCAGAATTATATTACAGAGAAAGAATTTAACAAAGCACAGAAAGAAGAAATTACGATTGTCGGTTTGGATACAAAAGCTTCCTCCGAAAATTATATGGTAAGTTATGCCATTGACTGTGCCGCAATCCAACTTATGAAACAAAATGATTTTCCGTTCCAATACACGTTCAAGACACAAAAAGAGCAAAAAGCATACGACAAGAAATATTCCGCGGAATACCGCAAACACTCGGCTGAAATCCGCGCCGGCGGCTATCAGCTATACACTTCGCTGAACCCAAAATTGCAAAAGAAATTACAGGATTCGGTTTCCAAAAATCTTGCCACCTTTACAGAGAAAGACAAGAAAACAAAGAAATACGCCTTGCAAAGCGCCGCTATGTGCATTGATAACGAAACTCAATTTGTCGTCGCCGTAGTCGGCGGCCGTACGAAAAACGACCAGTATAACCGCGCCTTTCTATCTAAGAGACAGCCGGGGTCTACCATCAAGCCATTGTTGGATTATGCACCCGCTATTGATAACGGTATTATTAACGGTTCCACAATTTACTGTGACGAAAAGGTATATTGGGACGATACGAATAAGGAAAGTTACAGTCCGTCAAACAGCGGCGGTCGTTACCGCGGCAATGTCTCTGTCCGTGAGGCGCTGGCAAGAAGTATCAATACCGTGGCATTTCAGGTGTTTAAAGATGTCGGGCCGGAAATCTCTTTAGAATATTTGGACAAGCTGCATTTTTCCTCGCTTTCCTTTGCCGATAATTCCGCTCCCGCCATATCTCTCGGTGGTTTTACCCACGGCGTGACGATCCACGATATGTGCCGCGGCTACGCCACATTGGAAAACAATGGCAAAATGAGTTCCCGCACATGTCTGGTAAGTATCGTACACGAAACCGACGGCACCATTTACGAGACGCCGGAGCTGGAAGACAGTGAGAGCGAAGTTTTTTCGGCGGACACTTCTTTCATCATGAAAGATATTATGCAGGGAACCTTTCAGGAAGGTTACGGTACCGGACATTCTGGATATAACGACAATCAGATTTATGCAGGCAAAACAGGTACTACAAGCAGCAATAAGGATGCATGGTTCTGCGGCTTTAGTTCCTACTATACAACTGCCGTATGGATTGGCTACGATACTCCGCGCAAAATGCCAGGTATGTATGGAAATACCTATCCTCTGCGCATCTGGTCTGCATTTATGAATGACGTCCATAAAAATAAAGAACCGCAAAACTTTGAAATACCGAATACGATTGAATTGCGCCGTATATCCGGCGGTAATCTCACGGATTCTTCCCGCGAAATTTCTTATTCTGATAAGAAGCGCTACTACAGTCAGCGTCCTCACGGGTATGATTACTACTCGCAGCAAAATGACAGCCGAAAATCCGTCTGGGAAAAAGAATATAAGCTATCCGCCGCAAAATCAGCAGCTGGTAAGGCCGTTACCGCATTTGAGAAGTATAAAATAGACGATATAAAATCGGCCAGTGCTTTCGAAACCGAGTATGACAAAGTGATGGCCGTCATCCACAAAATACCGGATGAATACGAACAAACTCCTTATACGGAACGGGCTGCCAAAAAATATAATTCTCTGATTTCCGTTGTAAAAGAGAAATGGCAGAAAGTAATTGAGGAAGAAAGAGAATCGGAAATTGAGCGAAGACAAAAACAGCAAAAAGTAGACGCTGAAGATTCGTCCGACCGGGCAAACAGTACACTTAAAGCAAATCGTCTGAAGAAAGCGAAATGGTACATCGATACGCTTAAGAAGCGAAAATATTTAACTTCTACTACAAAAGCGCTTATTCGGGACGGCAAAGCTGCCATCCGAAAGCTAAAAGGATACGGCGAATACAATTCCTATAAGAAAAGTTTTGACAGTGCGGTACAGCGCGCGAATACTTTACCGAAAAAGAAAAATAATCCGGTGATTCCACCGGATGACTCAGATAAACACCCTGTAAATCCGGACAAGTACACAGACCCGACAACCACACCATCTGATACACCGGCCCCGACACAATAGAATCGTATATTACAGTTTCATGTCCCCATCCTTTACCCAGCCGAATCTTCGCACCATTTCATGGATGGGAACACATAGCAAAACAGGCAGGACAAACGATACTCCAAGCAGGCCGGCCCAATCGAAAATAGTGACTGCCTCCCTGCTGCCGTTTACCACCTCCTGAAGCCAGCCGCTATAGACACCAATCTGTCCGACGAAACCGCAAGTACCCATACCGGAAGAAACCGGCGTTCCGTTCATCTCCAGATGAAACAGACAGGTGGCAATTGGCCCTGTAATAGCGGAAGTTACGATAGGGGCTATCCATATGCGCGGATTTCTGACGATATTCCCCATCTGCAGCATTGATGTACCGATCCCCTGCGAGATAACGCCTCCCCAACGGTTTTCGCGAAATGAAATGGCGGCAAAGCCAATCATTTGCGCACAGCAACCCGCTAACGCCGCCCCGCCTGCCAGTCCGGTCAGTCCCAGCGCGGCACAGATGGCTGCGGAAGAAATCGGGAGCGTCAGTGCAATACCTACAAAAACCGAGACGAGTATTCCCATCCAGAATGGCTGTAAGCCTGTGGCCCACATAATCACCTCACCCGCTTTCATGGCAGCGAGGCCAAGATACGGCGCCCACCAAACAGAAAGCGCTATGCCGCTGCCAATTGTCACCAGCGGCGTAACGAGTATATCTATCTTCGTCTCTCCAGATACTGCCTTTCCCACTTCTGCCGATAAAATAGAAATAACTAATACCGCCAGTGGCCCGCCTGCACCTCCAAGCGCATTTGCTGAGAAACCAACAGTAATCAGTGAAAACAGGATAAGCGGAGAACATTTCAGTGCATAGCCAATGGCAACAGCCATCGCCGGCCCACTCATGGCGGCGGCCAAATCTCCTGCCGTATATGCCGTGCCATTAACTTTAGCAAGAGCCGCCGTCAAAAAAGGAATATGGAACTGCGTTCCAAGCGTATTCAAAATCGTTCCTATCAGCAGCGTAGCAAACAATCCCTGCGCCATTGCTCCCATGGCATCGACACCGTATCTCTTCGCAGAAATCTCAATATCTTTCCTCTTCAGAAATGCTCTTACCTTTTTACCCATCTGTAAAGTCCTTTCAAATATTTAGTATTCGTTATACTATTTTACAATTTTACTCTTTACCGCCGACCAAGCAGAATAATACTTTTTCCCGTTCTTCTCTTTGCCAACGGTTCGAATGCGCACATAATATTTCTTTTTTGCCTTTAATTTCTTTATTGTCGCTTTCGTCTTTTTTCGCCCGTTGATGGTAAGAGTTTTCGTTGTTTTTCGCTTAAACTTCTTATTCGCTGCACACTGTAATTGATATCCCATTACATTTTTCGCACCCTTTTTCCAACGGACAGCCAGTTTTCTTTTGCCGGCTGTGACAGATTTCAGCTTTGTTTTTTTCATTATTACTTTACTTTTCTTATTCCCCGTTCCGCCGTTTGTATCACCGGACTTCACCTCTTTGGAAGAATCTGCGGACGTTTGCACTCCTTTTTCTACGGTGATGGAAAAACTCGATGTAAGACTTCCAGCCCTTGCTGTTATTGTGGCAGAGCCGCCTTTCTTTGCCGATACTACACCTGTAGAGTTGACTTCCAGTACCGAGGAATCCGAAGATGTCCATGTCTGATTTCCCAAAAGAATAACACTACTGTCACTTCCCTGATAGGAGGTTACCGCACGCAAAGAATATTGTCTTCTGTCTCCTACGGCTAACCGGCTGCCGGAAGTTCCAGATATAATATAGTCCTGTTTTATAGCGGTCTGTTTCAAAAAACTTGTCTGGAGCTGTATTTTCTGAATGGCATCCGCAACCGGCGGCATATAAGACCCGTCCGTTTCTCCTCCGCTTGCAAACCTGCCGCACGTACTGTTTGGAAAAACTCCGTCTGCGGAATAAAACGTTCCCACTCCAACATAGATATTGCGGGGATTAATCATACTCGTATAGTGTCCCGTAACTGCCGATGCATTTTGACTGACCCAGTCTTTCTTTTCCTCATACCACTGATTGACGCCGAACAGCATAGTTTTCGAAAAATTCCAAGCGAGAACTTCCGCACCGCCGGAAACATGATTCGGAGAATTTATATCGAAACAACTTGCTCCGCTCGTTCTTATATGGTCGGGTACAATGCTGGCTTCGGCCGCACGAATGCGCGCCACATATTCCAAATCCGACGACCACTGCATCGGTTTATAATCATTCATTGTGAGCACTTGCGATGGATTTTGAGGGTTGGGAACTCCCTCCTGACAGGCCTCCTGCCGAATCGCATTGATGCGCTCCAACACTGCCTCTGCCTCCGTAATATATTCTCCTTCCACACCTGCTTCCATGCAATTTTCTGCTATCTCTGTACGGTCGGACGATAAAATTTGAGTATTAGCGCTTCTTGCCTGCACCATATCTGCCTGACTAAATAACAGCGCCGCTGTCAATGCTACGGCAATCATTTGTTTTTTCTTCATCTCTTTCCTCCTGCTTTTACTCTAAAAGGTATGCCATTCTTCTTTTTCCGTATACTCATAAAGGTCAAGCTTTTTATACCAGTTTTTATAAACAGACAGTGAAGCTTTTGGTACATAGATATCACAAAAAACTGGAAGCGAGGCGGCATAATAGCCTCCCTTTTTTTCTACCTGCGGGGGCGTAGCGCCACGAAAATATACTTTCGCCAACCCACTTACAGAAAGCACTTCATCCCAATTTTTCCCAAGCCAGATGACACTCGCCGGAATATCCAGCAAATACAACTGCCTGTCTTCACTCAGCGAACCGCAAAGCGAGGAGGCTCCCGTCAGCTTTTTTACTTTATCCGAAATGGCAAGCTGTGCATTCTTTGCGATACCGACAACGAAAGAAGCGTCCTTTTTACTGTAAATACACTGACCGTCCACAGCATAGATTGGATTCATTTCATCGACAGTAATAGTCTCTATTTTTGTTCCCGATATGCTGTCTCTCTTTAGATTTGTTACATATTTTCCTAGCTCTATGTTTTTAACTTGAGAATTAAAAAATGCTCCGCTTTCAATTGTCTGCACCGTATCAGGAACAGTAATGTTTGTTTTCTTTGGGATTGCCCAAATCAAAGTTTTATTATCTTTTGACATCAGTATATCGTTACTCACCGTATATTTCTTATTTTTGCGCGACAGCGTCACTTTGTCCAGTTTCGGACAATCGTCAAAACATAAATAATTGGAAAATGATGACAGACTTTTCGGCAGTTTTACCTCTTTTAGTTTCTTGCAGCCATAAAATGTCTCTGCATGCAAAGCTTTAACCTTATCCGGTATCTTGACTTTCGTCAGCGCACTCATCCCACTAAAAGAAGTATAGTCAATTTTTGTTACCGTAGACGGCAGTGACATTGTCCTGATTTTACTGTTTGCCCTGCAATAACCGTCAACCCCATGTGCATACTCCACCCATATGTCAAATATGTTCTTATAAAATTCGTCATCACCATCGCCCATGATTGACATGTCCGCCCCAATACGCGTCACAGCGGCCTTTTTAACTTTCTTTGGAAACTTCAGGCTTGTCGGTGAAGCCTTTTTCTTCTTTGTCTTCACTAAGTACACCCAACTCTTCTTTTTGTCCTTGGACAAATGGGCATAAAACTTAAATTTCCCCTTTGTGACAGTGTAGGTTTTCTTTTTGTCCCATGTTACCGCTTTTCCCTCTCTCACTCCGGTAAATATGCCGCATACTGCTAAAAGCATAAAGACAACAATTCCATTTGCAATTTTTCTTCTCATAAAATTCCTCCATTCCAAAGCGCAGCGGAGGAAGTACGAGCAAAAAACAGCGGAGCTGTTTTTGCTCTGTACATCAATACTATTTGTGGCGCTTCGGCACAAATAGCGGTGCGAAAAATAAGCTATCGAGCTTATTTTTCGCACTAATCTCCTCCTTTATATAGAAGATACGATTCAAAAGGCCCTAAAGTTGCAACTCCCCTATTCAACTTTCGCCTCCCCGTCATATTGCCCCAGTACGGTAATGCGCACAGGAAACTGCTCATATTCTTTGAGCAGCTCTCTGGCAGTCGCTAACGGAGTAAACCGATATACATTTTCGTCATGTCTGACATAATATTTTAATTCGAGAGCTCCACGCTGCTCCACTGCCAATTCGTCCGTTGTCCAGAACTCGTGATAGGATGTAAAGCGGTTACTCATAAAATTCTTCTCAAACAGGGCGTAGCCTTTTTCATCCTCGTACACATAATAGCACACCCCGTTTTCACAGAATATTTCAATATAGCGGAACACTTCCTTTTCATTGATCGCCGCCACATGGCAGTTCCAATCTGCTAACGCTTCTTTGACAACAATTCCCTCACGATATCCTTCTATCTTTTCCTCCAACATACAATACCTATCCTTCCTGTTCTATATAAAATCATTTCTTTGTCAACATTAATTTCCTTTTCTTAGCAGTTGTTTTACAACTACCCGTGATTGCTACATATAAACTCCAAATACATTTGTTACAAACAGACAAGCATCCCCTCATCAAATGCTTGTGTCAAAATTCCGATTGTACCAGTAATCGTTATCCCCAACTTTTTAGCAACTTGCCTACCCTTATGCTCGTCCATCAACAATACATCCGAATGCTTTCATCCGCCAAAATGATTGCTTCACTTTCCCCGGCATCTAATTCGGTAAAATTCCGCGATATGGTAACGGATTTATGATTGTCCACTTCTTCCACATAAAGAAATTCACACTCTTGTACCATTCTTACTTCTTAAAAAATGTTTCATTCTCTGTCAATTCCCGATATACTGCCTCTGGTATATAGACAACACTAAACAGTTTCTACAACAATTCTAACTGTCCTGCTTTCATCAGCGAAATAATCAGTGTGGTACAATTTCCTCCGGCACATCAATTTCTACCTTTGTCATTATCATAGCAATCATCTCCTTACTTTTACAAATATACTTAGGCGTTTGCGAAACGCCAGAACCCGCATAAATGCGGGGTTCTTTTTGTTACAAAATAAAACAACTCCTCACTGGTTTGTGGTAAAATAGAATTGTCTAAAAA
>CAJTLS010000046.1 GCA_910577295.1 uncultured Eubacterium sp.
TAGACTGCTGCCCTCTGTGGCTCTACAGGCTTGAAATACTCGTCTGGGTTTTCTCCTGCTTCTATCAATTCTTGTCTGCATTGCTCTATCCTCTGCAAAAGTTCTTCCCGGCTCTCCCCGGTTATCGCCATTACATCATCTAAAGAGAAATACTCATGCTCATTAAATGCAGATGCAAGGCTCATTCTCAAACCACTGTAGATAGCTTCTAATGACAAATCATAGTTCTGTATGCCATCATCTATAATCGGTTCTAATTCTGCTCTGGTAACGCCATATTTGCCATAATTCGCAAGCAGATTATTTATAATCATTTCTCTATCTAACATTTTCTACCTCATTCTTTCATTGTTTTATTTGCCCCTATTTCCTCTAATTTTCATGTACTTCTATTATCTCAAATGAATAACGCTATCTTGTAAAAGCCTTGTTTTATCACGTTTTCATGAATTATTTAAGCTGATTCTTTGCGTATTACACGGCATATTACACGAATTGCCTAAAAGCATACGCTAATTATCATGTTTATTCTGCCGCTGTGTCCGTCAGACAAGGAAGCGTTGAAATACTTTTGCCCTCGTATTCTTCTTCTCTTAAATCCAGTCTAGGTAATTCTGCCACCGATAAAACACGCCTTGTTTCTTCATGAGGCATATTTTCCTCAATGGAAACCGTATCTTTATATGAACACCAATTTTTTAGTAAAAATATACCTACTGGCGGCGATACCTGCCCGGATAGCGTCACTTGCTCTAAAAAACTCTCAATGAAACTTTTCGCCATTCCTATAATCTCCTGCCGTTCCTTGTCGCAATCCTCCCCATTTGACCAACGATATAAAGTAGTTCTGCTGATATGTAGTGCTGTACATAACGCTTGAACGCCCGGACGGATATTAGAATCCTCACAAAACTGGAAAAACATATCAATCCTTTCTTTCAATTCGCTGTTTGTTTCTGGCTTTCCCATATCGTAAAGCTCCCTCAAACTGTGAATAATTGCTTTTACCTTGACCGGGTTCATCTCTGTTAGCTGCCCCTGTGGTGATTTTCCTGCCATAACTCGTTACCTCTCTTTCTGAAAATTTCTTGAAAATCTCAAAAAATCATTCTTTTTTTATTGATGTTACCTTGTGCGTGTGACTTAGCATTTTGCCCCCTCGTCAGCAACTTTCTTTTCCTTATACATTCTTTCTAACTCTGTGATACCTGCAAGCACTAAATTGATTATCAGCTTACATTCTCCGTACTGCTTGGATATTGCGCCACTTTCGTCAACTACCGCTTCCCAAAATTTGTCATTGTCTTTATCCTCAACAACTGCATATTTTTTGAAGAACCTCCACGCACTTGTAAACATATCATAATCAAGTTTTAACTCTTGTTCTGTCATGCCAACGCCTCCCAACATTTCCTTTTTAGCAACTGATATACTTCTGATAACTGATCTCTGCAATCTGGTTCATCTCGAACCACTCTTTCAAACAGTTCCGACATATCCGACAAAATACCGTTTCTCTCTTGTAGCGTCCTAACATCCGCTATCTGTGGTCTGAATTTATCGTAAAACCACATGATTGTAGGGGAACAATATTTAACTTCTGATAATGCTTTTATTTTCATGTTATCTCCTTTTCCATGTCTGCCAGATAAAAAGGGTTACTTATCTGGCTTTACTTTCTACCTCACGTTCATAAACTGTATGAGTAAATGGGGTAATAAGCGAAAAAACCTTATTTTATACGCTCTGCGCTTACTACGCAACTTGGGGTAATAAAGGGAATACCTTACTACGCAAAATCTGCTTACTACCCCACCATGCGTAATAAGTAGAACCCTTGATTTTACTAGCTTTCTAGCTTACTACCCCACGAAAAATAACTCTTTAAAAAGTTTTCTCAATAAGATAGCTGTAAAAAGCCTTGTTATTCCCGAACCCCTCGGACTTCCCGCCCAACAATCCACGCTTTCTAAGTTCCGTTTTTGCCCTGTTCAGCGTGTTCTTGCTTATACCTGTCGCCTTTGCCGCTTCGTCAAGTTCCGCTGTTGGCTTCTTTCCATTTTTCAGAAATTCGTATATGAACCGTTCGGCATCCGCCCTCTGTGGTGCTTGTCTTGTTTCAAAATCCCTTTCGCCCACAAAATCCTTGTCTTTTTTATCTGAATATTCCTCGAATACTGCCACGCCGTCCACAATATCAAATATGGCTGTTGCTCCCGGCTCTCCGTAGTTTGACTTTTCATGTGACAGATAACGCTTTCCGTCCTGTGTTTGTCCAACAATAAGGACGCTCCGGGAAATATCCCATATATCCGCACTATCTGCAACACGATTTCGCCCGAAAACTCCTTGCCGCTTATTCGTGTGTACAACGATAAGAAATGTACAACCGTATTTCTCGCCCCAACCTATAAGCGGATTAAGACAGTTCCTCATTGCGTTCCTCTGCCCCATCTGCATATCTGGCGGTATAAATGATTGTATCGGGTCAAATATGATAAGTGCTGGTCTGACTTCATCAATTAGTTTTTCAAGAATCGGACTATTAAATTTTATCTCCCCGAAAGATTCATCTTGCAGGCTTACAGAAAGAATATTGTTTAGATTTGCACCGGCTTTCCTCAATCTCGCCCGTAATGTATGTTCAACGGAATCCTCACTACTGAAAAACAATACTTTCTGTGGCTCGCATTTTGCAAATTCTTCTGGTACTGCGTCAAAAAATACCCTCGTTCCTGCTGATACTCCTGCCGCAATTCCACACCATGTAGTAGTCTTTCCACTGCCGCCATCCCCTGCCATCATGTTTATACACGCCCTCGCCAGATAGTTAGGCGTAAGCCACTCGGCTTCTTTTTCCTCCACGTCTGCCATGCAGATTAGTTTAGGCAGCTTTATTTCTTTTTCGTTACCATTCAACGACGCACCGCCTTTCTACGCCCGGTTTCCTCTGGACTTCAAAAACCGCCTGCGCCTTAATCTTTTTCAGTTCTTCCTCTGTGGCTGTAAATGCGCCACCCTCTGCCAGAACCGCTAAACAATCCAAAAGCCATTTATAGCGATCACTCGGTAAATCTTCATGGAACGGCTTTAACCTCATATATTCCCGACAATCTGCCGCACACAAAATATCTAACCGATATTCTACTTTTTGCTTTTCGTTCAGACAGTAACACCATTCATCAGAAAATGGCTCAAATAGCTCTTTTTCTATTGCTGTACTGTATATTACCGCCCACCGCTTTAAATCGTCTATTTGCTCCCATAACGCCCGATAAAAGGCTTGTCTACGTTCTTCTTTCCGGCGTTCCTCCTGTTGCTGTAACAATATGCGCCGCTGTGCTTCCTGTCTGTCCTGCTCCCGGCTGTCCGTCAGTCCGTAATAGGCTTGCAATTCCTTCAATGCTTGCCATTGGTTACACCCTTTGACATACGCCACAAAACCGATTATATCGCCGCTGTAGTTGGCATTGCTAAAATCCGTAAAGCGGTTACTGTTCGGAAACAACGCAAGTGAAGCTGTGCGGTCAGTTCCTGCCGGACTTCTCACGAAAAATACAGTACCTTTCCTTTTCGGCTCTGTATAAAAATCTGTGCTTACTCGTACTATGCCTATCCTATTTAAATCTGGTATCGCAAGTTTAAAATCAGATTTCATAATATCGCCGCCCTATAGAGAAATCACGTCTATGTACTTTTGGATTTTAGGTAAATTCCAAAGTACCCTTTTGCCAACTTGCACTTTTGCTTCTGCATCCATTCCTATCTTTACTGCTGTTACTTTGCCGCAACCAAGCATTTTCATCAATCCTGTAGTGTTTGTCGTTATCGTATTATTATCAATATCGTATTGTGGTTGTTTTAGCATTTTAATCAACTCCTGTCATGGTTATTTTAAGCAAGTGAACGTTCGTCTTGTCTTGCAATTCACTATAAACCATGTTACAATTTTAATGAAACCAAAACGGTAAACAAACAGTAAACTTCAATAGGATATAAGGATGTGTAAAAATGGGAAATTTGACGAGACAAGACACAGAAGTGTGTGCGCCAAGCATAAAAGCAGTTGTTAAAATGAGTAAATGGATGAATTATGAACGTGGAATTGATAAATCTGGAACAAAATTTATAATCGGTTCTGGTGAGAAACCAGTAGATTCATTTGAATATGTTGAAACTGAAAATGGCAATTTGCTTTTCCAATTAATAAAATTATATAAAGATATTTATAACGTAAAAAATAATATATTTTCCTCCAATCAACAATATGTTAATGATTTGATATCGGAAGATATAGAGGACATTATATTGAATTTTTGTCGTAAAAATGGCTTGCCATTTTGGAACAACAAACGCACCAGTAATATTTTTATAAATGTTGAAAGTAAAAGTAATGATGCAGAGGAAAGAATTATAAGCGGAATACCTTATTTCACTAACCAAATGGCATTTCCAATATGTTCTTTTTTGTCAGGTCTTAATAATCTACATACAGATTTTCTAAATATGATTGCTTTTAAATGTTGGAATGATGATATATTTATTGAAACACTATTATCAGATAGTGATAAGGACTATATTAAAACAAAAATGAACTCCAAAAGACATGATTTATATACTCCATGCCTTTGCCCATTTATCACAGAATGGGATTATAAAAAAATGTCTTTATGTTTAAAATGTGAAAATATAATGCAATTATCTGTCTACCATTTATGCATACTTTTTCAATCCGAAAATTTTAATGGCGTTGGTGGACATTGGCGTATATGCGATTGTTGCAATCAAATCTTTTATGCCACACGCTCAAATCAAAAATATTGCCGCAATCCTTGTACTAAACAAGCTGTATATTCTGCGAAAAAACGCCACAAAATGAAAAAAAACAATTTAAACTGCTTTTCTATATAAAGTAAAAAGACTACCGGCAACTGCTGATAGTCTTTTCTTCCCTCTACACGATTTTACACATCACAAACTGCAATCCGTGTAAAGTCCGTGTAAAATCACTATATATTCTTTATCCAACATTTAAGAAATGCTTTATTTATGCGGTTTTCAAGTCTTTTTACTTCTCAAGACTTTTCATCGTCGGGAACAGCAGTACATCGCGTATCGCAGGCGAGTTTGTCATCATCATCACCATGCGGTCAATCCCGAAGCCAATACCTCCGGTTGGCGGCATTCCGATACTCAGGGCGTTCAAAAAGTCCTCGTCACAATGGTTTGCTTCCTCGTCGCCGGCAGCAAACAGTTTCTCCTGAGCCTCAAAACGTTCTCTCTGGTCAATCGGGTCATTAAGTTCCGAATAAGCATTTGCCATCTCCCAGCCATTCATAAAGAACTCGAAGCGCTCCACATACTCCGGATTATCCGGCTTCTTTTTTGTCAATGGAGAGATTTCAATTGGGTGGTCCATCACAAATGTAGGTTGTATCAGATGCTCTTCCACATACTCCTCAAAGAACAGATTCAAGATATCACCTTTCTCATGGCGTTCCTCAAACTCAATATGATGTTCTTTGGCAAGCGCCTTTGCCTCTTCTGTCGTTGCAATCGCATCGAAATCCACATCGGCGTATTTTTTAACGGCGTCCACCATCGTAATGCGCTCAAACGGCTTCGACAAATCCATCGTATGTTCGCCATACTGCAAAACTTCCGAACCGGTTACTTCTTTTGCCACATAGCGGTATAAATTTTCCGTCAAATCCATCATACCGTGATAATCGGTATACGCCTGATAGAGCTCCATCAGCGTAAACTCCGGATTATGACGCGTGTCAAGTCCCTCATTTCGGAAGACCCGGCCAATCTCATAGACTTTTTCAAGTCCTCCGACAATCAGTCTCTTTAAGTACAATTCCAAAGAAATGCGCAGTTTCAAATCTTCATCCAAGGCATTAAAATGTGTCTCAAACGGGCGGGCAGCGGCTCCACCGGCATTCGCCACCAGCATTGGCGTCTCCACTTCCATAAATCCCTGCTCATCTAAATAATTACGGATGCTGCGAAGTACTTTGGAACGCTTCACAAACGTCTCCTTAACTTCCGCATTCATAATCAAATCCACATAACGTTGACGATAGCGCATATCGGTGTCTGTCAGACCATGAAATTTCTCGGGAAGAATTTGCAGGCTCTTTGACAATAAAATCACATCACTCGCATGGATAGAAGTTTCTCCCGTCTTCGTCTTAAACACCTCGCCCGTAATTGCGAGAATATCTCCGACATCATACTTTTTAAAATCTTTGTAAGAATCTTCACCAATGTTATCACGCGCCACATAGGCCTGTATATTACCCTCCAAATCTTGAACATTACAAAAAGAGGCTTTTCCCATCACACGCTTAAACATCATACGGCCGGCAACGGTTACCGTTTTTCCTTCCATCTCTTCAAAGTGATTCTTTATCTCCATCGAATGATGAGTTACCTCACACTTCGTAATGGCAAACGGGTCTCTGCCTTCTTCCTGAAGGTTTGCAAGTTTCTCTCTTCTCACTTTCAATAACTGATTCATATCTTCTGCCACGATTTCTTACCCTCATTTCTATCATTTAGTTCTTATGAAAATCCAAAATTTCGTATTGAATAAAACCAACCGGTGTCTCTACCTCTACAGTATCTCCCTTTTGTGCGCCAATCAGCGCTTTTCCCACCGGAGATTCATTGGAGATTTTACCTTTCAGGCTGTTTGCTTCCGTGGAACCTACAATCTTGTATTCCATCTCCTCTTCGAATTCCATATCCTTTATTTTCACTGTGCAACCTACATTAATTACACTTGCGTCAACATCGTCGTCATCAACTACTTCTGCGTTTTTGAGTATTTTGTCTATTTCCTCAATCCGGAGTTCAATGTCGCGCTGTTCTTCTTTCGCTGCGTCATACTCCGCATTCTCGGATAAATCGCCCTGTTCTCTTGCTTCCTTAATTTTCTGAGCAACTTCACGACGTCGATTCACTTTCAAATCATGCAATTCATCTTCTAACGCTTTTAATCCCTCATACGTTAAAATTTTTTTCTTTGTTTCAGCCATGGATATACCTCCCGAAATTCTTAATTGCATAGCCAAACAGACGTACAAACAGGTTGACTACACATCGTTTTATTATAGCGTAACTTCCATACATTGTCAATTCCGCAGCCATTTGAGTTTCGCCTATTTTTGCAGCAAGACAAAGGGTATCCTGCCGTATCTTGTCCGGTATGCCGCTCCCAACAAAAATAGATTATTCCTTTCATTTCCAATCAACATTAATCAAGAAACGGCTTCTTTTCTGCTTCCGAATCTTCCTGCTCCTCGGTGGCACGGATTAAAATATTATGATATTTTTTAGCAATATTATTCAGTGTGTTATTCTGCATTGCGGCCCAGTTCGCTTCGGATATAGAGCAAATCGTATCCGCATATCCCGCTTTTACGGAAGCGTCTGTCGTCGGCCCCATCTGCATAATAACACGAATCGGATAGTAGCGGCAGTCTTCAAACGTATTTTCTGTTACCGTTGGATTGAGAACGCCTCGCAGCAGCAGCGCCACATATTTATATGGATTTCCCGCATCATTTCGTTTGCCATCATCCAGCGACTGAATATTCATAAACGTATTCCCCTTAATAAGGGTATCTTTCCAATTTAGGGCGCGTATTGCCACATTATACGTTCCATCAAAACAATTGTTTATAATCTGCACATTCTCCTGATATAGCTGTTTTATGCCGTCGACGGAATAAGTATGGCTGCCAATGGCCGTTCCGACATTTTTAAATACGTTATTGCGAATATAAATGTCCTTACATGTGAGCATATCATGGGCAGACCAGTCATAATTGAAACCGTCGGTAACCAAATCGTTACCATCTACATTGATACACTCCTTATGACTCTTCTCATCGAGCGGCTTAAATCCCTCAAACATACATTTTTCAAAGACTACGTTTTGAGAAGAATTTAATTCTACAAAATGAGAGCCATACTGATTTTGGAAAGTAACTCCCTGAATTAAAATATTCCTTGCGTGTCCCATCACGAGACCCATGCAGTTTTTTACATTGGCACAGTTGATTCGAGCCGTTCCCTGACCGATGATTTTAATATCGTGCGCCCCATTGTAGCCGCGTACCGTTCCCTTTGTCCCATCCTTCGATGGCGGTACTAAGGTAAAAAGCGATTTAGCATAACAGATATCCGTTGCTGTTGTTCCCGACTTTGTAAAATTGACGCCGTTTTCTAACGTCATCGTTACATTTGACGGAATACAAATATTATTCGTAACCGGATAATTGCCGGCCTTTACCGTTATTGTACCGCCTCCGGCATATTCCAACTGTTCCATGTAAGACAGGAACGTATAGTACACACGGCGTTTGGAAAAATCTGCCGCATCGTTATACTTCTCATGGTACGGCCCCGTAGATGAAGTGATAACAAATGTTTTGTCTGTTTTATTCCTCACGTAAGTAATACGCGTCTTGCCATTGAGTATATAGTAATGGCTCAGTTCGCTTGCTGCATTTGCCGCCAGACGGTTTTTCGCTGCCGTGCCGATAACGGATGTCACACTTGGCATCTTCTTTCCCTTGCCGGCATTCGCCGCCTTATTAAAACAGGCCAGAAACTTACATTTACTAACTGTATTTGACGCCACTGACGGCTCATAAACACCATAACCGTATACTGCGCTGCCTGTCTTCTTTTTCGAAGATACAAGCTTAATCGTATTGTTTTTTATCGCCGGCTTTTTCCATAAGACGGCATAAACTGCACATTTTTGCGTATCCGTAAATGTATTTTTATCAATCGTTATTTTCGTCTGATAATACTTTGTTGTCTTTTTCGCAGACTTTACGACAACCGATTTCGTCGTGCCAACACCGATATCCGCAGACTGAAATTGGTTTCTGGTAATCGTGATGGATTTATTTTTCGTATTGTCTAACTTACTCCACTTTCCGGTAAAATCATTTGTCGTCTCATTGATTGTCTCCAATCGTATTGCCATGCGGTTTTTCAAACCTGAAACAGCCGCTCCTTTTTGAAAAACACAATCGCTGACCGTTACTTTCTGGGATCCCTCTATCCAAATGTAACTGCCGCCTTTTTTATTTTTAAAGGTGATGCCGCTGACTTTTACGTCGGAGGCGTGGCCGATATATACGGCGGTCGCTCCTTTTACCTTTCCGAGGTCAATAGAAGCCTTTCCGGATCCCTTTATGCTCACTTTCTTCGACGATTGGTACTTTGATACCATACGGTTTTGTGAAGCCTTTTGGGAAGAAACGGTTTGAAATAAAACTTTCGTCGCCTTTAGTTTTCCCGTCCCCGTAGCCTTAGTCTTTTTTATTTTCGCGCCGGATTTTAATTCTATCGTCACGTTTGATGGCACTGACAGTGTACCCGGAACTTTATAAGTACCTTTCTTTAACTTCAAAGTTCCCCCTGTTTCCGCCAGACGGTCCAGATACGATTGCAGCATCAGAAACTGCCTTGTCTTTGCATTGTATTGCGGCTTCTGCCGATACACGCTGCTGCAGGGAATCGTCTTTGGATTCACCGTAACCGTTCTCTTCTTCGCCTCAGCATTCTGTCCGCATAAACCGATACCGGCCATCATGCCAACCATACTCATAATAATCATCCACTGTTTTTTCATCTGCTTCGTCTAACCTCTCTCTTATCATTGAATTGCAACTTATCTTTGCGATAACTCTTTGTAACAAAGCATAGTATAATGGTAAATGATGTCATTTTCTTTACACTTGCCGCTTGACATCATCTGCTATTTTATGTATTATTGTATTGTGTTATTAATACAGCGACACAACATTGGATAAATCTTGAAGTAGAAAAGGAGGTAACTATGGCTTGGAAATTATCTAATGACCGTCCCATCTATATACAATTGATGGAACAGATTAAGCGCCAAATTCTTTCCGGGCGTTACCATTGCGGTGATAACTTTCCCTCTGTTCGGGAATTAGCAGCCGAGGCGGCTGTCAACCCGAACACAATGCAAAAGGCGCTCGCCGCTCTGGAGCAGGAAGGACTGTTGGTAACTAACAGGACGAACGGACGCTCTGTTACAAGTGACGAGACTCTGATTCAAACAACGCGTGAGAGTCTGGCTGCGAAAATTGTCAACGAATGTCAAAATGCACTGCTGGCATTGGGTTATGATTCAGAAGATAGTATGGCTTTTATTAAAAAGAACTATCCCTGAAAAACAGATTAGAAATTGATAAATCAGCCTGTAACAGGCAGAATGGAGGATTTTATGTTATTACTGGAAGCAAACCGTCTGACTAAAAAATTCGGGCCAAATTATGCTCTCAATGACGTCAATCTTTCGTTAGATTGCGGTAAAATCATTGGTTTATTGGGCCCGAATGGCAGCGGCAAAACAACATTTATAAAAATTATTACCGGACTACTAAAACCAACTTCCGGTGTCGTCCGAATCGGCGCAGAACAACCCGGTATTCTTACCAAACAACACATTTCCTACCTTCCCGACCAGACGATTTTTCCAAAATGGATGAAGGTAACCGACTTATTTTCCTATTATCAGGACTTTTTTTCAGATTTTGACAGAGCGAAGGCAAAAGAGATGATGCAGCGCCTCGATATCTCCGAAAAAATGCGCCTGCGCCAGATGTCGAAAGGAACACTGGAAAAGGTACAGCTCATTCTAGCTATGAGCCGCAACGCCAATCTCTATTGTCTGGACGAACCTATCGGCGGCGTAGACCCCGCCACACGCGATTACATATTACAGACAATTATTTCAAACTATAGCGAAAATGCGTCTGTTCTCATTTCCACTCACTTAATTGCAGATGTGGAAAGTGTTTTAGACGAAGTAATATTCCTGCAAAACGGTCAAGTTCGCATGCACTCGTCTGTAGAGGATATACGGGAACACGAGGGACAATCCGTTGACGCACTGTTTAGGGAGGTGTTTCGATGCTAGGAAAACTGATTAAACACGAATTTAAAGACACAATACGTCTATTTTGGCCGATTTTCAGCCTTATTGTTGTATTGACACCGCTTTTTGCCTTTTTGATGAAATTGGGCATGAATGGTATTTTTTTCAACTACGAAGAGCAAAATGGTCTAAACCTGACTTATGCCTTACAGGGCGGGTTAATCGGATACTATCTGCTCCTTGTCGGACTCTTCCTCGGCTGCCAAATTATGATGGCACTGCGTTTTTACCGCACGATTGCAACGAACGAGGCCTATCTGACTTTTACTCTGCCAACCTCGATGGGTAAAATCTTATTCAGCAAATGGCTGATTGCCATGCTATATTACATAGTATCCGGAATCCTTGCGTTTTTCTCGATTCTTTTTACTGTTATTGTAGCTACACCTGCGACTTTCAAAGAAATAGTACAGACCTTTGAGGATTTGATACTCAATATTGACATTGACAGTTTCTCCCTGCTTTCTTTGGCAGCGCTTGTATTTATCGTTTCCGGCGCCGCTAAGATACTGCAGTTTTATGTTTGCATTATGCTGGGACAATTATTCCGCTCCCATCGGGCGATAATCAGTATCGGCTTTTACATCGCGCTGTCTGTCATATTACAAATCGTCAGTTCCCTTGTATTGCTGCCAGTCATCTACTTTAACTTTTTTGATAACCTTTCATCATCCAACTATGTAATCCACTCCTTCCTGTTGCTGCTTATCCTGTTCAATGCAGTTCTTGCCGGAGGATTCTATTTTACGACATATTTAATTATGCGCAAGCGGCTGAATGTAAGGTAAATAAATTAGATTGTATAACAAAAATCCACGAATCATTGTAAAAGAAGAGAGACTTACGAACAAACTCTCCCACTGATTCGTGGATTTCTTTCATTATTTTCAACCACTCACTAATTCCGTGAAAATTCACTTAACAAAAGATTCTCATTGCGCTCAAGAGCCGTTTGTATGCTCCACGGATGGGTAAAGAGCAGAAGCGGACGGTCACGCAAATCTTTTACTTTCTTTGTATCCGAAGTTACCGATAAGGACGCCACATCAATTTCCTTATTTTCAATCCAGCGGACATGCTCATATGGCAGCTGCTCCATCCGTATTTCCACATTATACTCACTCTCTAAGCGGTACTGGAGAACCTCAAACTGGAGGACGCCGACAACGCCGACAATGATTTCTTCCATTCCGGTATTCATCTCCTGAAAAATCTGAATCGCACCCTCCTGAGCAATCTGAGTAATCCCTTTCATAAACTGTTTTCTCTTCATCGTATCCACCTGACGCACACGTGCGAAATGCTCTGGTGCAAAAGTCGGAATACCTTCAAAACAAACGGGTTCCTTACCTTTATATAACGTATCCCCGATGGAGAAAATACCTGGATCAAAGACGCCGATTATATCGCCGGCATATGCCTCTTCTACATGCTTTCTTTCCTGCGCCATCATCTGCTGCGGCTGTGCGAGACGAATCTTCTTTCCGCCCTGTACGTGCATGACTTCCATGCCAGCCTCGAACTTACCGGAACAAATACGCATAAAGGCGATACGGTCGCGGTGCGCCTTATTCATATTCGCCTGAATTTTAAAAACAAAAGCAGAAAATTCATCCGAAAAAGGATTGACAGGCGTTCCTTTCGACTCCCGCGGCAACGGAGACGTCGTCATTTCCAAAAAGTGCTGCAAAAACGTTTCCACACCAAAATTCGTCAACGCAGAGCCGAAAAACACCGGCGACAGTTGACCTGCCTGCACTTTTTCCAAATCAAACTCATCACTCGCCCCATCAAGCAATTCAATTTCATCCACCAAAATGTCATGATATTCTTTTGTAATCAAATCATCCAAATTCGCATCGCCGAGTTTCGCCTTAATTGTCTCGACCTTTTGTCCGTTATCTCCAGAGAGAAAGTGGGAAATCGTCTGCGTATTGCGGTCGTAGACCCCCTTAAAATTTTTCCCGGAGCCAATCGGCCAGTTAATCGGACAGGTGCGAATACCAAGCACATTTTCTATCTGGTCCATCAGTTCAAAGGCGTCCATCGCCTCTCTATCCATTTTATTAATAAAAGTAAAAATCGGAATACCGCGCATCACACATACTTTAAAAAGCTTGATTGTCTGTGCCTCGACACCTTTGGAGCCGTCGATGACCATCACCGCAGAATCAGCGGCCATCAGCGTCCGGTAAGTATCTTCCGAAAAGTCCTGATGTCCCGGCGTATCCAGAATGTTGATACAAAAATTGTCATAGTTAAACTGCAGCACCGAAGAAGTCACCGAGATTCCTCTCTCTTTCTCAATCTCCATCCAATCGGAAACCGCATGTTTAGCCGCCTTACGTCCCTTTACCGAACCAGCCAGATTAATGGCGCCGCCGTACAAAAGAAACTTTTCCGTCAATGTCGTCTTTCCGGCGTCCGGATGTGATATGATAGCAAAGGTACGACGCTTTTCAACTTCCTTTTTCCATAAATCACCCATCTTCATTCTCCTCTCCAAACGAATCTGTTTTCAAGCAAAAGAAAAGTCCTGACATCAATCAGGACCAGTGAGCTGGGCTACAAGGATTCGAACCTTGAAATGCTGGAGTCAGAGTCCAGTGCCTTACCATTTGGCGATAGCCCAATTACAACCACAAGCGATATTATACATGAAACATTTTAAGAATGCAAGTAGTTTTTTCATATTTTTTGTACTTTTTTACGGAAAACTCAATTGAAAATTTAATTTCTACCCCTGAGTCCTCTCCCTGTAGAACTTA
>CAJTLS010000047.1 GCA_910577295.1 uncultured Eubacterium sp.
GCAAAAACAGCTTCGCTGCTTTTTGCTCGTGCTTCCTCCGCTCCGCTTCGGAATGGAGGTTTATATGCAAAAAATATGATTTTGGGAAAAGTTTTTAATGGCAGATGGAGTATAGAGCGAACGCTGCGCGACCATGCCTATCGTGTTGACGAAGAAAAACTGCGACAAGTATCGCATTTCCTTTATGAAACTTTACCTGATATTGAAGAAGTATCTTCTCTTGATGAGTTGCGTGGAGTAGAGGGAAAGGCTGCAGAACAGTACTTTTCTATCTTTAATGACTTGATTTTAAATCAAAAAGAAGATTTTCTATTTTCAACAAGAAATCGAAGACCTCCGCTGGATAATGTAAATGCGGTATTATCATTTGCCTATACAATTTTGGCCGGTGAATGTGCAAATGCACTGTATAGTGTTGGACTTGACCCTTATGTGGGATTCATGCATAGCGCCCGACCGGGGCGGACTTCATTGGCGCTTGATTTGATGGAAGAATTGCGTCCAATCTTGGCAGACAGATTTATTTTGACATTAATCAACACAAAAGCGCTTCAGGCCTCTCATTTTCAAAGGCAGCAGGATGGAGCTGTGTTATTGAATGAAGAGGGGAGAAAAGTTTTTTTCAATGCTTGGCAGAATCATAAAAAGGAAAAAATCACACATCCCTTTTTGAAAGAAAAACTGGAGTGGGGACTGGTTCCGTATGTACAAGCTTTGTTGCTCGCACGTACGATTCGATGTGATTTGGATGGATATCCGCCATTTTTGTGGAAGTAGGTGATTATTATTTTAGTGCTGATTACATATGATGTTTCAACACAGGATGCGGAAGGTCGAAAAAGATTGAGAAAAGTAGCAAAAGAATGTGTCAACTATGGGCAAAGAGTGCAAAATTCGGTTTTTGAATGCATTTTAGACTCTTCTCAATTATTATTAGTGAAAGACAGGCTGTTATCAATAATTGATTCCAAACAAGATAGTTTGCGGTTTTATAATTTGGGAAACAAGTACCAATCAAAAGTAGAACATTTTGGTGCTAAAGTATCTTATGAAGCAGAGGGAACATTAATTATATAGTAGTGCGAGCCTGAAGCATACATAAAATATCTGGATGGTTCGCACCACGAAAAATGGGGAAATAGGGTAGGCGTATCGTTAAAATACTAAAGAGATATATTATTTTTGTTAAAATTGTCTAATAAAAACAAAAAATAGCAGAATAAATATGTTACTTTTTGCTGTCGCTCCCCGCATGGGGGGCGTGGATTGAAATGACGGAAATATAGTGCGAGTGATGTACACGATAGTCGCTCCCCGCATGGGGGGCGTGGATTGAAATTTTTTACAGAGCCGGTTATCATAGCTGCTCAAGGGTCGCTCCCCGCATGGGGGGCGTGGATTGAAATCTCTGTGTCAAGCGGTCTTATGTTTGGATTGCTGTCGCTCCCCGCATGGGGGGCGTGGATTGAAATTTGGGTTTTGGTTACTTCGTAGGTGGAGTTAATTTTGTCGCTCCCCGCATGGGGGGCGTGGATTGAAATTTACCTACATGGCTTTGAAAACCCCGATTGGAAAAAGTCGCTCCCCGCATGGGGGGCGTGGATTGAAATTGTAGATTTCCTCGCTTAATTCCTGCTGCCCCTGTCGCTCCCCGTATGGGGGGCGTGGATTGAAATAAAAGTATTGCAGGAAGCCTTATGCCAAAAACTGTCGCTCCCCGCATGGGGGCGTGGATTGAAATCTACAGAAACGTGACCGTATCGTGGAAACAGAAGTCGCTCCCCGCATGGGGGGGCGTGGCTTCAAATGAAACCAGAACATGGATTGGCAAAAAATATATTCCTGTTTATTGAAAAGTTATAAAAAATCGGGAATTGTAAAGAAGGATATTGTGCCAGTTAATATGGCAGAAACATTTGAATTGTTGTTTATAAGAGTAATAATGTTGTATACAAGACATTACAGAAATTGCAAAAGGACTGGATGGCGTAAAAACAGACACCGAATTGGGAATCCCTGAAAACACGATGTATGTTTGGACAAAGGCAGCCAGAGAAGGGGGGGCTGGATATCGGTTCCGGCTCACATACCCCGGAAATTGCCATAAACCTTGCGGAGGAACTGGCACTCCTTTGCAAACAAGTTAGTGATGTGGATTGCGCAAAAAAACTTATCTAAAAGAGGAAATTTAGAGATATCCTGCATATAATAAAAGAAATCTAAACTATAAAGGTATGATAAGAAATGGAAAAATATGTAACTTTATCATTGGAAGCACATCTTTTTTTTGGCAGGATTATGAAGGAACATTCCTTATTCCTACTCGCCGGATTTCCTGCGAAGGAAACAAAGTTTATACAATGTGCAGATCAATTTCGGGAAAAATTTGAAGATGGACTTAGAAGAACTGTGAACCTTGCGGATGGCATCGTAAGCGAATCAGTTTTAAACTCTGGAGAAGTTGTAACAGAATTTACAAAAAAAGCGGAATGTCAGACAGAAAATTTGACTGGGATTCCGATTGACGTAAAGATTACGGAAACAGAGGAAAAGCTTTGTGCCGGAAGCTGTGTCAGGGTAAACAGAGAAATTGTTTCTCATGTCAGGATGTTAAATCAGCAAATGCTCAGAAATCTGAATGGATTGATTTCGTTTAAGGAAGAGGTTTTAAGAGAAGTGACAAGGTGCAGGCTTTATACAGCAAACTATCCGCTTTTAATTGAGCACATTCTGCGGGAAGCAAAAATGTATCGTGAGATTATTTTGGAGTTGGAAAGAAGTGGCAGAATTTCTGTACCTGATTTAAGAGATATAGAACTGTTCTGGAATCAGATTATGATGGAACATGCTCAGTTCATTCGGGGACTACTAGATCCGACAGAGTGTGAATTGATGGAAACGGCTGGTGGATTCGCTGAAGACTATTGTCGTCTTTTGAAAGAGGCACGGCAGCAGGATAGGAGGGCAATGAGCACCCTGACCGCAAGAACGTTACAGACAACAAAGGAGTATCAGCAGTTTAAGACAGCGGGGACAGAAGGAATTACAGGCTGTGAAATTCGCTCCATTATTCTTCCGCTGCTGGCAGATCATGTGCTACGTGAAGCAAACCATTATCTGCGGATTTTAGAGTATGCGCAGATAGGCAGGGATTCGTGTGGAATTATGTAGATATCCAAATGCAGAAAATGTCAGAACGTTTCATATTAGGGCGATACAGATTCCGATCGTGTATAACAGATATGGGGACTATGATCCAAACGGAATGCTCTATGTGCTTGAGGAGGATGCAGAAAAAATTCAGAAAGAAGCTCGTAAAAAGTTTGAGATGGATATACCGCAGCCATATAAGGAAGTCCGTCCGCTCGTTATCCGAGCAAATCGGTGGATACGGTAAAAGTCAGGTTCAAAAATTCTATGGGATGCAGATTGTCCATTCGCGGGCTGTTTGGGGCAATTATTGAAGAAGCACCAGAAGCGAAGTGGTTTGACCCGGAAACAGGTGAGGAACTGGAAAACGGTTTAATGGCAGATATTTATCAGTCCGGAAAGCTAGGATTTAGGGAGTACAGCGTCTTTTTTCATGATGAGCTGGAAGTCTAAACCATGTGATTGGAGATGTAATATTCCATTGCCATCTATATCTTCATTTTATGGATGGAATGTGGACCTTGTAAAGAATCTATGACAGGCTTCAGGACGGAATGGGAACATTGCCTGATGGGATGCTCATTAGGCCTCTTATGCCATTAAAAGATAGGAAGTGTTCTCCGAAGAAGGATAAGATGCATCCGGGGTACCCTAATTTTATAGAGGGTAAGTTCGGGGAAAGTCCGATGCCGCCCAATGGGGAAGTGACCAATGAACCGACGCTGCTGGAGCGCGCCAACTTTGTAGAACATGCAGTGCCGGTGCCTTTTATACAGATACTTGTCCATGCCATACAGATGAACATGTAAAAGTATTTGAGATTGCTATGGTGCAGGCAAAAATTACCTACAGCCGCTATGGCTAGCACGATCCGCAAGGACGTTTTTTCGTTTTTAAGGAAGAACTGGAGCGTCATGGGGTTTGGAATGTTATATTCGTAAGGTAGAAGAGCAGGAAATAAAAGTGGAGCCGTTGGTTATTCGTGCCAATGCGGGGGATTGTATTGAACAGAGATATCTCTACCGATCGGACAGTTTTGCTTGGTATGTGGAATCAGGCATGTGGGGAATCTTCCGTGTGTAAAACAGAAATTTAGTCATAAGTGCAAGACAATATACAGAAAAATTCGAGAATGCTTTTGATGATGTCCAGCTTGAATATTGTGGCAGGTTAGCCGTAGCTATTATAGGAACAGTAAGCCCGGAAGTGAAAGGAAAACAAGCAAAGAAATTCATGAAAAAATAGCGCAATGACATAGTATGTAGTTAAAAATGAAGGTGCAGATGTAAAATTCTGCACCTTTTTCTTCTATTCATGTTATAATATTGGAAAATCTGGATTTGCGTGACGGATAAATGGAAACAATTATCTTGCGTGAATGTATCAAAGACTTAATTTTCGTCTTACTAGGAAGAGCATGGCTTTTGCCATGCCCATAAAGTGTTGCCGATTATTCATTAAAAGTATTTAACATAACAGAAAAATCATATATAATGATGTTGGAGTAAAAAGGTATTTTGCCCCAACTGATACTTTGGATTGCTCCGTTGCGTCATAACTTCCGCATCTCCGCTCCGCTTCGGTCGGTGCGAAACGAACGTTCACTGAACGTTCAGTCCCATCAAACATTTGACCCTAGTATCATATAATAAAAAAATAATATATTCGCAGGTGTAGTTTCGAAGTAACAAACAGTTAGCCTGACGGTGGCAAGCCGAACCCGCTTTTTAACCAGCTATTTTGTGAATGCCGTATGCTTTACATATAAGGGAGCTACTCCGGCGCTTATGGGAGCATGTGCAGAGAGGATATAGTAGTGCGAGCCTGAAGCATACATAAAATATCTGGATGGTTCGCACCACGGAAAATAGAGAAATAGGGTAGGTGTATCGTTAAAATACTAAAGAGATATATTATTTTTGTTAAACTTGTCTATAAAAACAGGAAATAGCAGAATAAATATGTTACTTTTTGCAGTCGCTCCCCACATGGGGGCGTGGATTGAAATACTTGGAAGTGCAAACATAATGCCAACGATAAGCGCAGTCGCTCCCCGAATGGGGGGCGTGGATTGAAATCACTCACCCACGCATTTCCGCTCACTACGGCACTTGTCGCTCCCCGAATGGGGGGCGTGGATTGAAATAGACGGTATTCCAACAATTTAACAATGGCATTAGTCGCTCCCCGGAAAGGGAGCATGAATCAAAATTAAACTACCTATTGCATTTAAATGTACACATTTTTGTGATATAGTAAAAAGTGTGATATATTTAGAGTTACCTTGAATAGACAATTAAAAATTTGATGGTGGTGTTTCTATTTCGCCTTACCATCTTCAAACAAATCCCATTGAGATTTTTGCAGGGCAAGGATGTATTGCAAAGGAAATTTATCGGAGGTAACAATGAAATCTGTTTTAATGATTGGACAGTCGAATATGGCCGGACGGGGATTTATGGATGAAGTTCCCATGATTTGCAACGAAAGGATTTTAATGCTTCGTAACGGAAGATGGCAAATAATGATAGAACCGATTAATTATGACCGGCCGGTTGCTGGAGTTGGGCTCGCCGGCTCATTTGCTTCCATGTGGTGTATGGAAAATGAAGAGGAAAAAATTGGTCTGATTCCTTGTGCGGAGGGAGGAAGTTCATTAGACGATTGGGCGATTGACGGGACGCTTTTTAAACATGCCGTCAGTCAGTCACAATTCGCCATGCAGGACAGCGAGCTTCTCTGTATTTTGTGGCATCAGGGAGAAAATGACAGTAGAGATGGAAATTACCGAACCTATTATAAAAAATTACGGGTCATTGTCGAAGCGCTGAGAAATCAGTTAAATGCCAAAGAAGTTCCTTTTGTTGTCGGGGGTTTGGGCGACTTTTTGGGAAAAACAGGGTTTGGAATCAATTGCACGGAATATGGATTAATTAATAATGAATTATTGAAATTTGCTACAGAACAGCCAAATGTGTATTTTGTAACAGCTGATGGACTGACGTCGAATCCGGATGGGATACATATAGATGCGGCTTCACAGAGAAAATTTGGTGTGCGTTATTATGAAGCATTTTCTAGGAGAAGAAATGTGCGAAAACCGATGGAAAATGAGGTGGAATTGTTAGATAAATGTATCAACAGAACATATACAAAAGACGAAAAAATATATTTGGCGATGATGGATTTTGCATTAAATAGAGTAACCTATGAGGAACTTATGGCGAAAATGGAACAGTTATGATTCGGCAGAGGGCAGAGTATGATTTTGCCATGCCCGTAAAGTATTACCAATTATTCATCAAAAGTATTTAACATAACAGGAAAATCATATATAATAAAAGAATAGTATATTCGCAGGTGTAGTTTCAAAGTAACAAACAGTTAGCCTGACGGTGGCAAGCCGAACCCGTTTCTTAACCAGCTATTTTGCGAATGCGTTCGTTAGTTTCAATTGCCGTAGCCACCGTCAGGCTAAGAGCAAAGGAGGATGGCTAAATGGTTTACAATGAATTTCACGGGAAACAGCTTTCCGCCCTTGGATTGGGGTGTATGAGGCTGCCGCACGGGCCAAAAGGCGACGCGGACATTGATGTTGCGCAAGTGCGGGAAATGATTGCCTGCGCTATGAAGCAGGGGATTAACTATTACGATACCGCATGGGGATATCACAATGGCAATTCGGAGACGGTCATAGGGGAGGAGCTGTCAAAGTATCCGCGCGACAGTTATTATCTGGCGACCAAATTTCCCGGTTATGATTTGTCAAATATGCCGAAAGTGAGGAGCATTTTTGAGGAACAACTCCGTAAGTGCAAAGTAGAGTATTTTGATTTTTATCTCTTCCACAATGTTTGTGAGATGAATATTGACGCTTACCTTGACCCCCAATATGGTATTTATGACTATCTTATGGAGCAAAAGAAAAACGGGCGTATCCGACACCTTGGTTTTTCCTGTCACGGTCAATATAAAGTACTAAAACGTTTCCTTGAAGCCTATGGTTCAGACATGGAATTTTGCCAGTTGCAGTTGAATTATCTTGACTGGACTTTTCAGGACGACGAGGCAAAGGTTGGTCTGCTGAACGAGTATCATATTCCCGTCTGGGTGATGGAACCGCTTCGCGGCGGGAAATTGGCGTCGCTTGAGCCTGCGTACGAGGAAAAGTTGAAAGCGCTGCGGCCGGAGGAGACAATACCTGCATGGGCGTTCCGCTTTTTACAGTCGCTGCCGGAAGTGACTATGATTTTGTCTGGAATGTCCAATATGGAGCAGTTGACAGAAAATATTCAGACTTTCGAAACGGTCAGGCCGTTAAATGAAGTGGAAATGGCTACGCTAGCGGAAATTGTTGAAGCGATGTTGATGAAAAAAACATTGCCATGCACTTCGTGCCGCTATTGCACCGAATATTGTCCGCAGAAACTCGATATTCCGTATCTCATTTCTCTCTATAATGAGCATACCATGTCCGACGGGGGCTTCTTCGCACCGATGGCATTAAGCAAAGTCGACAGGGACAAATGGCCGAGCGCATGCCTGCACTGCCGCCAATGTGAGAAAGTCTGCCCACAGCAGATTAAGATTTCTGAAGCTATGGCAGATTTTTCAAGTAAGCTGCTCTAATTTGTTAGAAATAAAACAATGAAATGGAGGAATAGGTTATTATGACAAATTTAATTACAGTACATACAATAAAAAGACAGGAGCTGTCTGTGAAAACTCAGGCTGTGGCAACATTTCTGGCGGTTTTGGCGGCTGTTGTTCTTCCGCAGTTGTTTCATGTAATAGGGCGTGTATCCGGCCTTGGGACAGGTCTAGGGGAAGCGCTTTTGCCGATGCATCTGCCAGTCATTTTCGTTGGTTTGCTGGCAGGAACTTATGCGGGCGGGATAGCAGGTCTTTTGGCGCCCGTTATCAGTTTTGCACTGACAGGCATGCCGGGGAGTATCATGCTTCCATTTATGGTACTTGAACTTGGTGTTTACGGACTGACGGCGGGGCTGTTAAAAAATGTGAAACTGCCGACCGTTGCCAAAGTGCTGTTTGTGCAGATGGCGGGGCGTGCGGTAAAAGCGGCAGCCATTCTGGTATCCGTTTATATGATTGGGAATGCGGGGATAAAGGTGACTTCCATCTGGTATAGTATAAGTACCGGAATCTTTGGTATCATTCTTCAGTTGCTATTGTTGCCGCTTATTGTCACCTATGTGGAGAAAGCGGTGGAACATGAAAACTGATACGCAGAAAGCAAAAGAACTACTGGAAAAGAATCATTATACTTGTGTTCTATGTCAGTCTGGTACAGTTTACACAACGGTGGAGCGCGGCGTGAAACCGCTGCTTGACTGGCATAAGGGTGAATTGGATTTACAGGGATTTTGTGCGGCAGATAAAGTAGTCGGAAAAGCGGCGGCATTTCTCTACGTCCTATTAGGAATAAAAGAAGTTTATGCACCTGTTATGAGTAATGGAGCAATCGAGATACTTTTTCGATACGGAGTTCATCCTGAATATGATTTGTCAGTGAAGCATATTATTAATCGGGCAGGAACCGGTATGTGCCCTATGGAGCAGGCGGTAATGGATGTGTCCGAGCCGGAACAGGCATGGGAGGCCATTATCCGTAAATGGCGGATACTTCAGGAGGCAAAAAAGGAAGAAACGTATTGACAACTGTAAAACACAGTGCTACAATAACTACAATTTAATACATGAAACCGTTGAAGCGGAGATAACGGCAATGATGCCTTTACAGAGAGCCTGTGGTGCTGAGAATCAGGTGAGAAACAAGTTGTCAAATGGACCGCTGAGGGCGCAGTCAAATGTGATTATCACAGAGTACTCTGCGACGTTGTAGGCAAACGTCATTTGCCGAGGATATGTAGGTATCCTGCTAAGCGCACGGGTCATACCGTGAATTCAAGGTGGCACCGCGGATAGTGTCGTACTTTCAATGATAGTACATTATTCGTCCTTGACAGAGAGTATCATTCTGTCAAGGGCGTTTTTTAGTTTACTCCTTTGAAAGAATGTCAAAGGAGTATTTTGATAAGGAGGTAGCAAATATGAAAAATTCACCTGACCTCAGTGAAGTTGAAAAAGTGGCGGCATTTGTTGCCGCTTTCAGAAAGGAAGACAGATTATGACAAATCAAAATGGACGCTTTGGTATTCATGGCGGGCAATATATACCGGAAACACTTATGAATGCCGTTATTGAACTTGAAGAAGCATATAATCATTATAAAAACGATACGGAATTTAAGAGGGAGCTTAGCGAATTGTTGAACGAATACGCAGGCAGACCGTCACGGCTTTACTACGCCGCAAAGATGACAAAAGATTTGGGCGGAGCCAAAATTTATCTCAAGCGTGAAGACCTCAACCATACGGGCGCTCATAAAGTAAACAATGTGCTCGGTCAGGCGCTCCTTGCAAAGAAGATGGGGAAGACCCGACTGATTGCCGAGACCGGAGCTGGTCAGCATGGGGTTGCAACGGCGACCGCCGCCGCTCTTATGGGGATGGAATGCGTTGTCTTTATGGGAGAGGAGGATACGATTCGTCAGGCGCTCAATGTCTATCGTATGCGTCTGCTTGGCGCACAGGTCGTTTCGGTTAAGACGGGTACGGCAACGCTGAAAGATGCGGTATCCGAGGCAATGCGGGAGTGGACTTCCCGTATCAGCGATACCCACTACTGCCTCGGTTCGGTCATGGGGCCTCATCCGTTCCCTACAATTGTACGTGATTTTCAGGCGGTCATTTCCCAAGAGATAAAGGAGCAAATCCTTGTCAGAGAAAGCAGATTGCCAGATGCCGTTATTGCTTGTGTGGGCGGCGGCTCCAATGCCATCGGCTCTTTCTATCACTTTATTGAAGACAACGATGTAAGGTTAATCGGCTGTGAGGCGGCGGGGAGAGGAGTTGATACATTTGAGACGGCGGCTACGATTGCCACAGGCAGAGCCGGAATTTTCCATGGCATGAAGTCCTATTTTTGTCAGGATGAGGACGGGCAGATTGCTCCCGTGTATTCGATTTCCGCGGGTCTTGATTATCCCGGTGTAGGACCGGAACACGCTTATCTGCACGATATCGGCAGAGCGGAATATGTGCCTGTCACCGATGATGAAGCGGTAAATGCTTTCGAATATCTGGCAAAGACGGAGGGCATTATTCCGGCAATTGAATCGGCCCACGCTATCGCCTATGCCATGAAGCTTGCGCCGACAATGGATAAGGACAAAATTATTGTAATTACGATTTCCGGCAGAGGCGACAAAGATTGTGCCGCTATTGCCCGCTACAGAGGGGAGGATATCCATGAGTAATATAGAAAAAGCATTTAAAAACGGAAAGGCATTTATTGCCTTTCTCACTTGCGGCGACCCTGATTTGGAGACGACTGCCGCCGCTGTTCGTGCCGCCGTGGAAAATGGAGCTGACTTGATTGAGCTTGGCATACCGTTTTCCGACCCTACCGTAGAGGGCCCTGTCATCCAGAGTGCAAACATGAGGGCGCTCGACGGTGGCGTAACGATTGACCGGATATTTGATTTTGTAAGAGGACTTCGACGCGACATAGAGGTGCCTATGGTATTTATGACATATGCCAATGTAGTGTTTTCGTATGGTATAGAACGTTTTCTTTCCACGTGTAAGGATGTCCGTATGGACGGACTTATTTTACACGATCTTCCTTTTGAGGAAAGGGAGGAATTTCAGCCGCTTTGCAGACAGTACGGGATTGATTTGGTGTCGCTGATTGCGCCTGCTTCGGAAAACCGAATCGCAATGATTGCAAAGGAAGCGGAAGGCTTTTTGTATATCGTATCCAGTCTCGGGGTGACGGGAACGAGAAGCGCGATTAAAACAGACCTTTCTTCAATTGTAAAGGTAGTAAGACAGAATACCAACATCCCCTGCGTCATCGGCTTCGGTATTTCCGCACCGGAACAGGCAAAAAAAGTGGCGGGCATTTCCGACGGCGTCATTGTTGGCTCGGCGATTGCTAAGCTGCTTGAGAAATACGGCACGGATGCACCTGAGTATATAGGACGGTATGTAAAGTCAATGAAAGAGGCCATGATTTAAGGCATAAAAGAGTACCATTCTTTTGTATATGAATTAAAATCTTAAAAATATGAAAATAAATCTGTATCATTACTTATCTTGCTATTGTTATTATTGAGTAAAAAAAGGAGTAACTCAGACGATGGAAAGAATGCTTAGTGATGAAGAAATCATAGAAATCGGAAGAAAGCTGAAAGAATTGCGAGAAAAGCGTGGACTTACACAACAGCAATTTGCAGAAGAATTGTATTGGGAAACGTCATCTTATCAGAAGATTGAGAGTGGAAAGACTCTTATGACATTGGATAAAGCAGTACAGCTTCACAGGAACTATAATGTTGATTTGAATTACTTTGCTGCCGACGATTCTTATGATGATACGGATATGTTATTGCAGGTATTTATCAATAGTCCAAAAGAAGTAAGAACAAGAATGATGATTCGTATGGCAGAATATTTTATTCAGGGTCTGAAAGAAAGTTTGGAAAATTGAGATGAAACAGATACTTTTATTAGAAGATAATGAATATACACGGAATAAATTGATTAAGATACTGAAATCACTGGAACAGGAAGTTAATGTATTTGCTTATTCGAATCAAAGGGAAGCGTTTGGCTGCGCAATGACGCACCGGATAGATTTATTTCTGGTAGACATTATTCTTTGCCCGAAAGAGCGGAACGATTTTTCTGGTATCAGCTTTGTGGAGAAAATAAGGGAATGCGCTTCTTGTGCAATGGCGGAAGTTGTATTCATTACAAGTATTGCAGGATTGGAAGTCGATTTACTGCACCGCGTACACTGTTACGATTATATCGAAAAACCGATAGACGAGGGGCGGATAAAAAGAATTGTAAATGAGATACTTAACCGCGGCGAGAGAGTATCAAAGTTGCCGGAACGTATTTATTTTAGAAATAATGGTATTTCCTATCCGATTGAAGTGGAGGAAATTCGATATGTAATGTATCAAAACAGAGTTCTTAACGTATACACAGACGAAGAAAGTATTAAAGTTCCAAACCTGCCGTTAAAACGGTTTTTGGAACAAGTCAGAGATTCTATTTTTCTATGTCCATTAAAGGGAACGGCAGTTAATATAGCTTATATTGAGTCTATCGATTATGTCAATCAATATATTAATCTGAAAGGAATAAAGGAACCGCTCAGTATGGGACCGGTGATGAAAAAGCGGTTTCGCGATGAGTATGAGACATACATAAAGCGAGGTTATTAGTACATCGTAAATCAAGTTTTTGCTATATTCACGCAGAATAACTGTTTCTGGCACAACAGCCGGACAATTATTCTGCGTGAATGTGTCAGTTACTTAATATGCGATGTATTTCCAGCTGTCCATCCGCCTTGCGTAATGCAACACTTGAATTTGGGTTAATGTTAGTGGATAAAATTGCCACGCCTATAGATCAAAGAATTATACTATAAATATAGTTTCTTTTGTTGATAAAATATATTATACTGGCTTGATAAAAAACTGGAGAAATGAGAAGCAGTCATGGGATATATGGTGTTACGATATAAAAAATGAAAAGGTATGTTAGACAAGACAGGGAAAAGAACCGTTATTTTGGAGGTTTTTGGTATGAATTTAAGATTAAAAAACGTATAGTATTGTAACATTGTTATTGTGCTGTGTGGCTCTTGTTTCATGTGGCTACAGTAAGGAGGAGAATATTCCTGCCAATAGGTCAGATATAGCACAATACTATCGCAGGTTCAGGAAAATCAAAAGATAGCAATACTACAAAAAGAGAAGAAATAGATGTAATATACGGAAAATCGAAATGAGATAATGTAATATATCAATTAGAAAAACAAAATGTAGAGGATTTTTTTGTGTATAGAAATGCAAATATTCACAATGGATTCAGTTTTAGAGGCGAACAAATTAAATTAGTGAAAGTCTTTGATAATAATGATGAATGGGATCCAAATTGTATGATACTTATGGTTTTCCTATTGAATTTACATTAGAACTGGTTTTGGAAAAAGGATACCAGGTAGATATGGATGGATTTTGAGGCGGCCCACATGCCCAAAATGCCGACAACTTGTTTCTTTTAAAATAATAAAGGAGCGGAGGTCCTCCGCCGGTGTCAAACGAATCAAGGCTGTTATAGGTGTACAATGATGGATGAAATAAAAAGACCTACTATTGCGTATAAAAATTATTGCTACTGCCTCTGTCAAAAAATGTCGAAGTCTGATAAAGTGAACGTATGTAACAAAGAGCGAAAACAAAAGAAAAACCGGATGTAAGAGAAAGTACTCCGCAAAACATTTACGAATGACAGAGTGACCTAAAATACATAAGACGGGAATAGTTCCATCCGGATACAAACCATGTTTCTGGATGGAACTATTTTTTGTTA
>CAJTLS010000048.1:0-13036 GCA_910577295.1 uncultured Eubacterium sp.
GTATGTGGTATTAGGAGGGATAGCCCATGTTCCATCCTGCCTAAGATATTTTGTAGTAGTTGTCTCGTTAGGAAGCCGTGGAGCAAGACCATTTGCTGCCTTACTTACAATGCCATAAGTCGTATTATTGTCTGTCAACTCAATCGTAGTATTCCCGCTTTGGTTCATGGTGAATGTGCCTTTTTGCGTTCCTGCCTGCTTAATTGTTACAGTACCATTCCCGACACTTGGTATAGTTGGCTTATTTGTTAAGTTGTTATAATTAAGCAATTCACTGGCATGTTTTCCATCTACGGTATCTGCATTGGCAGCCGAGGTGGCATTCAAATCTATGTTCAGTACACCGCCATCAAAGTCAATTGTTTTTGTATTTGCGTTATACCATGCTCTTGCTGTTCCCTCGCCATAATTCGGCCATGCTTTTATCCCAACATATTTATCAAAAATAACATCTCCTGTGACTTCTCCTCCGCCTGTTGGTAGTGCGCCTACATTTTGGGCGGTTATGTTTACATCTCCCACCCTATATGTGCTTTCAGAACTTCCCTTAACCCTTACGGCTGCGGGAATTGTTGGTTTGTTTTTAATATAAGCATCGCTTGATGTATCGGTTTCATTCCATGCTGATTGAACATTTACTTCTGCGCCTGATGCAATGCCGGCAAGCTTACTTTTTTCAGCGGAAGTATAATCGTTTGTAGACAGCCCTTTACCGGAAATCTTGTCAATTTTATTTTCCATCGTATCTGTCAATTCCGTAATCAAATCATGTAATACCTTCCCCTGTTTTGCGGATAAAGGTTTATTGGCAGCCGTAGAAGTAAGACTATTAATAATGTCTGATACATTTACTTTGTTTGTCGTTACGTTGTCAATTAATGATTTATTGTTTTTAATGTAAGCAACAATTTCACTGAGTTGGTCAAGTGTCGTATCATCACTATCTGCCAATGCGTTTAGTCTCGTTGTGAGGTCTGAAATTAAATTTCTCATATCGTCATGTGCAGTGGAAGAGGAATTGTGTGTCTGCAAATCTTCGTTTACGGAAGCTGCCTTATCATAAGCAGTTTTTACAGCTTTGGAAGTTGCTGCTCTGGAGGATGAGTTACTTGAAACGCTGTCATCTAATTGGGTAATACCTTTTGTAGTTACAGATGCTTCATTCAATCTGCTGTTTGACACTTTTGAATTCGTATCAAGTCCTGCTACACCTCCTGCCGTATCTTTATCTTCTGTTAAAACAAAATGATGGGAGACTATTTTGTTTTGCAAGTCATTTACGGCAGATATTGCATCTGCAGTTGCCTGTTCTGTGTTTGCAATGGCTATTGAACTTCTTTTCTCACGATTTTCCTCGGCAATGCGAAGAGCCTCTTCCTGACTATGAATAGAATCCAGTTCTCGTTTCAAATCTGAATACTGCGGGGCGGCTAGTTTGCCATTCTCATCATAAATATTTTGGTAAATTTTTAACTTAAATGGAACAGAAGTTAAAAGTTTTTCCGCTCCATCAGTGGAGACGGTTTTAATTTCAATTTTATATTTTGCAATGCCACTGACGGCTAACTCTTCATTTTTAAATGTAATAGTTATCTCATTATCATCAAAACCGTCGACATCACGGTAAATAATAGTCTTATCTGCACGAGTGCCGCACAAAGACACGGTAACATTGTCTGGTATGATGTATGCTTTTCCATTGTCAAACAATCGTATGGTAAGTTGTCTTGAATCGATGTCGTCCTGCTGTGCATAAATTGTGTTTGTATATCCAATATGCTGTAAGTCAAGGCTTATATTTTTCTTTGATAAATTTATATTTGGCATATGTAACACGCTCCTTTCTGGATATAAAAAAGCAACCTCAAAGTCTGAGATTGCTTTTGGTTATGATATTATATTTAGTTGGTAGCATTTTCTGTTGTATTTTAAACTACTGATAGTAAATGGTTAGTGCAGAATTAGCATTATATTAACTCTGCGTTTCTCTCATAAATACTATCTTTGCTTTTACTAATTGAGAAACTTATATTCCCTGTCGCCACTGTTTCTTCATCACTATTACAACTGATTTCTGCATTATAAGGTACTCCAGCAGTCAGATATACAGAGTTTCTTCCATAAAAATCTTTACTATAACTATCAAACGCCTCACCTAAGCTTCTTATCTCTTTGCCATCCTGAGCCGTGTAAAAAGTTAAATATGTAATTACTTTTTCTGAATCACTCAAAGAAATATCATAATAGCTTGTTTCAGTAGGATTTGTACACAAGTTATTAAATATATGTAATTCCGAAATCATATCCATATGCGTAGTTCTGATTTTCTCTTACACGAATACTATCTGTTTTATATTTACGGTATCCTACATATTCTCCTAACATTTTAGCATTATTTCCATTAATATATGTCATTGCAAAGTTACTTAAAGATGCGGCATACAACGCTTTGTTGTCAAATGCAGAACCAGAGGTAGTTCCATTTGAAAGAATTATTATTTTATACTCGCCAACTTTTACATTGTTAAATGTATATTGACCAAATCCGTCAACAGATGTTGCATAGACACCATACTCATTATATTCATTGATTTTAGATGGTAATGCCCAATCGCTAGAGCCGGAAAAATCGGGCATATTTATACCAGAGCCAGATGTTGACAGCAAAATAACTTTGGCATTTGTGTCAGGTACATTTCCTCTAAAATTATTATAGAAGTATGTAATGTTGCCGGATACACTACCATATTTTGTAGTTTCTTCTGGTGTATCATTATTATTCTTTACTAACTTTTTCTTTACCGTAACCTTGCAAACATATTTTTTCTTACCAACCTTTGCGGTAATCTTACAAGTCCCCTTTTTCTTTGCCTTAACTTTCCCTTTAGAGGAAACGGTTGCAATACTTTTTCTGGAACTTGACCATTTAATCTTTTTTTTGTTGCTCTTCAACTTGAGAGTGTATGATTTCCCAACATACAACGAAAGTTTGCTCTTGTTCAGCTTCACCTTTTTCGCCGCATTAGACTGAACCGGTATAAGCGTAAGCATCATAGCCCAAATTAGAAGAACTCCACAAATTTTTTTGATTTTGAACATAACTAATCCCTCCTCAGTAATTTATTCATATGGTATTATACAGCAAAAGTAGTCATAAGTCTATGAAATTTATTTTTTAGTGTATAAAATAACAGGAAATCATGTAACTTTTTGGCTTTAATATTTAGGATGGGTTATAGCTATTTTTTTATTCTCACCTTTTTTACTTTGCTCCAACTGCCATATACTTTTATATTATTGCTAAACTTGTAAGCTCTGATGCGGAAACTGGTGCAAAGCTAAAAAAGTAAAAATAAGGAAATAGTCAGGATAAGACCAAACCTATAAGCAGGCTTGGTCTCTTTATATATTTTTAACCATATATTAACTTAATAATATAATAAATTGGTAAATATTGTAAACTTTATATAGCTTTGCAGAAATATATGGTATATAATATAAATAAAGATAAATACAACTTTCAACGAAGAGGAGTTGACATTATGATAAAACGAAAAAGATTAATAGCATCCGTTGTTACCATAACACTTATGCTCGGATTAATACCATATGCGCTACACACAAAACCAATGTCGAAAGCAGCAGAGCATGGACTATCAAACCCAAGAGTAGCACAGGATGATACGGTAACATGGGATTGCGTATACTTTGGTAACTATTGGCAGAACGACACTAACGGCGATGGAAAAGCAGACCAGAATGACGAGAAAGAACCGATTAAATGGCGTGTTCTTTCTGTGGATGGTAATGATGCTTTTCTGTTATCGGATATGGCATTAGATACAAAACCGTATAATGAAGAAAAGAAATTTGCAACGTGGGAAAACTGTACTCTGCGAGCATGGTTAAACGATTCGTTTTATAATATAGCGTTTACTGACAAAGAAAAAAGTGTTGTTACGGAAACAAAAGCTACCAATATCAGTGGAGACAGTATGTTAGATAAAGTCAGCATTTTATCAACTTTAGATGCTGGTAATGCTTCTTATGGTTTTAATTATGATAGTGTTAAATCAGAGACAAGATTGGCTCAAATTACAGCATACGCAAAAGCAAACGGAGCATTCTCATATAAAGAAAATGGATGCTGGTGGCTGCGTCCTTATAATGAGATAAGAAGATATATTTATAAGGTTGATGCGGGCGGTCGATTTGAAGAATATGATAATGAAGATATAAGTACTACAAATACAGTTATCCGCCCATGTATACACATAAACTTAGCATCCGATACATGGAACAAAGCAGATACGGTAATTGCAACAGGCGGCTCATTTGTAACGCCTACCCCGACAGCAACGCCAACCCCAACTCCTACACAGAAAGTAACTCCCACACCAACGCAAAGGGCAACTTACGCACCAACAATGGCACCAATAATAACACCAGAAAATGTACAAAATAGTATTCCAACATCTTCACCTGAACCGAGCATACAACCAGAAGAATCGCCAAAGGTTACTAACGAACCTAAAACAGTGACAGCGCCTGCAAAAGTAAAAGGCTTATCGGCAAAGAATAAAAAGAAAAAGTCAGTTACCTTGTCATGGAAAAAGGTAAAAGGTGCTGCCGGATATCAGATTCAATATTTTGCAAATGGTTTTGCAAAGAAGAAAGTAAAAAATACTAAGAAAGCAAAGTTTACAATAAAAAAGCTAAAAAAGAAAAAAACGTATAGTTTTCGTGTAAGGGCATATAAAATAAATAGTGGCATAAAGGTTTGTGGAAACTGGTGTAAAGCTAAAAAAGTAAAAATAAAAAAATGATTTATTGGGGAGATATTTTTATTATCTCCCCAATAATTATTACTAATTTATTATGCTATTTAGTTGTTAAGTTATTCAGTTTTTCTTCTAGTTGATTTATTTTGTTTTCTAACTGTTTTACCTTTAGTGCCGTAAGAATGTTGATTTCATCATATCTTACAAAATAATCACCATTCTCATCAATAACAAGACCGGCAAAATCTTGTGATGATATACCTGTGTTATCCATTGCTTCTTCCAATTCCTGTGCAATCACGCCAAGATGATATCGGTCAGAAGTTCCATCGTTGTATTTAAATTTTCGAAAATTAATTGAATCAAATAGAGAAATATAATCATCTGATGGAGAGGCAATACTGTTTTTCTTGTTTCGGTCAGAAGTAACGGCTGTACCATTGTTTGTGTAGGAAGAACCTGTGATAAAAGAATCACCGTTTACTGTTAATGTATGATTTGTGTTGAAACTATCTATATTTCCAACCTGTAGCCTGTTTTTAATACCCATTGAGTTCTTTACAAGGAAATAGGCATTAGCGGCAGAAGAGTCTAAGACTGTTACACCAAGTTCTGTGTAATCAAAGTCACCAAGATACATTCGAAATCCACCGTAAAAACGAGGAGTATTATGAAATTTAGTAGACGCAAATGAACCGAATGAAATTTCGTTGTTTACAGTTTTAGCAGCAAACAGATAATCAGCTCCGTGTCCATCTGCACCTACATATAGTCCATCTCTTGATACATCTACATAAGTCGTGTCATCAAATTGACCAAGCACCATTGGTGAGGAAGAACTAAATATTGCCTTGCCATCGATAATTCTCATTGCAGGAGAATCGCTAATATTAGAACTATATTGATAAATAGAAGAATTGTTTGTTGTTTCCAGTTTGGTTTCGGATATATTCCAACCACCAATATTTCCTGCAGTTGTTTGAATTTCTCCACTAAAATATCCATCACCATTTGTAGTAACACCCATAATTACATCGTTTCCATCATCTTTTATTTTATCTCTTATACAAAACAAATAATTATCTTTCGTCTTATCGTCACCTGCCGCATGTTCAGGGTCTATCTCCACTGAATAATCATCATTAGCAATGTACAGATATCCACCGCCGATTTTAGGTGAAATAACATAATCTTCACCAAATTCATTAAGATAAAGGCTGGCATTTATTTTCTTCTTAAACTGTTCAATTTCAGTCTTATAAGCATCAAAACTTTTTTTAACCGCCAGTGCCGTTTTATCATCCGTATATTTACTAGCTTTTTCCCAATCTGTTTCTTCGTACCGTCCATCAGCTCCTTTCGGCGTTTTACAATTAAGGATATCGCCACCATTTCCCTGTACCCATAAATCACCAACATCATATGGCGGTTTTGGTGTAGTTACAAATACCCTGCGTTTTCCATCAGCCGTATCCTTTGCATTTTTTGCGTCAGCAAGAGCCTTTGTTACATCCGTATCCGTTATCATAATCCACTTGTGTTTTTCATCTGTATTATCATAAACATAGCGGTATGCATGAGCGTTATTTTCATCCGTACAGTAAAATAAATCTCCCTCGTGAGCAGTCTTTTCCTCGTCAGTTGTCCAGTTGTCGGCAGGCTTATTATCCGCAGATGGCGTATGAGTATCAAACCATGTTGTGATGTTGCCGTCTATCTGATTTTGTAAATCGGATATGTCCTGATTATATATCGTTTTTGACACAAAAGAGGACAATGTATCATCTAAATCCACACTGGAAGAGGGAATTTTCTTCGTCCACCTAATCGCTCCGCCATCGAGCGTAATTCCATTTTCATCAATGACAACCTTTGGCTCTTCTTTTCCATCTTCTCCCTGACCACCATAGATTTTTAGTTGATTTCCGGCAAACAGGCTGCCTATTATATTATCTGCCCAGATACCGTATCCTTCGGTTCCATCCGGCAGCCTGCCAAGCCCGATTGCCAGCGAAGCATTTTTCCAGTTATCCTTTGTCATAACGATATTGCGGTTAATCATCTTCATCTGATAGTCGCTGTAGTTGTCCGTTTCCGGAAGATAGTGGCGGAATAACAGGCCGTGCCGGTCCATCGTAATATCTTGATTTTCCCCTGCGTTAATAGCGGCGAGAGAGGAGTCATAACCATTTTTCAGTATATTATTAATTCTTTTTCCGGCTGCCTCTCCCTGTTCAGCCTGTGAGGCAACATAATCATAAGAAGAGGCAATGGATTTTGCCGTTTCCAGAGTCTCCCTGATATCGCTCACAAGAGCCGAAGTATTTCTTTCTACATTGGAATAAGTAACGCTCGTTTTGTCAAAGTTTGTAAAATCAAACTGAATACTCATAAGCCGCAGTTTATATCTGCCGTCATCTTTTTCGTTGCCGTGATAATTTACATTGTCAAGCCTTGCCCGCAGCCAGTTGCCGAGCCGGAAACAATCATATTCATCATAAATTTTTTTTCGCGCAGACTCATCCGTATGGTTTCTATATTTCATTGCCACAATGGAATACAAATTGGAGGAGATAGAGAATTGCTGATGACACGCTTTTGCAAGCTCCTGTTTTGCCTTTGCCAAAAGTTCTTTTGCCCGTGCTATCAAATCGGTATTCGTAAGACATCCGTCCGAAGTATAATTGGGATTATCATAAATATCTTCACGGATATAGAGCAGCAGTTCACGATACAGTTCATCGCCCAGATATCGCTCTAGAGAAAAATATTTGGAAATTTTTTCACGTTCCGCATGAACAGATTCAATGCTGTTTACCTCGCGCCTGAAATCAATATTCCGATAAGTCTTTGCCGAACACCATACATACATCCCCCGATAGTTGATATCTTCTGTCACCGGATGATAAAATACGGAATCACCTTTAGCATCAAAACATTTGAATATGGTACACGATGCACCATATAAAGGAATGATATTGATGAGTAATTCATATCTCTCACCGGACAACGATAAAAGTTTTCCCGTATCAAGGCGCAGTATTCCGTAAGATGGGATCGTGTACGACTTGATTAATTTCCCACCGGAATGATATCTTAGTTCCACCGTCACCGGACTTTCCTGATTTTCAATCAAGTAGAAATAATTAGGCTCGTTCGTTGTAATAAAGTAGCCGCCGCTTCTTCCGAAAGATAAGAACGGCTCGATAGAATTACTGCGGGGAGAGGACAGGATATACCCATATGGTTTACTCTCGTCTTTCAGAGAAATATCATAAGAGAGAGCGGAAGGTGAGAGATAGCTGCCATACACACTTTCTCCAATAACATCAAGATAATAGTTATTTCCATACTTTCGCGTGCCGCGCTTGTTAATAAAGTCAACAATCTGTGCGGCAATTTTTCCATATGTCACGAAATCATGAGGATTGGACGTAGAACAGCTCTTACAATAAGGATAAGTACCTGTTATGTTACTGCCGCTGTCATCCCGTTTTGCCAGAGCAACATTAGAACTTCCACACGCACGGCAGGCGATTGGCTTATCTCCGATATAATGCGGACTTGCATTTTTTTCACCATTGTAATCTTGCGGTACAATCCTTTAATTCAAATGTGTTCTGATTTGAGAGATTTGTATTTTGAATCCTCGGGAAAACCCAGTTAAAATCATATAATGGATGCTTATGTGTATACTGTTCTGAATGCGAAACGGTTTTTTGGGGTGATTATTTCGCTGGCGCTGCAGTTTTTAATAATGGTAGAATCGGATGTGCTGTCATTATAAATTTCTACCTTTTCATCGGAAAGCGCAATCAGTTCTACCGGTTCTTCTCTTCCTGACAAAGTATTTTCATAACCTTTTCGATGATTTGTACCAACCTGCACAATTTTTCCATTATCATCTATGAATTTTTGTGTTAAAATACTGACACTGTTTGTTGTCAGCATATCTACTGTTTTCTTTGTTTCCATAATTTACCCTCACTTCCTTAGATTTAAATACGATACATAATTGTTCCTACATAAAAATGTGTCGGTGCGGATGATGTCTGTTTTACAAATGGCAAATCGCCAAAATTAATAGATTGTATTATATCCGCCATTTTCCCGTCATATTTTTTCCCATTATAAACATCCTGCACCTCGGCAAACATAAAATTCCCTGCTATCATTGACCAAGGCAATGAATTTCTATCCAAATATACCGTATATGTCCCGCTTGAAGCACTAGCTGAAAGTTTGAATGAGGCAATAACTATATTTCCTATTTTAGTATAATTACCATTTGCAAAATTGTACTGTGTGCCATTACTGGTATAACCATGCCTTGGACTCCATGACCCCTCTTCATATTTTGGTATAGTTGGTCTGTTTGTCAGGTTATTATAATTCAGCAAATCACTGGCATGCTTTCCGTCAACGGTATCTGCATTGGTAGCTGAAGCAGCATTCAAATCTATGTTAAGTACACCACCATCAAAATCAATGGTTTTTGTGTTTGCGTTATACCATGCTTTTGCTGTTCCCTCGCCATAATTTGGCCACGCTTTTATTCCAACATATTTATCAAAAATAACATCTCCTGTGACTTCTCCACCGCTTGTTGATAGTGCTCCTACATTTTGGGCGGTTATATTAACATCACCTGTGCGATAAGATGATTCTGCATTTCCCTTAACCCTTACTGCCATGGGGATTGTCGGCATGGTTGCTTCAATTGCAGATATTTTTCCGTCCGTCTCGCTGATTGACTGTATATATTTTCCCGACCCACCCTTTTCCGCAACGCTAAGTGTCTGCAATGCCTTGTTTACCGCAGCGCCATTTACTGGCAAAGTACCAGTAGAAGAGTAGTTGGATGTTGTGTCGCTGGCAGGCAATGAGGTAGGTATAGTTGGTTTATTTTTTATATAAGCATCGCTTGACGTATCGGTTTCGTTCCAATCTGTCTGAACATTTTTATTTATTACGTACCAATCAGTCCAGTTTGCTGTGCCGCCATAGCTGAATCCGCCCCTTATCTTTACACTATCAGGACTAAAAACCGCCTGTAAAAAATTAATGTTATTAGAATTTTTATCGCCACCCATTACGATTCCAATCTGGTTAGTGCCTAATTTGTAAAACCCTGTTTCTGTCGCATTATTCCAATTACTTACTGTCTTCCAGTCAACTTTTCCTATGGCGTTCTTTAATTCATTTGTCAAATCATTTGTGGATAATCCTTTACCGGATACTTTATCAACTTTATTTCCAACAGCAGTTGTAAGCGCATCAATTAAATCCTTAATAACTTTCCCTTGTTTTGCGGATAAAGGCTTATTGGTAGTCGTAGAAGTAAGACTGTCAATAATGTCCGATACATTTACTTTGCTTGTCGTTACGTTGTCAATTAATGATTTATTATTTTTAATATAGGCTACAATTTCACTGAGTTGATCAAGTGTCGTGTCATCACTGTCTAGTACTCCGTTTAACCTTGTAGTAAGTCCTAAAATCAAATTTCTCATATCGTCATGTGCAGTGGAAGAAGAATTGTGTGCCTGCAAATCCTCTGTTAAAGCAAAATGATGCGAGTCAAGTTTATCTTGGATGTCGTTTGCCTTTGAATTTGCATTATCAGCAGCATCATTGGCATTTTCCACTGCTTTCGCTGTATCTGTTTGTCTTTTTTGTTCATTTACCTCCCGATTTGTTTCATTTGTTTTTCTGACAGCTTCGTTTGCCTCAATAACATTATTCTTTTCTATTAAATCATTTGTTGTATTTACGGCTTCAGTCAACTCGTCATAGGTGGTATCTATATCAGTCGAAATATCCTGAATATGATTTTTTACTTTTTCAGAGTTTTTTTCATACTCCCTCATCTGATTCAATGTATCTGAAAGACAATCATATTCATTAGTAGACTCCAAAACAGAGCCATAGTTTACATTTTCATCTATATATAAATAAAAAGTGCCAGAATACAAAGTCTGGCTCCCATTCTGTATGAGCAGTTCACATTTTTCGGTGCCAGGACAGGATGTCATTTGTTTTGTTATCTCCACATAGATTGTATTAGAAGAAACAGAGATATTGTTTGAATTTACAATGAATGTATTGTCTGCTTTGCGGCACGATATGGTGTACTGCCAGTTTGAATCTAATTTTATCCGTCCGTTATTGTCATATAATTTGATGGTTAAGCTATGAGTTTGATTTGTATCCTGCTTGATTAAGGTACGTTTAATGTTGGATGTACTAAAATCCAAGTTAATATCATGATTTATAAGAGTCATTTTAACATCTCCTTTTTGTTAAAATTGTGGTGTTTTGTTAATAGAAATTTGCGGGGGTTAGTATGGTGCGAGTTGCTGAAGAATTAGGGAGCGGAAAAGTGGTAAATAGGTAAAATATATGGATAAAATATTTGCTATTTAGCTAATTTTGCTATAATTTGTAAAAGGTGTACTTAAACGGTAGCGGTTCGTCTCTCACACGTATTTACATACGGAACTTCCTGCAATCTGGAGGTGTTGCCTAATGGAAAATACAGGAGAGGAAATAACTTTGAGGTGTTAGAATTAGTCTTGAAGATTGCTGGAATGATAGTATCTGCAATAGGTACTATTATAAAGGCGATTGACTTAATGGATAAATTTAAACATCAAAAAAGCAACCGCCCCTCGCCAAAGTAGTGGTTGCTTTTTTTGATAAGTAACTATTAACTGAGGTGAACCGTTGCTATAGGTACACCTTTTTCTAATAATCATTATAACATATCAAAATGGAAATGTTGCACAAATTTGACTTTCATATTTATTCAAAGTGCACAATAAATACTTTCCGTTTTGAGACAAATCGTCATCAAACTACCCATCGTGATTCGATTTTTACTCGTCAAAGCAGGCGCTTTTTTGATATCTTCCTATTTGTAATAAGGTTATCTTAGTTTGTATTTAAGATTTTTAGTTCGTATTCTCCGTTACTCAAATCCCAAATATAACCCTCTTCATTTTCAAAACTTTCGCCCATAGCAACACCTGAGGTATAACAATTTCCTGAATTTACAACAATTGTTGTTCCTTTTTTGTATAATTTCCAACTAATTATTAAACATGAGCTTTGCGTAGCACCTTTATAGTCGTACTCTTTATTACCGTTAAAATATAAATATATGTCTGAACCTTTTACTTCGTAGGTAATATTTGTCAATTTATAAGTTTGTTGTAAGCTATTTGAAGAAGAGTAATTTTTTAATGTTAGTGGTGTAGTTGGTAAAGTGATGTGTATAGGTTGGTATTGCACATTAATAACTATTTTATTGCTATTTATATTATTTGTAATTGTTATTGTGGTACTTCCAGCTTTTTTTCCCGTTATATATAACGGACAGGTATTATTATTCCAAGTTCCCCACTTACAAGATACTATGTTGGTATCAGCAATGTCGTAAAAAACAATGGTTGAACTAGAAACAGTGATGTTTACTGTGCTAGTGCCTTCCGAACCAATATTTATATTAGTATTGGATGCACTTACTGATAAAGGTTTAGTTGATATATTGTTATTATTTAAGGAAGGATCATCTTTTTTCCATACCCTTACAGCACACTTCAATTTCTTTCCTTGTACCTTAGCTGTTATTATTGTTTTTCCCTGTTTGTTTTTGGATTTGATTTTTGCAGAATATTTGCCTGTACTTTTTACTGTTGCGATACTTTTCTTTGAAGAAGTCCATTTAACTTTTCGTTTTGCATTTTTAACTTTAATTTTCTTCGTTTTACTTGTGTACATAGAAATTGCACTAAGATTAAGTTTGATTTTTTTCTTTATGGCATCCGCTTGTATTGGCACTAGTGTAAGTATCATAATAAATGCAAGCATGATAGTTAAGATTTTTTTGGTTTTGGACATAACTAATCCCTCCTGAGTAATTTATTCATATAATATTATATAGCCAAAATAGTTATAAGTCTATAAAAATTTACTCTTTAGTGTATAAAAATAATAAGAAATGATATAGCCTTTTTTGCATTGCTCCAACTTCCATACAATTTTACATTATTGCTAAGTTTAAAACAAATTACCAATTCTTACAAACTTTATATAGCTTTGTAGAAATATATAGTATATAATATAAATAAACACAACTTTCAACAAGGAGCATTCCTGTTAAGTAACAAATAGCGGGTTTGCAAAAAATGAGTGTCGCCCATAGAATAATGATTGTTAACTTGGCGGTTAATAAAAATCATTTTTCAAAGGAG
>CAJTLS010000048.1:13080-13321 GCA_910577295.1 uncultured Eubacterium sp.
TTGGTAGTTGGAATCGATATTGGAAGTACTACACATTATGCCAGAGTTTTTGACTGGCGGGGCATTGAACTTGGGAAGGTTTTTAAATTCAGCAACAGCAGAGAAGGGTTTGAAAACTTCAAAGACTGGATGCGGTGGTTACAGGACAGGTACAAAAAGTCAGATGTCATTGTAGGAATCGAACCAACCGGTCATTACTGGTTTGACCTTGGTGCTTATCTTGAGGATGAAAGCATCCTGC
>CAJTLS010000049.1 GCA_910577295.1 uncultured Eubacterium sp.
CTGCTCGTCGGGCCATCCGTCGGTGTACCTGTTGGACTGCTTGTCGGACCATCCGCCTGCTTTTCTATCTTCAAGTTAATATCCACGCTGGCACTGGCAGTTCCGCATGTGATTGTAACTGTTCCGGTAATGCTTCCCTCGGCACTCGCGCTTGCTTTCTCTAGCGTCAGATCGCCTACCGTTACTTTCACGTCCGTGTCTACTAAGGCTTCCTCAATCGCTTCCTGCAAGGCTTCTTTTGTTGTATTGTTCGTTGCCGTGAAACTGCCCAGCACCTCTTCTACTTTTACTTTCGCTGCCGCTACTTTCTCTTCATCTGTTATCTCAGATAAGTCTTTCCACACCGCATACACCGTTGTGTCCGCTGTAAACGTATGGGTTGCTCCAGCTTTTCCGATTTCGACATAATCTTCGTTTTCATTTGTTACTACCCAGTGGGAAAACTCCTGTCCCTCCGGTGCGCCAAACGTACATTCCGGAAGCGTGAATGCTTCCCCTGCTTTTGCCTCTCCGGCAGGCATGGTTCCGCTTCCTCCGTTGGCGTTATACGTTATCTTATACGATTCTACTATTTTCCCTTCTACTACCGTTACCGTAAAGCTATATATCAACGCTTTTGACACATAGACATGGATTACTGCTTCGCCCTGAGTCTGTGGTATAACTGTAAATTTATTTGTATTGCCATTTTGTCCGCTCATTACTTCAACAGAGGCAACACTATTATCAGCTGATGTTACGGTATATAGGCTGATATCCTGACACGTTTCTCCGTACTGGTCTTGTGCAGTAACGGCAAATGTCTGGCCGTCTGCCGTATCTTCCATTTCGTATCCCTGACTAATTACATTTTCTTTCCCTAACACTTCATTTTCATCTTTATTGTCATAGGTAACAACCTTATAAGTGCCATCCTGCGGGATAGGCGCTTCTTTACTGACAGGAATAACGAATGGAGCGCTTTCCACGCCTCCACTCACGTAGTCAAGCTGTACGGATACGCTTCCCTGCGTCTCGCCATCGATTATTTCAACAAGGAAAATATCTGGCGCCTCGCCCTTGGTAACTCTTGTGGTTGATGTTCCCTGCGCCGTCCATATCAACTCATTGACTGGTATTACCGGATTTCCGTCCTCATCGTTGAGAGCAACCTCGTTACCGTCTTCATCAAACACTTTGTAATCAAATTTCAGTTTGGTCGGTTTTCCGCTCTCTCCCACATGAATACTCTTTGCCTGTGATAAAGAAACGGTTTTATCTTCCTCACCACCTTTAAGTATCGTCACGGTATCTGACACTTCGATTCGGTGGATGAGGTTTTTCTGCTCGTCTACTTTCAACGTGTAACTTGCTTTCACTTTTGCCTGTTCCAAGGTAGTTGTCTCATCGTCTTTTAGGTAAGCAGTTATCGTATATGTTCCGCTCCTATCCAACATCACCGTCTGCTCAAATGTCTTTCGGTCATCTTCTGATGTTATTAAAGGCTTTACGTCTACAACCTTATTGTCACTATCCGTCACACGAATTCCAATGTCTTTCTGCACATCCAGCGAAATCGGCTGGCCGTACTGGTCTTTGACGCGAATTGTATTGGAAACCTGTGCTCCTGCTGCCGCTACCTTATTTTTCTCGGCAAATTCGAGTGTCTTCACCGCGCGCCGCGATTTAACTGCTATCGTGAGTGTATCTGATGTAAATGGCTTTTCAGAACTGTCATTTACGTTCTCATTGACAAATGTCACCTTGATTTCATTTCCTGATACTGCGCTTACAAGTTCATTCCATGCAATACCAATTGCTTCCACAGGGTCATTTGCTTTGCATTCGGTGTAGCCGTCTCCATTCTTCTTACACCATGTAATGCTGATATCTGCGGAAGAATCGGCGTCTACTCCATTTATTTTGGCTGTTAATGCGGCCGCTTCTTCGCCTTTCATCGTATACGGATTTTCATACTGGTCAAATGTATTAATCGCAATATATACGGCGTCCGTATCGCCTAAAATAAGGTCTTTCTTTGTCTCCAGCAGATTAATCTGATTTACGTGGGCAGTTGACATAACCTTTACTTTTACCGTCGCAGATACTTTTCCTATCGAAAGTGTAATGTCTGTCTCTCCACCGGCGTCAGCGACAACAGATAACGTTCCGGCTTCCTCTCCGGTACTGACTGCTGCACTCGCGATGACAGAGGGGTCTGCTATTTCGACTGCCGGCTGGCTGACAACTCTTTTTGTAATATCCTCACCATAACGGTTTCTCAATATATAAGTTGTACTTCCCGTACCTCCGGCTGTAATTGCCTGCTCCTCAAAGTCTTTAATCTCTATTGCGGTAACGCCTGTTGACAGTGGACTTGACAGATAAGTAATCTCCTTAGATACAACATCATCCGACTTATCTTCCGGCGTTCCCATAGAATAAGAAACAACAAATTTGATTACATTGTCCTCACTGTTTGTGTTAGCGGTAATTCTTGCATAGAATTTTCCATCTTCTTCCACCAGTTTAAGGCTCTTTAACTTGTCTTCGCCTTCTGTTACCGTGTACTCTAAATCATTGACAGATATTCCTGTTCCTTCCGGATTCAGGTTCACTTCCGCCTCACTCTCCCGCCCGTTGATACCCTCCGGCAGCGGCGCAACGGCAATATTTGTCAATCTGGTAGGCGTGATTGTGATTTTAATTGGAAGTCTCACCGTGTCATCGGAAACTAAATATGCTGTTATAGTTGTCTGTCCGCCACGTAGCGCCTTTACTTGAACAGCTTCTTTTGACGTATTCATTTTATTTGTATTCGGTATTTCCGTATCAGAAAATGCCAGTATACTTGTATCTTCAATTACATATGTTACATCCGATGGTTTTGCCGGAAGATTAAATTTATCGAGTAGATTCAGCGACAAAGAGAATACATTATCCGCCTCCGTACCCCTGAGTGCAAATATCGGTTCTTCTTGCGTGCCGCTGTTTTCCATCTTCTCTGACGAAACACTGACGCCGGAAATACTTGTAGCAACTCCCACGCCCTGTGAATTTACAAGAACCGTGGATATCGTCTTTGTCAGCTCGCCGCTCTTCAGCGTGATGTTTATCTTCTTCCCTTCTGCCAGCGTACCGATGGCGCCCGAGATAATAACATATCCTTTGCTCAATCCATCGTTCTTTATCTTCGTATCTAACGGCATACCACTTTCTGTCTCTGCGGATGCTTCCAAGTTGTCGATTGCCATATACTCAAACCTCTGCCCGTACTGGTCAAGAACGCTGTAGTATACTTTTACTTCTTTTTGTCCGCATGGTATCTGCTCCGTATCGCATATAAATGCGCCAGCTTTACTCTCTTCCCTGACAACTGTCGCTTTATTATTAGATAATATGTTTCCGGCTAAGTCTGTCAGTCCGCTGACCGTCAGCGTATATGTTGCGGCCAGAAATGGCTGTTCACTTGTCACCAGAACGGATTTACCGTCCTTTGCCAATGCCGCTTCTACGCTAATCGGCTCTGCCGATATACTGCTGCTGACCGTTACCTGCGGAATCCCCTCTACCTTTTCATCAAAATAGACGGCAAACGTATTGTATCCATTGATAATAGCTCCTTCTACGGCAGGCGCCTGAGAATCTACGGTCACTGCACATGGTTCCGATTTCACACCATCTGCCGTTGCCGTTATATTTGCCTGTCCGTCGCTGATAGCCCGCACAAGACCGGTTTCATCTACGGAGGCCACTGCCTCATTGTCGGAAACCCATTCTACTGTGCGGTCTGTGATTTCGTTTCCGTCACTGTCCTGAACGGACGCTGTCAGTTTTACCGTGTCGCACCCCTCTGCCGTGCTGCTCAACACTGCTTCCGCTTTATCGAGAGCAACCTTTGCCACAACTGCCGGAAGCGGTGAATCGCTCGGGTCTCCTGTCGGGCCACCCGTTGGGTCGCCTGTCGGGTCAGTTGACGATGTCGGCGTATCAGTCGGATTATCACTCGGGTCCGCTGATGACGGCGGAGTGTTCGTTGGATTTTTATAAGTTGGTGTCGGTGTATTGTTCCCTATAATAGGTGGCTTTGGTGATGTAGATGGCTTTGATGAAGTTTCTGCACCAGCCGCTTCTTTGGATTTTACCTTGCACTTGAGCTTGGCCGTCCTTGTCCACCAGCCTCCTTTTGGTATGTACTTAACGGTTGCCGTAATGGTAGCATTTCCCCTTTTCTTAGCCGTCAGCTTAACCGATGTTTTGTTCTTTTTGCTGATTGCTACCACGCCTTTTTTGCTAGTCTTCCATGTTGTCTGCTTAATTCTCCTTACTTTATTTTTCTTAATTTTTAACGTATACGTTCTTTTGTTTTTTACATTATAGTATAACGTCTTCGACTTTCTCCCTATTAACGGTTTTCTTTTGCTTGCTACGGCGTCTGCCGATGACGACATCGCAAGTGTAGAGACACACAAAACAAACGCCATAACAAATGCCATACCTCGCCTTAGTGCCCTTTTTGTTCTTTTAGTCACATTGTCCATCTTTGTCCCTTTCCTTTCTCTCTGTCCGCAAGACAGACATTGCTGCCCTGCCAAACAGACGTTATTGTATTTAAAATTGCTCTCTTTCTTCCGTAGTATAACCGCTACTCTCCGTTGGTTCAATATGTGCGCCCCCGTGTGCGCTCCATTTTTTTTCTTCTAAAAAAGAGAAGTAATCGGAAAATGCTTCACATAAACTGCTCTCTGTTATGACAACTGCCACACACCTGCCTTTTTCCTTTTGTTTTGTAATTCTGACTTTCTCTTCTGTAAATTTTATATCGATTTCTTTTCGGGCCGCATCTCTTCTTTGCACCGTAACAATCTGATACAATGGCTTCATCTGCGTGCGTATGCCCTGCATCTTTTCCTGATAAAAATGTATCGTATCGGGATTATCCAGAAAAATGCCTTGCTGAAAATCATCGGAAATCAGCAGCACGCCTCCGGCTGTAACAAGATAGTATGGCATCATCTGCAGCTCCATATCATTTAACATAAGCTGGCTGTAAGTATAGTAGGGAATATAGTCCGCGCCTTTCTGAAGTACCCACATCAGGGTATAATACATCACTTTCAGGTTGCAATCCGCATCATAATATTTTTCCGGATTTACATTTAAGTTAAAAAAGTGATAGAGCGGTATTCCTTTCCCGTACTTCTGCTCAAAATGGCTCATCGCCATAAACAGCATATTTCCCTTTGCTGGAAAATTGCTGTACAGTTCCGTTTTCCTCTTTCTGCGGTATTCCTTTTCAAGCAATTGACAGATTAACCGCTCGAGTTCTTCTTTTCCCTCTATGAATGGTTTCATCGGTTCGTATTCCGCTCCTATGTTCGGAATAGGCGGCGGAAATACCGGCTTTTCGCTTTCTTTCATCTGACGGAGTTCCTGTAACAGCTTCTCTATAAACTGAGCGTTGTCATAACACTTCTTTCCCATCTTTTCCATAATATAAAGCTCCCTGAGCCACGCCTTTTCTTTTTCATTGGCGCGAACTACTTTACAAAAGGCATCTACGTCCTCCTGTTTGGGAATCCTTTTGCCTATTACCATCCGATTCAGCGCAGTCCGCTCCATTCCCGAGACTTTTGCCATTTGATAGATTGTCATTCCGCTTTTCTCCTGCAGTATCCTGCAAAACTCACTGAACTCTGACATATTTTTTCCTCTCTCGCATATATTAATATTTAGTCTATTATAGCAATACTATAGTATTTTGTAAATATTATAGTATTGCTATAACTTTAAAAAGTAATAACTTCATAATTAGATTTCCGGATAAAACTCTCAGACTTATTATGTGGATTTTTACTCATGGTTGCTATATTTTATAACAGGAGGCGGCAAATGCTCGGAGACAGAATCAGGGAGTTACGCAACTCCCATCATTTAAGTCAGGTCGATTTAGCAAAACAGCTTCACGTTAGCAAACAAACAATATCAAATTGGGAAAATAATAACGTTCCACCATCCATTGATACTCTTTTACGAATCGCTATATTCTTTGATGTAAGCACTGATTATTTATTGGAATTTAGTAATGAAAGAAAGATAAGTACAAACGGACTTACAGATACCCAGATTGCACATATTCAGGCGATTATACAAGACATTGTTAAAACAAATCCGTAATCCGGCATTCTTTGTTTGCTAATTGGCGTTTTACCTCTTAACCTGAAAACATCAGAAAAATCCTGATAATATACGTTTTATCCTCAAAAAAGGCTTGCTGAAAACACAGTCTAAAAAATACTTTAAAAATACCGAAAAAAAACTACAAATCAGTCATTCGGCTGATTTGTAGTTTTTCTATAAATGGCTAAGCACTCGGAATTATATTGTTCAAAATCCTTTTCGTCTTCCAAGAGTTTCCTGTATTTTCATTATATACACAGATATTAAAACCTTCGTCACTATCCCCTTTTTACATATTTTCTGAATAATCATATCAATCTCCCCCTATCCGCAATAACTTTTACAGTTATTATTTCACTATCACCTTTTTGCTCGCCGCACTGTACTGCGTTTTATATCCCTTTTTCGATACCGATGCTTTCATCCGGAAAACGAGCTTTTTATTACTTTGTTTTATGGCTGCCAGTGTACAGATAATCCTTCCGTTCTTAGCTTTCTTTATCTTATTCATGGAATGCCAGCGTTTGGTCTTCCTATTATACAGATAAAGTTTTTTCCCTTGTATTTTATATGTCGCAATCTTTTTGCCGGAACTCTTACTGTATTGGTATATCCTATATGAAACAGCATTTTTGACCGACTTAAAACGAAGCTGAACAGAAGTCCGGGACAATCGTTTTCCCTTGATTCCCGCAGGTGTCTTCGGCTTCACTATAACCTTTACCACCTGTGACACAGGGCCATAATAAACTCTGGCATTGGCTCTCTTAAATGCCATTACCTTATAGCGGCATGGTTTCCCCGCCGTTCTTTTCTTATCCGTATATGCTGTCGTTGTCACATTGGCAACCGTTACATATTTTTTCTGAACAGAATCATAGCGAAGCACCTGATAACCGTCTGCATCCGTTACCTTGTTCCACCTCAACTTCACCTGACCCATTTTTTCTGAGATCGCCTTCAATCCAGAGACTACTGTCAAATTTGGCTTAGAATCCAATGGTTTTTGCCAATTAATCTGCCCGGTTCCTCCTGTTACGGTTACATTGCAGATACCGCTCGTGGATTTAGTAACAACAGCGCCTATCATTGTCGTAATTGTCAGGCTGTACTTTCCTGCATCCTTTTTTGCAGCTGTAGGAATTAAAAGTTTTTCACTAGTCTGGCCTGCCAGAGCAACGCCATCTTTATACCACTGATATGAATGAACTCCATCTGCTGCAGTAATATCAGGTATTATCTCAATACGTTCCTTTTCTTTTACGCTTATGCTGTTTTTCGGAAATTTAATGCTGGCAGGTTTTGGATTCGGATGTACTGCTGTTTCTCCTCGCTCCTCTTCCTTCTTGGCAGCCGTCTGAGTTACAAACTGTGCTTCAATGATATCACCATTTGATACCTCTTTACTGTCTATTTTAATCTTCATGGATTTCTTATCTGTAATTTCCTGATATTTTCCTCCCGCAATAACAGCGTCAATCACATAGTTATCGTCTGCCTGAATCGTAAGCTCCTTGCTCTCTCCTTCTTTCAATGTAACAATGCCAGCCTCATCTCCAGAAACCTTTCCTCCCTGCGTATATGATACTAACAGGGATTTCGACTTCTTTTCCTCTGTGGTGTCATCCTTTGCAGCCACAATAGCAAACGGACTGAACGATTTGCATAGTATTACAAGTCCATATTGGGTTACGGTACACGGAACTTCTTCCATGCCGATAATTTCTCCGTTTTTATCTCTCTTGAAATGATACGCTTTAAAAGTTACACCCTCGTCATTTGCTCCATATCCAGGTGGAAAACCGACGGACAATCTTATCGAATCTCCAACGGATACAACGTTCTGCTTGCATGTTAGCAGCCTGATATTATATGTTTCACTTTTCAGAACATTACCCTCTGAAAGCTGTTCATTTACCATATTATTCATGGTATCTGTTTGAGCATGTGAGGGCGAGCTTGCAACTAGTGTCAATCCCGTCATCATTTCAGGTGTTACAGAACTCCCGTCCTCTGTCTTCCACTCTTGGAAGTTTTTCTGCGATAAATCTGAATTTTCCAAAAGCTGCGGTCTCCCAAAAAAATTCCAGTAATATCCTCTTGCGCGATATGCACAGACAGCATTCCTCTGGGCAGCCGTATAGCAAAAGTTTTTCGGAACTTTTCCGCTTTTTTTCCCAATCAATCCGGTCGTATCAAAGAAATAGCTTACCATATCATCCAGCCACATCTTGCTAGGGGTAAAATCAAATGAAATCGTATCGCCTTTCCAACTAAAGTTCTCAAGCTTACTATTTTCCAGAGCAGTTGTACCCTCCTCATCGACAGAAACTTTAATATTTGCCTCTTTCGCACCTTCCGCAAGCGTGAGCTCTTCATCATAAACAATTGTCATATGATGGGTTTTCCCAACTGTTACTGTGGATGTAAGACCAGGCGTAGCTTTTTTTACATAAGGAGGCGGCGTATAGGTTCCGTTGGGATTATAAAGAATCTCTGTCCTCGCATCGAACAGAAGTGGATTCCCGTGAAAGGATAAATATTTTAAATCTGATTTATAATCACCCGGCGCTTCACTGGTAACTGCAAATTCAAGATATTCGACTGACGGAAAACTGAGTGTAAGCTCTGCATCACTGTCGTTCATAGAAGCATACACATCTGGAAGAATATAAGCCCATCTACTGTAATTCCAGTTACCGGACTTAAATTCAGCTTCTCTCATCAGCATATACTTACCATTCTCTATACACTTAGCAGCACCCATACCATTATAACTTATTTTAAATACTCCTGTCTGTAATTCACCGGTTATCGCATCTTTATTGTAAGAGACTTTCAAACCATTATCATTAGCAACTTCCTGAAACAGTCGGTCATCTTGTGATGGTACTGGATAAGTAAATTCAAAATTGGCCTCCGACATAACCCCATCCGGTATATGGCGTTTTCCCATGACATCCTGCCCAACAAGTAGATAATCCGAACGCTCAAATCCATCAACACCTCCCCCCTCAGGTATTGGAGACTTCGGGTCATCCATTGTCGCATCTAATCCATACCATTGATCGTCAAGTTGAACATAATTCCACATATGTGGTTCTATACTGTCTGATGTCCTCTGGAAACCTCCCTGCACAAGCACACAGGGAATCCCCAGTTTGTCCAAAACTGCTTTAACAGCCCGCGAATATCCCTCGCACAGACTTTCGCCTTTTACAAGCGCACCATAAGCAGTTCTAATATGCCCGATATTATCCTTTTTACAAGTATTTTCTAAATGATAAGATGTATGCCATATAATCTCATCATGAACATATTTTACCTGTTTCTGTTCGAGGCTCTTCCCTTCCTCTGCTATAAGCTTCTTTGCTCCCTCTACAATGCTGTTCACTCTTGCATCATATTGAGCAATCGCCTCATCCACTTCTTCCTGACTTGTAAATCCTTTGACAAAATAATTATCACTTCTCCCCGACCCGAGATAGGCACAGTATTCCGATCCTTTCTTCGTCACACGCAGGGAAAGATAGGAAAAATCTACATAAAAAATTTCGGGATAATCAGCATAAAACGCATCCCTTGCTGCTCCCATATACGATAAAAGGGTCGTATTCCCATTGGCATATCCCTCGAGCTGCCCTCTGGTTACATGACCATTTTTTACGAGGTCATAATCTTCTATTCCCGTTTTCAATATCCCCTGTACATACATGTTGTACATGGCGTCATAAAAACCTTTTGCCTCCTCCGGAAGCTGCTCATAATAATACCGGTCAAACTTTTTCTCTTGCTTCTCCGCCGCTTTTACTGCGCTTCCCAATCCGGAAACATATAGGACGGTTCCCAAGTCGCTAAAAGCGAATACAAATGAAAAAAATATTGCCAATACTAAACTAAACGCTCTTCTTTGTTTCATAAATTTACCCTTCCTTTATTACCTGTGATATTAAAAAACATCCCATTTTTTATTTTTCCCTTAGGATAACATGTTGGAATGCGTTTCGTCAATCTCCAGCGTAAAAATAGTTCCACTCAGAGTCGCCTTTTTATGTAAGTGATACCGTATATTCATTATTCTCTATTCCAAATAACAACGGCCTTGGTATATTTTGATATCCATTAGGATGAATCGTGTCAAGCATTGCAAGGATTATTCTCTCAGCATCAGGGTATATGACATTTACCAGATACTAGATTTCCTCCGCCCTTCTACGTCAATTCGGTGTACCCACACGCTCACATGGTGAATACCACCAGTTAGTTTTTTCCATCGCATTCATACCTGGTTCCACGGATGTCATCGAATTTCTTTTTTTCGCTGATGGTGAGCTAGTACGTTTTTCCGGCGTAGGCGAAAGTGTCTTCTCCTTTTATCTCTTCCATTACTATATATTATCATTCAGTTCATAATCCCATCCACCATTCCAAATCTTTTCTACATTTCTCCCATTGATATCCATACAATACAGATGATGAGAATACCAATCGTAGCTTAAATCGCCCTCTTCATCCTCCTCAAATTCTTTCCACATACCTTTTTTATCATCATACCATGCTTTGGCATGTACTTTTATATAGACACTATCTTCTGTGCAGTCAACCCCCACTGCTTTCAAGTTACTAATAATATGATTCCGCCCAGTTTTCTTATCAATTCGGTGCACTTTGTAATTTTTATCTATATAAAAAATGTATTTTTTATTATAAGAATAAGATATACTCTTTGTAATATAAGAATAATTGTATAAACTTTCAAAAACTTTTGCATCCGCAAATGCTTTTATCATTTTCCCACCAGAACGTGGTATCAAATACTCCTGACAATAGATATAATCCTCATCTATTTCTGGTAATATAGTAGTTTCCTTATTGTCGCTCCGCATATAACAAAAAACTTTTTCTTCCTGTCCACTCTCTAAATCATAAGAGTATAAGGTAACTTTCTTCCCTTTCTGCACCCCGTAGTATATTTTACCATCAATATAAGTCAGATATGGTTTTGCTTTTGTTAAATTTGTGGTAGTAGTAATCGTTTCTCTTGATTTTATGTCTTCTATAGGCGATTTCATAAAAGTCCCCGAACGTTCATACTCCATATCCCAGTAGCTTTTTCTGTTATAATAAAGAAAGTCCTGATAAAAATTACAAAATACAACTCCCTCATCCTCATCTATACGTGTTCCGGTCATGTCCCATAATTTTACTGCTTTCTTCTTCTTTAAATCTATATATGCTAATACTGTTGCACCATCCCAACCATCATCCGATTCATGTTTTACATCCTCCCAGTCATCATCCAAATAATGAAAGAATATATAGAATTTTTTCTTATACTTTGACATTCCAATAAGCTCAGGATAATCACCTCTATCCTTATTGATATATTCCTCCAGAGAAAATTCTCCTACTTTCTTTTTCTTATCCTGATAAATTGTATAAGTAACTTCATCGCCCTTGCTCCGTATGTAGTAATAATGTCCATCCTGAACTTGTGAATAGTTTGTAGCCCAGTCGGCAGAAGAAAAATAAATCCCTTTCTTTTTTGTATTTACAGTTTCCAGTTTCAACTTCTGCGGCCTCCCAGTTTCATCTGTGACAATCCTAATTATTTTCTTCTTTTCTTTCTTCAGTTGTTTTTTCTCCACTGCTACCCCGCTAACTGTTGCTGCCACCCCGGCCGCTGTTACAGCGGACTCGGTTGCTGTAACAGCGGAACCAGTTGTCATATTTACTCTCGCAGTGCTGCTCCCATTATCTTCGTCAGCAACATTGCAAGCACATAACATGATAGAACAAATAAATAGATAAAAAATTAATTTCTTCACTTGATTCCTCCTTTTTAGACATAAATTGGACTTTATACTACTTGTATATACCCTATTTCTCATACTCTTTTCTTCCTTAAACAAATATGAACCTTAAAATTAATTTTTACTTAAATAATTTACCACCTACATCACGTATATAAGATGCCGAGTTATTAAGTGCATCTATATATCGCTGATTCTTCCATTTTGATTTAACTTCTTTCCATTCCCATACACTCGGATTATGATTATATACAAAATCTTGTTTAGGATTATCTTTATATTTTTTATGCAACTTTTTCCTTTTTTTCTTTTCTTTTGTCAACCAATCTCTATGATACTCATATTCTTCTTGATTGTAATTATTATAATCAATCTTCCCATTATTTTTATTAAGTCTCTCTTTAAAAGTCTCTAAATCTCCTCCATAACTATGAGCACTATAATCTTGTATTGAGTGAAGCACACAACCTAAAAAGAGAATCTTTTCTTTTTTATGAACTGTAAAATCCGTTTCCAGTTCATAACTTGCCCTTTCTGTTAAGATTCTTAATTTAATTTTGCTTTTACCGTGAAATGTATTTTTATTTTTCAAATTATAACGCTTAAATATTTTTCCATTAAGATATTTTTTATACTTTTTCCTATATTTCTTCTTATAACTTTTCTTTTTCTTTGATTGTACATAATCTGGTAAAATAGCACCATCACATAGTATCTTTAATAATTTCTTATTATTATATATTTTTAATGTACTTATGTGAAGGAATGCATTGATAAAAGCATCTCTCGTAATATCTTGATGTACATATTTCCCATTCGCTTTCCCCCAATGCCCCGTCGGGTCAACCATATTCACCCCGTCATTCTCACAATACGCATACAAATGCAAACTCTGCGGCTCATCCTCTTCTCCGGTATA
>CAJTLS010000050.1 GCA_910577295.1 uncultured Eubacterium sp.
GACAACCCGTTCCGCTACTGCGGGGAGTACTACGATAAAGAGACAGAAGAAATCTATCTGCGGGCACGGTACTACCAGCCGGAAATGGGGAGGTTTCTGACAAGGGATACTTATACCGAAGAAGAGGATGAGCCGTTGAGTTTGCATTTGTATGCGTATTGTGAGAATGACGGGGTGAATATGGGTTATGAAAAATAGAAAAAAAGTATTTTTTTTGTTCCTTGTTTGTATTTTTATTTTATGCCTTATTGGATGCAATAAAAGCGAAAGTGAGAGTTATTTACAATTTTTGCAGAAACAGGGAATTCGGGATAACTCGCAGCATCATTGGCAGAATAGTGGGTTTGAGAGTGTACAGATTTCTTCGCACGGAACTTTTATAAACGAGGTGAAAGACAAATATGACAAGACTCTTTATCAGATAGAAAATGGAAAATATAAAAAAATAGCAGAACAAGCATATCAATTTTTTGAGTTTGAGGGAAGAGTGTACTACTACAACAATGACAATAAGCTATACTGTTATGATATCAAGACGGAGAATACTACGGTGGTGTTTTCTGTCGCAACACATATTTTGTGGATTGGTTTATATAATAGAAATATTTTGTGTGCCAGAAAGAGCGGAATATTTAATAATGCTGTTGAATTATATACTTTAAATGGAAAAAAGGTAAAAACATATTTTTCCAAAGGAGGAGAATTGGGGCAAACAGTACAGATAGGAAGATTTCTTGTTTTTTTGGAAAATCTCAAGATGGAGGTATATGACTTAGAGAATGAAGAGAGCCATTATCTGTTTCATGAAGATGGGTTATCGGATTCCTATATGATAAGTGCGCAGGAAAATCTATACATAAGTGCAGATAGATATGTAATAGAGGGCGATTATAGCACAAGAAAAGCAGATTCTCGTTGGAATGGCTTATGGAAAATCAGTCTGAAAGATATGAAAATGGATAAGTGGGAGTTGACGAAAATATCGGCTCACCCATACAGTAAATTTTATTGTATAGAGAACAGGTTGTTTGATGAGAAATTTGCGCTGATAGAGTAAGCACGATTTTGTGGCAAGGGCAGGTGACAAAAGAGAACGAATGAAAGGAAGAAATCACTATGGTATACTTGCTAAAAATGTGAATGAATGTAAAGTGGCGACCGGAGGATATGAAGTAGCTTTATAAATCTATATTAAAGGGAGGTATTGTTATATAATTGATAAATATGGGAAAAAAATATTTAATTAATAGATTTGTCGAAAGCTATGATATTGAAGAGCATAAAAAAGTGATAGGTCGTATGAGCTGAAAGGAAAATTTTTTCTAAATCAACTAAATTATCAAAGAAAAAATTAGAAAGATATGAAAAGTGTAAGGCTCTACATATGACTGGGCAGATTGTTTTTTCCTTTTTTACAGCTTCATTCACTAAAAGAGTATTTTTCTAATTTAGATAAAAAATAAAAGGAAATTAGATTTAGCCAAAACGTAAGGAAGAGAGGATAAGATGAATAAGGCGATTTTGGGTATTCTGTGTTTTTTTATTATAATAGGAGTAATCTGTTATATTCCAATTTATCACAATGTACAGTTAAATAAGTTTGCGAATCAATTAGATGATGTAGACTTTCCGGAGAATGTGGAAATTGTTGACCGTGTTAAAATTTGTGGGAAGCTTGTAGGTAATGGAAATTCATTGGATTATTTTGCCTGTGTATTAGTACAGACATCGGAAAAACAGTCAGTCTTGGAGAAACTCTTAAATGAAAGTAATATTGTCAACTTAGAAGCTTTTGAGTCTGAAAAATAGGAGATATGCAATCAGTACAAATTGTTTCTTTCATCAAAGAGAGATACGACACTTGACATCTTTCCTTATTTTACATAAAATAGAAAAAAGTTGGTGGTTTCATTTGCCATTTTACTTGAGAGATGGAGGGATTATTTCATGAGTAAGAAACCTTATTATTTGACTACAGCGATTGCGTACACATCGGGAAAGCCACATATAGGAAATACCTATGAGATTGTGTTGGCGGATGCGATTGTGCGTTACAAGAGATTTCAGGGTTACGATGTGCGTTTTCAGACAGGTACGGACGAACATGGGCAGAAGATAGAATGGAAAGCAGAAGAAGCGGGCGTTACGCCGAAGCAGTTTGTAGATGATGTGTCAACAGAGATAAAGAGAATATGGGATTTGATGAACACATCCTATGATAAATTTATTCGTACGACGGATACGGAACACGAGGCACAGGTTCAGAAAATATTCAGGAAACTTTATGAGCAGGGAGATATTTATAAAGGATTTTATGAGGGGATGTATTGTACGCCTTGTGAGTCCTTTTTTACCTCTTCCCAATTAAATGACGGGAAGTGTCCGGATTGTGGGCGGGAGTGCCAGCCGGCAAAGGAAGAGGCATACTTTTTGAAGCTGAGTAAGTATCAGGATCGATTGATGAAACATATTGAGGAGAATCCGCAATTTATTCAACCGGAGTCTCGAAAAAATGAGATGGTAAATAATTTCTTAAAGCCGGGGTTACAGGATTTATGTGTATCCCGTACCAGTTTTACGTGGGGAATACCGGTTGATTTTGAAGAGGGGCATATTGTGTATGTCTGGTTGGACGCTCTCAGCAACTATATTACCGGACTTGGTTTTGATGCCGATGGCAGCCATGGTGAACTTTATGAAAAATACTGGCCGGCTGATTTGCATTTGATTGGAAAAGATATTCTTCGTTTTCATACGATTTATTGGCCAATCATGCTTATGGCTTTGGATATTCCTTTGCCGAAGCAAATCTTTGGACATCCTTGGCTTTTGCAAGGGGAAGGAAAGATGAGCAAAAGTAAGGGAAACGTAATCTATGCGGATGATTTAGTAGATATTTTCGGAGTGGATGCTGTCCGTTATTTTGTGTTGCACGAGATGCCATTTGAAAGCGACGGTATTGTGAGTTGGGAGCTTATGGTTGAGCGCATGAACTCTGACCTTGCCAATGTACTGGGAAATCTTGTAAACCGTACGATTTCCATGAGCAATAAGTATCTTGGAGGCGTATTGGAAGACAAAGGAGTGTCGGAACCGGTCGACGAGAGTTTGAAACAAAAAGTAATGGAAGCGCCAAAGCTTGTTGCAGAGAAGATGGATAAACTGCGTGTCGCAGATGCGATAACAGAAATTTTTGCCGTATTTAAGCGCTGCAATAAATATATTGATGAAACTGAGCCATGGATACTTGGCAGGGATGAGGCAAAAAAGGAGCGTCTTTCAACAGTATTATATAATTTAGCAGAGAGTATTACGATTGCTGCAAGTTTGCTAGAGGCATTTATGCCGGAGACTTCTGAGAAAATTCTATCGCAGTTAAATACAAGCAAGCGCTTGGAGGAAGAGATGAATGAGTTCGGCAAATATGTATCGGGTACTAAAGTAACCGATGCTCCCGAAATTCTCTTTATGCGACTGGATGCAAAAGAAGTATTAGCGAAAGCAGAAGAATTAAAAGAGAAGCAAATTGCAGAAGCAAAGGCTTCCGGTGAGATACCGGAAGAAACAGCAGCAGAAGTGATTGACATAGAGGCAAAACCGGAAGTTACGTTTGACGAGTTTATGAAAATGCAGTTTCAGGTTGGTGAAATTATCTCCTGTGAGGCGGTAGAGAAATCAAAGAAATTATTGTGTAGTCAGGTTCGTGTCGGCAGTGAGGTGAAGCAAATTGTCTCAGGGATTCGCAAATATTATTCACCGGAAGAAATGGTAGGGAAGAAAGTGATGGTATTAGTAAACCTGAAACCTGCTAAACTTGCCGGGGTGTTATCCGAGGGAATGCTCTTATGTGCAGAAGATGCAGATGGAAATCTGGCGTTGATGACACCGGAGAAACCGATGCCTGCGGGAGCTGAGATTTGTTAAGCTAAATAATAATACGAGAAGATAACATTTTTTGAAACTCTTTTGCCGACAGGCAGAAAACACAGAGAAGAGAGGGAATTATGATATTTGACACGCACAGTCACTATGATGATAAAGTTTTTGACGAAGACAGGGACGCGCTGCTCCGCAGTTTGCACACAAACGGAGTAGAGCGTGTCGTCAATGTTGGTGCAGATATGGTTTCCAGTCGTACTGCTCTTGCTTTGGCAGAGCAGTACGACTTTGTGTATTGTGCGCTAGGCGTACATCCAAGTGAGACGGGAAGTCTGACGGAAGCGGATATGGATTGGATAAGGGAACATGCCAATCATAAAAAAGTTGTGGCGATTGGGGAATTTGGTCTTGATTATCATTGGCCGGAGCCGGATCCCGAGACGCAGAAAAAATGGTTTTACCGACAGATAGAGCTGGCTAAAGAAGTGCAGCTTCCAATTATTATTCACAGCCGGGAGGCATCAGAAGAGACGATGACGATATTGACAGAGACGAAGGCATACGAATGCGGAGGGGTGATTCATTGCTATTCGTATTCACCGGAGGTGGCAAAAGAGTATGTCAAGATGGGATTCTATATTGGAATTGGCGGTGTGGTGACATTTAAAAATGCTAAAAAATTAAAGAAAACAGTAGAAGAACTTTCACTTGAGCATATCGTTCTGGAAACGGACTGTCCTTATATGGCTCCCGAGCCGATGAGGGGAAAGCGCAATAATTCTTCGTTTCTTACCTATGTCGCGGAGAAAATTGCTGAGATAAAGGGAGTTTCTGTGGACGAGGTAATAAATGTAACAACAAAAAATGCAGAGAAGTTATATCATTTAACATAATTATGAAAAGAATGAGGCAGAAAGGAAGAAGCAGGTGGCAAAGTTAAGTAATCCACAGGAGACAATACAGGTCTTGCAGAAACATGATTTTCAATTTAAAAAAAAGTTTGGACAAAATTTTCTGATTGATTCCCATGTAATAGAAAAAATTATGGAAGCGGCAGAAATTAAGAAAGATGATTTTGTCTTAGAAATTGGTCCCGGTATTGGGACGATGACTCAGTATCTCTGTGAACATGCAGGACAGGTTTTAGCGGTGGAGATTGACAGTAGTCTGCTTCCGATTTTGCAGGAGACGCTGACGCCATACGACAATGTAATTGTGCGTCAGGGGGATATTCTGAAGCAGGACATACATGCAATTGCCAGAGAATACAATGGAGGAAAGCCTATAAAAGTGGTGGCGAATCTTCCATACTATATAACGACGCCTATTATCATGGGGTTATTTGAAAGTCATGCGCCATTAGCAAATGTAACGGTAATGGTGCAAAAAGAAGTAGCGGAGCGCATGCAGGCAAAGCCCGGAACAAAAGAGTACGGGGCATTATCGTTAGCTGTTCAGTACTATGCTAAACCGTACTTAGCAGCCAATGTTCCGCCGAATTGTTTTATGCCGCGGCCTACTGTTGGTAGTGCTGTAATCCGATTGGATTGTTTGGAGAGAACTCCGGTAGAAGTGGAGGACGAGAGATTGATGTTCCGCCTTATTCGTGCTTCTTTTAATCAGCGCAGAAAGACATTGCAAAATGGTATTGCCAATAGTCCGGAGCTGTCTTTTACAAAGGGAGATGTGGCGGCAGCTTTGACAAATTTGGGAATATCGGAGACCATTCGCGGCGAGAAGTTAGGATTGCCGGAGTTTGCTGCATTGTCAAATGAGCTGGGGAGAAAGGCATATCATCTGTAAATTTTACATACATTGGAGTAAGAATGGTAAAGGAGTATTGTATGAAAATAAGAAGAAATGTTTTTTTTGTTGCCCTGACAGCGCTGGTTACCATGAGCATATGGCTTACTGCCTGTGGACAGAAAGAGGAGGCAAAGAAAGGGAAAGACTGGGATTATACGGTAGTTCCGACAACCGACTGTCCGAAAGACTTTTTAGCAGAGATTGAAAAAAAGAAAATAAATCCTTTTCAAATGACGTATGACGACGGGGAATATCGATATCTTGCCGTTGGGTATGGTGAACAGGAGACAAATGGTTTCAGCATTCGGGTGCAGGGGTTATATGAAAAGGGGGAAACTCTTTGTATGGAGACGAGTTTGGCAGGACCGGGGGAGGACCAAATAGTAAGCAATAAGAAAAGCTACCCGTTTATTGTAGTTAAAACGCACAAGACGGAAAAGAAAGTAGAATTTTTAACATAATTTACATAAAAATATGTCTTTTTGTTGTTTTTATTGTGAAAATGGTATATAATAAATGTACGTTTAGATAAAGGGGCGTGATGAAATGAAGCAGATTATTTCCAAATTAAAGATAATTGGTTATATGTTGATTTGGGATTTTATCACGGCGATTGTATTGTTTGGATTTATGTATTTTGTGTTGAGCCAGTTGGACACTTTTTCTTCGCAGCTTATAGTAACGATAGCAACCGTCGTATTTGTTGTGTTGATGCTGGCGATAAAGTATCAGTTGCTATATACGCAGTATGGTCGGGATGATGTGACCGGAGGAAAGAATAAAAAAGAATTTGAGCGCATTGCCAAAGACCTGCTCCGGAGCGACGGTCAATATGTTCTTGTATATGCCAATATAGACAGATTTAAATTAATTAACGAGAACTATGGAAATGAAGTGGGGGACCGGGTACTGCGTCAGATACATTCGGTCATAGATGAAGAACTTCGCTGGGATGAGGTATCCGGACGTATTATGGCAGATAATTTCGGTATATTGATGCGCTACCATTCCCTCCCTAAACTGGATCAAAGGTTATATCGCATCAGTAAACAGTTATCTGATTTAAAAGACAAAAATGGCAATAGTTTTGGTATTGTTTTGTACTTTGGAGTGTACATTATAGAAAAGGATGATGAGAGCGATGTAAGTTCCATGCTGGAACATGCAAATTTAGCAAGAAAGAAGATTTCTCCATCACATTTGGTTGCGATGGGCATCTATAATGTAAAAGACAGTGAGCGCCTCGGGCGTGACAAAGCATTGGAAATGAAAATGCATCAGGCGTTGGAGCATGGCGATTTTGTTCCGTTTTTACAGCCGAAATACGAGCTGGAGGGAGAGTCGATTGCCGGTGCAGAGGCTCTTGTGCGCTGGATAGACCCCAACGAGGGTATGATTTATCCAGACGAATTTATTCCTCTTTTTGAGAATAACGGTTTTATCGTTGAACTGGATTTATATATGTTTGAAGAAGTGTGCAAGTTAGTGGACCGCTGGCATCGGGAGGGCAGATATCTCTTTCCTGTATCGGTCAACTTATCACGCAGTCATTTTCAGATTCCGAATTTCTTTGATTATTATGAATATGTGTTAAAGAAATATAATATACCGCCAAAATCCATAGAGATTGAGCTAACGGAATCTCTGTTCTATAATGATTTTGAATCTCTGAGCAATCTGGTGAAAAAAATACATGATGCGGGATTGTCCTGTTCCATAGATGACTTTGGCAGCGGATATTCTTCATTGAATATGCTCAAGGATGTCTGTGTCGATGCTTTGAAGCTTGATAGGGTTTTCTTTGAGAGCGGGGAAAACGACGAGCGAGGAAAAGATGTTATTCAGAGTGTAATACGGTTGGCACAGGCATTGGATTTACACACAATATCCGAAGGTGTTGAGGAACGGGAACAGGTGGAATTCCTCAAAGAAATGAATTGCGATTTAATTCAGGGTTATGTTTTCGCAAAACCAATGCCGGTACCGGAATTTGAAAATTTAGCTTTTCAGCAATAAAATGATTTTGACGTTTACAAATACAACCGCTTGTGGTTACGGTAGCGGTTTCGTCGATACATAATTTCATGAAAGAGTACAACTTCGATCATATCGCGGAGAAGTTCAGGCTGATCCGGATATACATCGGGGTTTTCTTTTTTGAATTGAGCAGCAATTCCTACTGCCATCATTTGCAGTGCAACTTTGTCAGGGAAGAGGTCGAACATCAAACTGCCCTCATATTCCATCTTGTCGCATTCATTTTCCACAAAATCGCTGATTTGACGGGTGATTTTTGGGTACAAATATTTTAGATAAGAATTGTCGGTTTCCATTTCCCACAGTTTATCAATACCGGAGATGGGCGGCATCGTTGGCGTAGCCGGGAAGTGAGAACGGAACAATTCTTCATTTTTGTCCATGTAATGCATAAGTCTGGCTCCTGTGTTTTATTTAATAGTATATGTACGAAGAAAATTTATGTGTATATCTTGCACTTTTGGGAGAAAGTCGTTACACTGTATAGAGAGGGTCAAAATACCTTTTGCTTCCAATATCATAGAATGGAGATTATTATGGTTAAATATATATATAAGTCGGTAATTTTATTGTTCATATTTGCGGGCGCCCTGTTCTATTTTGGGCATGGGATGAAGACAGATATGGCAGAGAGTACCGCGGAAGTTTCCGTGGCTGAAGAAACTAATCCGTATATGCAATTGCGCACGCAGGGGAAAACAATCAACACATTATACGCCTATAGCGGCTCTACGGAGAAAGTTGTGCGTGAATCCATTACGCCGATAGACCAGAGTAAAAAGCTGTCTTTGCTGATTAGCGAGGCAGGAAGCCGTCTGATTAATTTGGAATATCGAGTTATGGATAAAGAATCAGGAGAAGTCTATGATACAGGCGAATTTCATGCAATAGGAAATAAACAGAAGAAAGTAGATATTGTATTTCGTTATGGGTTTAAAACCAGTACGGAATATATTTTAGATATTAAAGCGGTAACGGATTTGGGGAAAGTAGTTCACTACTATACCCGTCTGAAATATTATCTTGATGACAGTCATCTGGACGAGAAGTTAGCGTTTGCCAAAAAGTTTCATACGGACACCTTTACAAAAAGTAAAGGTGTGGAACTGGCTCGTTATCTCGAACCATCCGCTAAGAATTTGAACAACTCATTGGCAGACGTTGATATCACGTCTAATGTAGATTTGATTACATGGGCGGGTATGTCGCCGAAAATTATTTCCGATGAGTTGATTACGATAAAAGAATATAATATGGAGACAGCCTGTATTCAGTATAACTATTTTGTACAGGCTGCTACAGCGGCGGGAAAAGAAATCTATCATATTAAGGAATTTTATCGTGTGCGGTATGCCAGCGGTCAGAATTTTCTCCTTAATTTTGAGCGCTCTATGGAAGCGGAATTTAATCCGAAGATGGCCGGCATGAACAGCAGCCAGCTCAAGCTTGGAATAACATCGGACAACGAGTCGAAAATGTTGACGAACAAAAAGGAAGATAAGCTTTTCTTTTCGCGCAATGGTGTTGTTTACCAATATGATATGAAGAGCTGCCGGGTAAAGAAAATTTTCTCGTCATTCAGTAATAAAGCGCCTTACAACTACCGTGCGTATAATGAACAGGGAATACGTCTGTTGAAAGTAGATGAAAAGGATACATTATATTTCTGCGCGTATGGTTACTTTCCGCGCGGACGTTACGAGGGGGATGTGGCGGTAGTACTGTTTGAGTACACATCGGCGGGCGAACTTGAAGAATTGGTTTATATGCCGATGAGTACGACATATCAGCAGCTCAATGCGGATTTTGAGGAATATGGTTATGTCAGTTCCCGCGGCGTATATTATTTTACCGTTGCCAATACGGTATATGCCTATAACATGGCGGCGAAGCATCTGAAAAAGGTGGAAGAGAATGTGCGGGAACACAGCTTTATGACAATGGAGGGAGCAAATTGTTATACGTGGTCGTCTTCCCTGTCAAAAGGATATGGTGACAACATTACGATTTACAATTTGGAAAACGACGAAAAGAAAATGTTGTACCGGCCGGACGAAAACAGCTATATCCGCCTGTTAGGGGTAATCGAAGATAATATGGTTTATGGCAATGTGCGGCAGGCGGATATCGGCAAGATGAAAGATGGAAGCAAAGTAATTCCGTGTTATGAATTGTATATAGCCGGTACGACAGGAGAAATCAGGCGTAAGTACAGCAGAAAGAATACATTTATTCAAAAGATTACATCCAATGGAAATGTAATCAATATCACGCTGTGTAAAAGGAACAGAGATGGCACTTATGTGAAGTCGGGTGAGGACACTATTCTGAATAATACGGAAAATGCCATATCAAGGTTTGAGTATTCATCGCGTATTACGAATAAGTGCCTGACGGAATGGTATATCCGGTTTCCGTCCAGTTATGAAATGCGGCTGCAGCCCCAATGGGGAAAGGATGTGACATCCTTGAAAACAAGTGAGCGCTATGTGCGTCTTGAACAGCCGAAAGTTGCCAAATATTATGTGTATGCCGGCGGAAAAATTACAGACTCGTATGAAAGCGCCGCCAAGGCAATACGGGAGGCGGATGAGCAGATGGGAGTTGTTGTCTCCAGTAATCATCAGGTTGTATGGGAGCGAAGCGGCGCCTTTTTGCAAAATATGATTGGCGGACTTGAACTAACAAAAACATCCGCTAGAGTCTCTTCAATTGCCGCCTGTGCGCATATGCTTCTCAAAGTGAATCATCTGGATTTAGAGGCGTCGGAAGTTGCGAAAAGGGGAGAGTCTGTCTACGAAGTTCTGGCAAGATATTTGCAGCGTCCGCTCAATCTAAAAGGCTGTACGTTAGATGAAGTTTTGTATTTTGTCAGTGGTAATAAGCCGGTGATTGCCATGACCGGAGACAGGAAAGCGGTTGTCATCGGCGGGTATACGGAGAGCCAGTTGACGATTTATAACCCGCAGGATGGAAAAAGGGAAACGGTAAGCCGTGCTCAGTATGAAAAGACATTTGAAGAAGCAGGAAATTATTTTGTTGGATATATGACGGAATGAGTGGGGAGAAAAGAACGATGGAAGATTTAATCAAAAAAGCAATGGCGGCAAGGGAAATGGCGTATGCGCCCTATTCCGGTTTTTTGGTAGGGGCGGCGCTCGAATGTGCGGACGGTACTGTATTTACGGGATGCAATATAGAAAACGCATCCTTTAGTCCGACGAATTGCGCTGAGCGGACAGCCTTTTTCAAAGCAGTCAGTGAGGGGAAAAGAGAATTTGTGAGAATTGCCATTGTCGGAGGCCGGAGAGAGGAGATGGTGGCGCCGGCGCCATGCGGCGTCTGTTTACAGGTAATGGCAGAATTTTGTAAAGCGAATGAATTTCAGATTATAATGGCAAAGGATACGCAAGATTATACGGAAGCGTATTTGAAAGAATTGCTGCCAAATAATTTTTCACTGAAATAAAAGATGGCATGACAGACGGGCGTCACCTCATCGAATAGACGCCTCGGAACGGAGGATACCATGGAATTACCGAAACAGTTTTGTGAGCAGATGAAACAAATATTAGGGGATGAGTACGATGATTATTTACAATCCATGAAAGAGAGTAAGCGCTACGGGCTGCGTGTCAATACCGCCAAAATATCGGTAGAAGATTTTAAGCGTATTGCACCGTTTCCGTTACAGCCAATTCCATATATTGATAATGGTTTCTTTTATGATGGGGAGATGTTTCAGCCGGCGAAACATCCCTATTATTTTGCGGGATTGTATTATCTGCAGGACCCGAGTGCGATGACGCCGGCGTCCCGTCTTCCGATTCAGGAGGGCGATAACGTACTGGATTTATGTGCGGCTCCGGGAGGGAAAGCAACGGAACTGGCGGCCCGATTGCGTGGCACGGGTTTGCTTGTTGCCAATGATATCAGTGCAAAGAGGGCAAAGGCCCTGTTGAAAAACATCGAGTTGTTTGGAGTGGAAAATAGTCTGATTGTAACCGAATATCCGCAGAAGCTGGCAGAGCATTTCACGTCTTTTTTCGATAAGATTTTAATTGATGCGCCATGCTCTGGAGAGGGGATGTTCCGCAAAGATTCCGCGATGATAAAAGCATGGGAGCAGAACGGCCCCGGGCATTATGCGGCGCTGCAGGAAGAGATTTTGCGGCAGGCGCTCCCGATGTTAAAGCCGGACGGTATGCTTTTATATTCCACGTGTACATTTTCTCCCTTAGAGGATGAGGGGACAGTGGAAAAGATTCTTGCCATGGATACTGACATGGAACTGGTAGAGATGAAAGGATATGCGGGGTTTGTTTCAGGAATGCCCGAATTGATTGGCAGCAGCGATGATAGAATCCGTCGATGCGTCCGTATGTTTCCGCACCGACTGGAGGGAGAGGGACATTTTCTGGCGCTCTTCCGGCGGGGCGGGGGAACGAAGTGTGGTGGGCGGGAAAATGCGCCTGTATACCCGGCGTCGCGAAACGGATTAAGGGGAGAAGAAAAAAAGCTGTGGCAAGAATTTGCCGTGAATCTGAAACGCAATTTTGACGGCGGGCGATTGGAAAGCAGAAACGGAATGATATATTATATGCCGGAGGGACTTCCGGCTCTTGCGGGGCTTCGCTTTTTGCGAAGCGGGCTTTTTCTCGGCGAGATGAAAAAGAACCGTTTTGAGCCGAGCCAGTCTTTGGCAATGGCGCTATCGTACGGCGATTATAAAAACTGCGTATCGTTGTCAGTGGAGGATGAGCGGGTCGTGCGTTATCTAAAAGGGGAAACGCTTGTTTTAGATGAACAGGAGCAGCAGGCGGCGGACGGCTGGCTGCTCGTCTGTGTGGACGGATATCCCCTCGGCTGGGGAAAGAAAACGCGGGCGAACGTTAAAAACCGATACCATCGGGGATGGCGCTGGATGTAGCAGGAGAGCGCAGAGGGCAGATGACTTGTAACCACCCGATGGAGGGGAGAGGCGTTGGGACTATCCCAAAGTTTGTGTAAACCTCTAAACTGGTGTAAGATGTAATTATCA
>CAJTLS010000051.1 GCA_910577295.1 uncultured Eubacterium sp.
ATTTGGGGATAGAATTTAGTTTTACAAGATAGAAGTTACTTTTTCATTTCACCAAATTTCACCAAATTTCAAAATGAGTATCTGCATAATTACTTAAGTACAATCCCAAATATAACAAAAAGAGGTATCAACGGAATTCTCTTCCCTTGATACCCCATTTTACTGTATCTACAAACTATCAAATTTTTGCAAAAACCTATACTTATGCATTCACGATCTGGCCAAAATCCGGTTTCAGTGAAGCGCCGCCTATCAAACCGCCATCAATATTCGGTTTTGCCAACAACTCAGCAGCGTTTCCGGCATTCATCGAGCCACCGTACTGAATACGGATAGCTTCTGCTGTTGCCGAATCATAAATCTCACTAATTACCTGACGGATGGCAGCACATACTTCTTCCGCCTGCTCTGCCGTTGCTGTTTCTCCGGTACCAATTGCCCAAATCGGCTCATAAGCAACCACTGCTTTCTTTGCCTGTTCTGCCGTAACGTTCTGGAATGCAATTTTTATCTGCATACGAATCCAATCAACATAGATTCCCTGTTTTCTCTGCGTCAATGTCTCGCCGCAGCAGATAATCGGTACTAAATCATGCTCAAGAGCCTTGAGCACTTTTTTATTTACCGTCTCATCTGTCTCCGCGAAATACTCTCTTCTTTCCGAGTGACCGATAATTACATGCGTAACACCCGCATCCGTCAACATATTCGGAGCAATTTCACCTGTATAAGCGCCACTCTCCTCAAAATACAAATTCTCTGCACCAACCTTGACATTACTTCCCTTGGTTGCCTCTGCAACCGGAATAATATCAATTGCTGGTACACAAAATACGACGTCGACATCATCATTTTTTACTAACGGCAATAATTCGTTGACAAGAGCAACTGCTTCACTTGGTGTTTTGTTCATTTTCCAGTTGCCTGCAATAATCCTTCTTCTTGCCATGATTTCCTCCATTCCTGCGCCGCGTTGGCGCATATGCGGTTTTTCTACTACTCTCTTTACTTATCATTGGCTGCGGGCAACTAAGGTGTTCCCGCAGCGGCTTTTCTACTACTCTCTTTACTTATCGTTGGCTGCGGCAACACCTGGGAGTTCTTTGCCTTCCAAGAATTCGAGGGATGCTCCGCCGCCGGTAGAGATATGGGTCATTTTGTCGCCAAAGCCGAGGTTGTTACATGCGGAAGCGCTGTCTCCTCCACCGATAATCGTTGTTGCCCCTTCCAGTTCTGCCATTGCCTCTGCGACAGCAATCGTGCCTTTCGCAAAATTAGGCATCTCGAAGCAGCCCATCGGGCCATTCCATACAACGGTCTTGGCGCCTTTTACCGCGTCGGCAAAGATTTTTGAAGTCTCCGGCCCGATATCCAGCCCTTCCATATCATCCGGAATCTCGCCGCGGCCTACTACTTTGAAGTTAGCGTCATTGGAAAAATCATCCGCTACTACGGTGTCTTCCGGAATAAGGAGCTTAACGCCTTTTTCCTCTGCTTTCTTCTCCATCTGAAGCGCATAATCTTTGTAATCCTCTTCTAACAGGGATTTACCAACCGGCTCGCCGTGCGCCGCCATAAATGTATAAGCCATGCCGCCGCCGATAATCAGGGTGTCTACTTTATCGAGCAAATTCTCGATTACTGAAATTTTAGAAGAAACTTTTGCTCCACCCAAAATGGCAACGAAAGGTCTCTGCGGATTATTTACCGCATTGCCGAGGAAGTCAATCTCCTTTTGCATTAAATAACCAACTACGGCAGTATCAACATATTTTGTGACGCCGACGTTAGAGCAGTGTGCGCGGTGTGCCGTACCAAAGGCATCATTTACAAACACATCGCAAAGGGAAGCAAGGTCTTTGGAGAATGCGTCCTCATTTTTTGTCTCTTCCGCACGGTAACGCGTATTCTCAAGAAGAACTACATCACCGTCGTTCATTGCCGCTACGGCAGCTTTTGCATTCTCTCCTACTACATTGTCATCTGCGGCAAAAGTTACTTTCTGATTCAGAAGTTCGGACAGACGGGCAGCAACCGGAGCCAGAGACAATTCCGGTTTCGGCTCTCCTTTCGGCTTACCAAGATGGGAGCAGAGAATTACTTTACCTCCATCCGCAATCAATTTTTTAATTGTCGGAAGGGCAGCTACCAGACGGTTTTCATCCGTAATCTTCCCATCCTGCAACGGCACGTTAAAATCGCAACGCACTAATACTTTCTGTCCTTTTACATTGATGTCGTCTACTGACTTTTTGTTTAACATTTTATTTCCCTCCATTTTCTTTTTGACAGGATAACCCTGACTTACACAAAAAGAGTCCGGCCCAAATGACCGGACCCTTGTAGGATCTTTCGTTATCGATATACCGAGAACGGATTAAGCCAACTCGCTGAAGTACTTAATCGTACGAACCATCTGGCTTGTATAAGAATTCTCGTTATCATACCATGATACAACCTGAACCTGTGTATTGCCATCATCCATAGGAGATGCCATTGTCTGTGTTGCATCGAAGATAGAACCTGCTGTAGCGCCAATGATATCAGAAGATACAATCTCGTCCTCATTGTATGCATAAGACTCTGTCTCTGCTGCTTTCATCGCTGCGTTAATCTGGTCAACCGTAACATTGCCCTCTACTACGGCAACAAGAATCGTTGTAGAACCGGTAGGACAAGGTACGCGCTGTGCAGAACCGATTAACTTACCGTTCAATTCAGGAATTACCAAACCAATTGCCTTAGCAGCTCCTGTGCTGTTTGGAACGATATTTACTGCTGCTGCACGGGATCTTCTGAGGTCACCCTTTCTCTGAGGCCCGTCAAGAGTCATCTGGTCGCCTGTATAAGAGTGAATGGTACTCATAATACCGGATTTAATCGGAGCCAAATCATTCAATGCTTTTGCCATCGGAGCCAAGCAGTTTGTCGTACAAGATGCTGCAGAAATTACCGTATCTTCCGGTTTCAATGTGTCATGATTAACGTTGTAAACAATTGTTGGAAGGTCATTTCCTGCTGGTGCGGAAATAACTACTTTACGAGCGCCTGCTGTAATATGAGCGGATGCCTTGTCCTTAGATGTGTAGAAACCGGTACACTCAAGCACAACGTCTACTTTCAACTCGCCCCAAGGACATTTGGATGCGTCTGCCTCGGCATAAATCTTAATCTCTTTGCCATCGACAACGATAGAGTCGTCTGTTGCTTTTACCGTATCAGCCAGCGCATATTTACCCTGAGAAGAATCATATTTCAACAAGTGTGCCAACATCTTAGGGCTTGTCAAATCGTTGATTGCTACTACTTCATAACCTTCTGCCCCGAACATCTGTCTGAATGCAAGACGTCCGATACGTCCAAAACCATTAATCGCTACTTTTACTGCCATGATTTTTCCTCCTAATCAATCATTTATTATTTTGTTTGTTAAATTTTGCACAAACTTCTAAAATATATTCTACCCAATTCAAATAGAAAATTCAAGAGTAAAATAAATAAAATTGGCATTTTTGTAAGATAATGCCAATTTTATTCTCAAAGTTTACATTCTATTATACAATTCCTCATATTTCTTCGCTGAATTTTTCCACGAGAAATCTTTCTGCATACCGCGGTCAATCAATTTATTCCATTCTCTTTTCCTGTTAAAATACACATCCTTGGCATAACGAATCGTATGCAGCATCTCATGTGCATTATAATTACGGAAAGAAAAACCTGTTCCTTTACTCTCATACTCGTTGTATGGCTCGACCGTATCGCACAATCCTCCCGTCTCGCGCACAATCGGCACCGTGCCATAACGGAGACTCATTAACTGGCTCAATCCACACGGCTCAAAAAGTGACGGCATCAAAAAGGCGTCGCAGGAAGCATAAATTTTATGGGAACGCTCATTGGAATAATAAATGTTTGCCGATACACGGTCCGGATACTTCCATGCATAATGACGGAACAAATGCTCATACTTTTCTTCCCCTGTACCAAGTACAACAAGCTGGGTATCCTCGGAGCAGATTTCCTCAATAACATAATCAATTAAATCAAAGCCTTTCTGGTCTGTCAGACGCGAAACAATACCAATCATAAATTTCCTGTCGTCCTGCGCCAGACCAAGTTCTTTCTGGAGCGCCCGTTTGTTCTTTATCTTTTCTTTGCGGAATGTTCTGGCGTCATAATTGACGTAAATCAACGGGTCGGACGCCGGATTGTACTCATCATAATCCAATCCGTTCACAATACCGGTCAGGCAGCCCGCTCTGGCATTGATAAGTCCGTCGAGTTTTTCTCCGTAAAACGGCGTCTTAATTTCCTCAGCATAAGTCTCGCTCACCGTCGTAATCTGGTCTGCATAGACAAGACCGCCTTTGAGATAGTTGGCGTCTCCGTACGCTTCTAATTTATCTGCGGAAAAATAGTAAGCGTCCAGTCCCGCCGTATCCATGACCGTCTTTTTATCCCAAATCCCCTGAAATTTTAAGTTGTGAATCGTCATAATCGACTTAATACCGCGGTAGAACTCTCCCTGTTGAAAGGAATCATTCAAATACACAGGGATAAGTCCTGTCTGCCAGTCGTGGCAGTGAATAATGTCAGGACGGAAATCTATGAGCGGCAGAGTCGACAAGACTGCCCTGTCAAAAAAGGCGTATCTCTCTATATCCTGATATATTTCGCCATATATCCTGTCGCCGCTGAAGTAAAACTCGTTATCAATAAAATAAAATAGTACCCCGTTCAATTCCATCTGAAAAACGCCTACATACTGCTTTCTCCATGCGAGCTCCAGATAGAAATGAGTAAGATATTGCATCTGATTTTTATACTCATCCGGAATAGCGGTGTATTTCGGAATCATCACCCGTACATCATATTCCTTTTTATTAAAATATTTTGGCAGTGAACCGACAACATCCGCCAACCCGCCTGTTTTAACAAATGGTACGCATTCCGAAGCTACAAATAACACTTTCTTCAAGGTGCTTCTCCCCTTTCCAATTTATAGTAATGCTATTATTATACAACAAAATCAGGCAGGTGAAAAGCACTTTTTATCGTATTCGTTCCCTCTTTCTTTTCAACCCTGCGTTTTTATCTTCTGCTCCAAACGGATTTTATCGGCAATCAACGCCACAAACTCAGAATTTGTCGGCTTGCCTTTTCCATTATGTACCGTATAGCCAAACAGTTCATCAATCGTATCGACTTTCCCACGGCTCCATGCCACTTCAATGGCATGACGGATGGCGCGCTCCACACGGCTTGGCGTCGTATCGTGCTGTTTTGCAATAGATGGATAAAGTATTTTCGTAATGGAATTTAACATCTCACTGTCGTCTACCGACATCATAATGGCGTCACGCAGATACTGATACCCTTTAATATGTGCAGGAACACCAATTTCATGGATAATGTTCGTGACATCCGACTCCAGTTTGTATTTTGCCAATTCTTCATTTCTCGTATCGCCGCCTGACACAATGAATTTTGCTTTCGCTCCCGGTTTAAACTTCTGCACGTGATTTAAAATCACCTCACGGTCAAATGGTTTCAATAAATAGTAGGCTGCCCCTAAACCAAATGCCGTATCCGTAATCCTCTCCTGTGCAATTCCAGAAACAACAATAACATCTGGCTTCTTACCCTCTTTTTGCTGGAGTTTCTCCAAAACACCCAAACCATCAATTTTCGGCATAATTAAATCCAGCAAAACCAAGTCCGGCTCCGTCTCTTCTATCATTCCCAGCGCTTCCGCACCATCTTCTGCAATTCCAACTACATTGATTTCCTCGTCGTCTAATAAAATATTTTCAATCATGGAAGTAATTCTCGGATTATCATCGACCAGTAATACATTTAGCTTTTCCATTTTTTTATCCTCCTAAGGCAATTTATTAATTTTCTATAATTTTTTTATAAAGCTATTATATACCAATATATTCCATAAAACAAGTACTAAACTCAAATTATTTTATTTTTCTTTAATATTTTGTTTATTTTTGTAACATTTTGTTTATTGATGTCAGAAGATGGCGGAAAAGCTCGAGCCAAAAGCGCAGTTTCCCCAAATTTCAACAAAAAAAGACTTTCAAAACAGTAATATATCTACCGTTTCAAAAATCTTTTTTTATTCTATCATTACTCTTTCAACCCTACCGCATCATTTTTTTGCGGTATTTCCCATAACTAAACGCCAGTATAAGTCCCCCGAGTCCTATCGTTATTCCCAATGCCAGTACAACATCCATCGCCGTCATATAAATATCCGGTATCTTTGCAGCCAGAACAAGCATCATCATAAATCCTATGATAAAACCGGCCGCGGCAACTATAAAATACTTCTTAAATATCCCCATCCACTCCCACTTCACATCATAACCGCACAATTTCCAAGAAAACAGAAGCCGTCTGCGAAAACGAAGCCATATAAAAGTAACAAGAACGGTGCTGAGACAAAAACTTATCAGGATTAGAACATACATCGTCTGCATAATTACTGCGCTTGATAAAAACTTAGAAACAAAAGGAACCTTTTGCTCCTCACCAAACACAATAAGCAGCGAGCCGGGGTTAGGGAAAAATTTGTCCATATCATGTCCCACTTTCTTTATGTCATCTTCCCTGCTGGTATCCAGCTCATATTGTGTATTTATTCCGGTCTGTCGGATAGCTGTCCGGAAATCAATTACGACCATATGATTGATTCGGCTCTCTCTCGATGTTCCCATGATTCCAATTACTTCATATTCTAATCCTTCCAGAGAATAGTATGTCTTTCCGTTTTTTGTAACAACATCTTTCTGAAACTCTTTCCCGACAACCGCTTTGGGACTGTCTGTCCACGAAGTCGAATAATCAAAATACTCTCCCTCAATCATCGGCGGGTTATTCACCTTTCCCTGAATACATATTCCCCTTACTGCTATTTCCTGCGCCGGAACAGTCACATTGATAGAAAAATTGTCATGTACGTCAACAAGTTTGCGAATCGTTTTTTCCCATTGTGTTTCCGTTTCTGCCCCATTAATGGAAAACCACTGCTGATGACCCGTATACATATCATTTTTACTGAGCTTGTTTTCCCACTCAGCGCGGGACGACGAAACGATAATCAGCAGACAGAGACTGACAGCCGCAAAACTGATAAATAAAAGAACATTCCCTTTCTGCACTCTTTTACCGACAATCTTCATATAAACCTCCTTTCCGAAGCGTAGCGGAGGAAGCACGAGCAAAAAGCAGCGAAGCTGTTTTTGCTCTGTGCATCAATACTATTTGTGGTGCTCCGGCACAAATAGCGGTGTGAAAAATAAGCTATCAAGCTTATTTTTCACGCTAACCCCCCGTCCTCTGCAACGGCAGAGGCATCGCCTGCATCTGTCACTCTGCCATCTTTCAAATGAATGATGCGCCCGCACTTTCCTGCCACGCGGGAATCATGTGTCACAATAATAACCGTTATGCCTTTTTTATTGAGCCCGTCAAAGATATTTTGCACCGTATCGCCCGTCGCCTCATCTAGCGCTCCCGTCGGTTCATCCGCCAAAATCACACTCGGATGTTTTACAATAGCCCGCGCAATCGCCACCCGCTGCTGCTGACCGCCGGACAGCTCATCCGGATATGCTTTCACTTTGTCCTCTATTTCCAGCTCTTTCAGCGCCTCCATCACCATCGTATTTATTTTCTTTCTCGAATATCCCTGATATTTGAGAGGAAGCGCTACGTTCTGATAGACATTCAAATCCCCGACAAGCGCAAAATACTGCATGACAAAACCAATTTCATGGCGGCGGAATTTTGTCAATTCTCCCTGCTTCTTACTATTTACTCTCTTTCCATGATAAATATATTCGCCGCTGTCAAATGACATCATACCTCCGAGAATGTTCAGTAGTGTCGATTTGCCGGAACCGCTTTTTCCCATAATGGCGACCATTTCTCCTTCCGAGATGGCCAAACAGACACCTCTTAACGCCTCGACTTTTGCATCGTTCTTCCCAAATGACTTACAAACATCTTTGATTTCAATTAGCCTGTTCATGTGCAATCCCACTCTCCTCTCTCATTCTCCGGCTGCTCCTTATCCGGAGATGGGAAGTCATAAGGATTATCCTTTTCCGTAATCTTTTCTTCCTTGCCATTATGATATTTCATTCTCCGAATTTCTTCGTCTGTATCTTTCCGATAGAATACCACATAACAGAAATAGTCCTTATCAGCCTCCCCTTCATAGCTGTCCCCTACATAAGACGCATTGTATATCATTTCATAATAGTCCATAATGGTCAGCATATCCTCTTCCGTCATATCCTGCATCACATTAATGGATATGTGCATTGCCGTAAACCACTCTGACGTTTCTTCACTTGTTCCCCCTGAATGTTTTATATACCTTGCTTTCCAGATTCCGTTGCGATACATCTCCTTCGCTTCATGACTCTCTACCAAATCATTGATATCTTTATTGCGGAAATGTCCAATCGTAAATATGCACCCAATTGCTACCAGAATAACTATCGTCACTATTTTATATATTTTTCCATACTTTCTCATAGAAGCCCTCCAATCTGAATTTATTGTCCTGTCTATGTCTCTTTTTGCCGGACTAAACGCTCCGTATCTACCCCTCTCATCAGCCATAACACAAAGGCTGCACCAATAAGGAAAGCAATCCCCACCATTGTATACGCAATCCGCAATATAAACTCCATATCTACGCCAACTCCTCCGATATTGTTGTCAGTAAACACATATCTGCTGAAAAATACGGCTGGCAGCAAAATGATTGCAATCTCTAACAAACAGGGGAGCAAAATCATCGTCAGAGAACATCCATTGATGAGATAAATACCATACACTCTGCTGTTTGACTGTATCTTGTCGTAGAAGGTGACAAAGAGAGCATAGAGCGTAAAACAGAGCAAGGCAATGGTCAGAATCAGCATAATGCGAATACTGGAAACCGTTTCCGCCCGAAGAAGGGTTAATCCCATAGACACCCCCCATATTTCAACCATTGGCAGTTTGTATTCCTCACTTATTTCCCGCAATTCATCCGACAACTGATTTATTTTCTTTCCCTCCGCCAATTTTATGCCCATATCCCACATGGCATAATAGTCATTTTGTGCAAATTTAAAAACATCCTCCTGCGTTTGCTTTTCAGGCGCCTCCTTTATCTTAACACCAAAAGGAAATATCATATAATTATCAATAGCAATCATACTGGTACCCGAAGAGCCACTGATAGCTCCAACCTCCGGCATTTTGGAATTTTTTTCGAGTATTCCGGCGACACGGCAGCGAAAGACGCAGTCCATTCCGTATAGTTCAAATTCCTGCCCGACATGCAGCTTTCCTTTATATTGCCAACCGAGCAAAACCGGTACCGCATCGGTTGCTTTTTCAAGCGTCGTATTCTGCGCTGTAAAGATTTCCCCCTCAACTGTTTTAAGCCCGAGATTGTCGCAGGCTCTGACATTCATTCCATAACAATTAAACTCATAAGCGCAGCGGGTTCCATCGCCAAAATAAAAGGAAAATGCATTTTTCCTGTCTTCATTAAGAAAAATGCTGAAATCATTCCTGCCAAACATCTTTTTTACCGCCTCTTCTTCGATATATGCAGGCAGAACATGAATGGATATCAATGAGTATTCTTCCGTATCGTTCAGTCTGGCATAATAACTCATCAGATTGCGGCATCCCCTGACCGTGGGAAACGCATTGTTAAAATCTCTATCGGCTTCCTCTGTCTGAATAGAGCAGGCGTCATACCATGTACTGTTGTCTTCAGCGTCTCTTGCCTCCGGCCCCCTCCCCCCTAAATCCATATAGTAAGAACACATCACAACAGCCAGCACAAGACTAATGGAAAACATAATTATCAAAAGGATATCTTTGTACCAACTACTCCAAAAGCTGCGGTATAACTCCTCTGCTATAAATTTAATTTTTATCAAAATCACCTCCGTCTTTCCAAAACATATGCCTTTGAATGAATATAGAAACAGCATATCAACCGCTTTTACACATGTCAATAAATGGTACACGAATACCCCTGATTCGTACCCGAAACCGGATAAAATGTCTTGAAAACAAACACTCCGTATGATACTCTTAAGAAAACGGATAACCGATTTGTAAAAAATGTAGAAAGGAAAGGATGTGCAACAATGCAGGCGGCAAAAATCTGGGAATTTATTTGGGAAAATATAATATTTGTCTTTTTCTTTTTTAAGACACTGACTCTGTATAATAAATTCAACCGTACCCGAACCTTTCTCTTCTTTGCAGCTACTTCCTGCATAATTGTATGCTTCTTTTATGCTCAAAGGATGGGAAGTACCACATCGCAGATAGTTATCTTTTTTTACCGGATTCTATTTATTTCCTATTGCTTTAAAGAGACCTTTTCCAATAAGGTTTTCCATGTCTGCCTCACATGTTTCATAAGTATATTTGCCGACCAGTTAAACTATGCACTTGCCTATATTCTGAAGGAAGAATTTGAGTTTAGTTTACGATACAGTCATTTTTCCACTGTCGTTTATGTCGCTCTGGAACTTATTTTAATGCTGCTGTTTCTTGCCCTCCTGAAAGTTTATTCAAAATACTTTGACCAATTTTTTAGTTTTTTCGTCATCGCGACTGCTTTTACCCTGCTTATATCCACTTACTTGCTGAGCCAAATTATAAACCTGAATCCAGATATTCTTCCACCCCCTTATCAGTTGAAATTTAACAACATCAGCATACTTATCTTTCTTCTCTTCCTGTCAACATTACTGCTCAATCAGATTGCTAATAGAATATTTACGGAAAATATGCAGTTAGCGGAGCAGCTGCATCTACGGGAGAAGAACGCAGAAAAAAACAGGGTGCTTCTGGAATCCGCCGGAAATCTTCATAAGTGGAAACATGACTATACCAACCATCTCATCACGATGAGAGGACTTCTGGAAAAACAGTCCTATGACACCCTCTCCCATTATATTGAGAAACAACTGGATCATCTTCCTCAGACATTTGCAATGATAGAAACCGGACACCAGACGATTGACGCCATATTGTCAAACAAGTACGCTCTGGCACAGACAAAAAATATATCGTTCCACTACTCCGTTCTGCTGCCGGCGCAAATTCCCCTCAACGATATTGAACTGACCGGAGTGATTGGCAACCTGCTTGATAACGCCCTCGACGCCTGCGGCGACAAACAGCTCAACACGTCCCCATATATCGAATTTAACATGAAACCGAAACGCAGCATGCTGAAGATTAGCGTAAAAAACAGCTCCGCCGGAAATTATATTTTTAATAAGGATGGAACACTGGGAACAACAAAAGAAGAAAAGGAAAGTCACGGAAAGGGCCTCTCCAATATTATCAGCATTATCGAGACTCATTCCGGATTCTGGCAGTTTGAGCCAAAAGAGGATTCCTTTCTCGCCACTATCTGTATTCCGATTTAGCCAGATATCAAAATCCCGAAAATTTATAAAAGAGGTGAGTTTGTGCTGCTTAACATAACGATTTTGGAAGACGAGACCGTCTACGCCGGACAGCTTCAGAAACTGCTGGCCGAATGGGGTCAAAAAAATAACATCAAAATTTCAGCCCGACACTTTAGCTGCGGGGAAGACTTTATGAAGAAAACGTATGACGAAGAGGAATTGTTCTTTCTTGATATTGACTTAGTTACAACAAGCGGAATTGAAATTGCCAAAAAACTTAGAGAAGATGGTTTTCGCGGACATATTATCTTTCTTACGGCCTTTTCAGAATATGTATTTGACGGGTATCATGTACAGGCGCTCGATTATCTTTTAAAGCCAATTGACGCCGGCAAACTTGACAATTGCATGAAGCCTGTCCTAAAAGATATGGAAGGCTCCTTTCTTATCTGGCAGACACAATCCGAAATGATAAAAGTTCCCTACAACAAAATAATGGCCTTTACTTCATACAAGCATTATGTTGACATCATAACACAAATCCCCGCCTCCGCTTCCGACAGCAGCACCTGTAAGTGCTACCGCCGCAAGATTACATTAAAAACTCTCGAGCAGCAGCTTCCCAAGGAATTTATTCGCTGCCACCGCACGATTATTATCAATATTAATAAAGTGATGAAACTTACCCGCACGGAGGCGACTCTTTCCGATGATTCGGTATATCCCGTGTCCGAAAGCTATTTGAAAGACGTGCGGGAAGCCTTTTGGAAACTGTTGAAATAACATTTTTTCCCGTAACAGTTTCTACCGTTTATCTTTTACTGGGAGAGCATCGTCTCAATAAAAACGCCATACCCCCTTGTCGGGTCATCTACGAGCACATGCGTCACCGCCCCGACTATTTTCTCGTTTTGCAATATCGGACTACCGCTCATTCCCTGTACAATCCCCCCCGTCAGCTTTAACAGACGCCGGTCTGTCACATGGATGATAAAACTTTTATTGTCCCTGCTGTTCATATAGATTTCTTCAATTTCGATTTCATATTTTTTTGCCTTTCCCTCTAAGTTTGCATAA
>CAJTLS010000052.1 GCA_910577295.1 uncultured Eubacterium sp.
GATTGCCCTCCTGATGCAGTTGTAGCGTTTCCTTCTGCGTGGGAACTGCTACCAGAGGCCGCTGTGGAAAGACCTTCGGAATGAGATTGTCCGCCGGAAGCGGTTGTGGAATACCCCTCTGCGTGAGCAGATTCTTTTTCTGCTTTTGTTCGGTATCCTTCCGCATGAGAATCGCTTCCGCCTGCCTTTGTGTTCATCCCTTCTGCGTGAGAACATGAGCCAACAGCTTCTACATTTTGCCCTTCTGCGTGGGAATAAATTCCAGAAGCAACCGACCCGGAACCGCCAGCATAACTTGCATCCCCCGTCGCATTTGCATTATATCCATGCTGTATGGAGCGTTTCCCAATAGTTTCTGCGTAATGTGCAGTCAAGTCCATGTTTTCATCGCCGTATATTTCTCGCAACGCCCGGTTGTCCATTGCGATTTTAATACCTTCCTCGATATGATTCAGATTTTCTGCCAGTATCGGCGTAGTCTTGTCCGGCTTGTTCTTCCATTCTTCTACGGATTTCGTGTAGGTTTGTCTTGCCATATCTTATCTCTCCTTACATCCCTTAAAAATATTGCATATTTACGATATAAATATAATTATTTTCGGAATACTGAAAATAAAAATTGTTAATATACATAAATCCATACATTTGAAATTTGGGTGTTAGATATGTAAATCCAATCAACATTCCACCCATGACATCTAGCTCGATTTCTCCATTATTAATGCTCGGAACTCCGACATACGATTGAATATTGCATGAATTTATATATATAATATCCTCGTTATATTCTTGCTCGGTTTCCGCTTCAAATTTTACTGTAATTTTTCTGTTATTTTCTCCGTATACGTTAATTAATAAGATTTTATCGCTTATGTTTTTGAATTTTACATTTCCATCTACATTCATTTCAAAAAAATATAAATACTCTGATGTTCCTGATAATTCTTTCACTTTCGCAAGAAAAACATATTTAGAAAATGACGCATATAATAATCTACTATTAGGAAATGTTTCATGGAAATATATTCCATTAGCAGAACCGTCTGCATAATATTCTCCCAAATCTGCCACCATCTCCAAAGAAAAATTTTCCAAATCCCTTCTCATGATTTTGGTATGAGAATATCGTGTCCACTTCTTTTCTTCTCTATCGTAATAACGATTAGCGTTTTGTATGTAAAATAAATATTTCCCGAGAGCAATTCTTGCTACCGCTCCATTTAAAGTTCTGTCGGTTAATTCATTGTATGATAAATTATCTGTTACATTTGGTATTTTATCCATAAACTTTCTTTCGTTTCCATATTCATCAATTAATAAATAATTTATTATAGTACTTTTGTCCGAAGAATCCGTAGAACTTTTCCAAAATCCAAAAAAATCTCCTTTATGATATTCTGTGCTTTCTCTATTTCCATTAGAATAATATCCACAAATTATTGAATATCCAGATGTATTTATTTTTTTAACTTCATATTCCATGTTTTCATCAAATATAAAAAGTGTTTTTTCTACATTCGAATTAAGGCTATATTCAAGAACAGAATTTCCAACGGCTGTATGAGAAAGAGCGGAAAATTCGGAAAATTTTTTAAATTTTTTAAAATTTCTCGTTACGCACATACCGCCTTTTAATATTCCGTTAGAAAGATAATTTGTATCGCATACTGCTAAAGATTTTCCATAGCTTTCAATATGCCAAAGTATGATTCCATCAATACGTCCATAAGAGACCATTTTTTTTTCTACATAACCATCCAAAAAAAACAGAATAGATGTTTGGTCAAAAAGGTCATCTATAAAAACAAAACATTTTTCTGGATATATTTTTTCCCAAACAAGCAGATTCCCTTTATACAACTTATCGTGAAAATAATAGCCATAAAATTTATCCATGCAAATTATTTCTTTATGGTCTTTTCCCTGATAAATAAGTCTAGAGCTTTGTTTTCCCATTATTCTACCACCACAATTCCTTGTACAGCATATAATACATTACCGTCTGGATTGGACGGAAAATCTTCCACAGACGGAATGGATATAAGTTCTAACCCTCTCGTTCCTGATTCAATGTTAGAAAACATGTTATCTATATAATCCTTATCATATGTATAATCACTCACATACTCTTTTACATCTGTTCCGGCACTCTGTTTCAAAATATCAATCTGCGTCTGCAAATCTGTAACAAATTCCGTCTGATATTCCTCTCCCTGTGCACTGTAAGAATCTTTCAACGCCTGTATGCCGGAAAGTTCCCGATTTAAAATATAAAACGACTGCTGTTTATAAGGAATTTCATCAGACTGTGCCGAACGGCTTTTCTGTCGCGCTTCCAATTCCTCATAGTCAATCATCATATACGTTACAGCATCAAGTCCGCACTCCAGAAATGGCAGTCCATTGTTCTGCGATGCAAAAGGGAAATAGGAAAATCCCTGTACATTTGGATAAATGTTTCCAGCTACATCAGAAAGCACATCCGCAGAAAGTCCATAGGTGAACATATTCCCCTGAATAATGTAATTATTCGTTCCGGTTCCATATGTCACGCCTGCATCGTTTTCTGTCTGTCGTATCGTCAATTTATCTACTGGTTTTACAGAATATTCTTCGTAGTCAACCTTTCTATAAAAAGCGAAATCCGTTGCGGCAACTTCATTATATCCACCGGAACTCTGTGCCAATCCGGGGAACACGTCAGGGCCCGGAAACAGTGTTTCAGAAGGATATGCTCCGGGTTCTTCGATTGCCCCCAGTATTCTATACTCAAACTGTCCGTTCCGGTTAATAATCCCGAACGCGCCGTTAATCTGGCAAACCGCCTTGATAACGGATAATGCCTGTAAAGTATTTGGTTCATATTGTTTTTGTATGGTTATGCCGTCGTTCGGAAGCTCCGTTTCCACCTGTGTTATCCCGATGTATGCAAAAAGACTGTCCCGAATCTGCTTCAAAGTTGTCGGAAATGTCAATGATTTATACCATCCGGCAACATCCTTATTGCCTTTTGTATACAGTTCATCATATGCAACAATTTCTTTTATCTGCTTGTTGCTCTGCTTCATCGCAGAATCAACGATTCCATGAAAAAGCGGGATTGGCGCATCCTCCGTCCCATCCGTGCATATCTGGACCGTCATTTTTAACCCCTTTACATCCGCCTTTAGGCCATGCACACTGATTTTGAATTTACTGGCTATACAGCCAACAAATTCGATGCTTTTACTCTGTACCAGAGATTCCGAAAGGTGCATTGTCTCTGAATATAAACTTTTTGTGCCTATCGTCAGGCCAATCTGTGGAAAATACAGTGTCAGGTGCTTTGTAACGCTGTTTCCGTGATATGCAGTCTTTATGTTATCCGGTACATTCATGCTCCCGTACTTCCTTTCCTAATACTCTATAAATAACCATTGCATTTCCCCATATTTCACAGGGATACCTTCAGCATTCACTTCTTCCCGGTTAAATTCAAAACTGGGGTCAAGATAGAAATGACCCGTTTTGAACGCCCCGCTTTCATCATCATAATAGGTACAGTTCGCGTCCCGCTCACTGTAATTGATATAATTGGACGTCATTCCACTCATAATCGCACGCAGTTCATCACCACTCATGGGAAGTGTCGTGAATTTTATCTGTGATTTCGTATGGGCAAGAGCGTTCCTCTGGGTGACTCCATACCCATCTGTGTAACTGTCCATATCCTGTCGCTGGTTCGGCGCCGCAGAGACGCCGCCCCATTTTATGTATTTGTCCGGGAAACTAAAGTTTCCAAAGCTGAACTGTGCCATAATGTCCCCTTTTTATGAAAAAGCTATTTTCCCACCATGTTGTTTTTTGTACTCCGCCGCATACTTTTCCATAATTCGGAAAAATACCTGTCCATCCACGGAAAATTCGTAAACGTTATTTCCGCTGTTGCTGTTATTTGCCCCGGAAAGCCCAATTTCTGCAAGGGATTCCATAAACGCCTGTTTCATCGTTGATAACGGAGAAACAATTTCTGTCTCCTGATTATTATCTCCAAGAACCGCAAGATGCTGCCGCATCGTCCGGGGGATGACCTGTCCGGTTGCGTATCCGGGAAACTCCACGGTTTCCAGTCCGGCTATGGCGGCATTAACGGATGGGTTCATGCTGTATGTCGTGGCGCGGCCAGTGCGTAGGGCGCCGCCCATTGCGCTGCCGAGTTTGCCGGAGGTCATGCTGCGGACGGCGGTATTTACCTGGCTAAATAAATTTAATATAGATTGTATCTTATTAACCAACCATTGTATTTTTTCTTGTACCCATGTAATAACCGTATTCCAGGTAGATTTTAAGCCATTAAGCAACCCAGAAACGATATATTTCCCCATTTCTTCCATTACAGTAGATGGACTATGAATGCCAAAAGCGTTTTTAAATCCATCAATAAACGGTTGAAAAATATGCTCCTTAATCCAAGCGCCAATATCATAAAGAGCATCCCCAATCCCTTTGAGAATACCAAGAACTACATTTCCGCCGCATTCTTCTATTTTCTCTTGGAAAAATTCTCTTGCCGCTTCTACTCCTTCTGCGATTAGTCCGCCAAGAAATGCCGCTAGGCCACCAAACGCCGCTCCTATCGCTTCAAATGACGACTCTGCGACACCCGCCCAGTCTATGTTAACAAGAAACTCTTTTGCCTTTTCTCCAAGTGCCCACCAGTCGATGTTTTCTATAGTTTCTGTCATGGAGTCAAAAAATCCAATTACCATATCTGATGCGGCTTTTGCCAGTTCTGTCATGTCCATAGACTCAATAAGTCCTGCAAAAAATTCAATAGCAACCCTTATTTTTGTTGATAACATCTTTCCAAAATCTTTCCAGTCAATCTTTGATATAGCATCAGATAATGACTTTCCTATTTTTCTTCCGATTTCTAACCAATCGACGGTGTCGAAAAATGTATTTATAGTATCAACAAATGTATTAACAAAATTTGAAACAGAATTTGCCAAAGAATCCCAATTTAAGTTTTCTGCAAACGCATTTATTGCATCGCCAAGACCTTTCGCCCCTGTTACAAAAGTGTCATATATCAATTCCCAGTCTATATTTTCAAAGAACCCGTTTATCGTATCTGCGATAAACTTTCCTACGGATTCCCAGTGCAGATTGTGCACAAAAGCATTTAAAAACTCAAAAACCGTATTTATGGCTTCTATGAGCGTTTTGCCGATAGAATAACCAAGCCCTTCTACTTCTACGAATCCATTTATTAACGTAGCAATGCTCTTTCCGATTTTGCGCGCTGTTTCCTTTATTTCATCCCACGGAATATTGTCCAAAGCAGACTTTAACTTTTCTCCAAGAAACTTTCCCAACTCATAAAAATCGGAATTTTCCCACATATCTTTCAGCCACTTTGCAATATCCTTGAATTTATCAGATATTGGAATCTCTTCAAACATCGTTCCAAGACCCGTATCTTCTTCTTTGCTTTTTTCGTTTTCTTTTGCATTTTCGGAAGTAAGCACATTAAGCTTGTCGAGTGGACTAAGCTGTTTTTTTATTGCTTTTGTTTCATCCCCGGTAGCCTCTGCCGCATCTTTCGATGCCTCCACCGATTGCTTTATCTCCTTTGTATATGTCTTTCTGCCCATAAGCGAGGCCATAAGCTGTCCAACCGCATTAGCCGCCTTTGTAACCCATTCTACAAGTCTTTGAATGTATGGAATTGCTGTCTCTACAATAGGGACAAAAGCGGATGCTAAGGAATTTTTCATAGTCAAAAGACTGGCTTTCAAATTGTCAACCGACGACTTAAATTTCAGATTGTCATTATATAAATTCGTAAATCCTTCTTTTATCGCATTAACCGTAAATGAAAACATCCTTCTTATTTGTTTTAATATAAAGAAAGACATCACTATTCCTTTGACTCTTGCACCAAATTTAGAAAGTGATACATCAGACTTATTTACATGTTGTGTAATCCGTGAAAATACGCTTTTGGCAACATTACCGAGATTCCTAAATGAATCTGCTGCGTAGTCTTTCACTGTACTTCCTAATTTTAAAAATACATTTACCAGTCCTTGTGCACCTTTTTTTACTGTTGCAATAGGTATATCAATAAGACCTTTTCCTATTTTTGAAAAAGCATTTCTTACAGATTCTCCAAGACTAATATAAGATTCTCGTGCTTGTGCCGCATTTTCTCTAAGACTGCGGATTCCATTAATTTGTGTCTGCGCATCTAACAATTCTTTAGCAGCATTATCATATTCAAGATAGCCTTCTGTAACTCCCGCTTTTTTTAAATCTGCTATCTCCCTTAAAAGCTCTTTTTCACGCTCCAAAAGGTTAACAAGTCTCTCGTCTGATACTGTCGCATTGGCTTTAATATCTGCTAAACGCTGTTCTTCTTCTGCAATCTGTGATTGTAATTCCGACTGCCTTTGTGTGTCTGCCGCCATTTTTTGTTTAAGCTGTTCCATTTGTTCAGATAATTGAGCGTGTTTTTCTGCATCTGGACCGATTGTAAAGGCTTTTCCATCATTAATAAGATTTTGCTGTTCACTTTTTAAACGCATAAGAGAATCTTGTAATTTAGCAAGACGTTTTTCAGTATCTTTATTTATTGGAATATCAAGCATCAAAGATTCATCAATAAGCCCTTTAGCTTCTTTTATATCCTTTTCTACTTTTTCAATTTCATCTTGAAGCCTTTGAAATTCTATCGTTGGCGTTTTTGCATTTTGAAGCGCATCCATTTCAGAACGCAAAGAGACCATTTCGTCAGCGTTCTTAACTATCTCGTTTTCAAGCCGTTCAAGCTGTACCATAGCACTTTTTGTATTCATTCTTGCATCAATTCGTATACTCGCATCATAATTTGCCATAATCTCTCCAAAAATAAAAGATGCCAGAAGTACGCAAAACGCACTTGCTGGCACCATTTAGCCCTTCACCTGTGCCAATTCACAGGCTGACATGATTTACTTTTTACTTATCTTACCATATTACAAGAGAAATTTGAACTACTTTTTCAGGAAATCTATCTCATTTTTGATGACATTACATAACCAATTTTGCCTCATTCTTTGTTAATTTTGCTATCAGTCTTGTTTTTTAACTTTACGCTGTTAGAATAATAAAAAGCAAGGAGGGCTCTATGAAAAAAATATTAAAAATAATCCTTTTGATAGTCGTGATTATATGTTTGCTTACCACCTTATCCAAATATAAAAAAGCAGATGCAACTGTAAATACAGAAATACAAACTAATATTCCGCCTAAAGAAGAACATGGAGTCACCGGAATAGATATCGTAAAATCAGAAAATAATGATTATAATTATCTTGAAGATTTTCAATATGAATTGTTAGAAGATAGAATAATTCTAAAAAAATACACTGGAAAAGAAAGTATTCTTGAGATAAAATCTTCATACAGTGTAGATGGCATAGAGTATTATACTGATTTATCTGACTTTCAAGTCGGTATAGGAAATCAGAAAGTTTCAACCCTGATACTCTGCGAAGGTATCAAAGAAGTAAAAGACTCAATTTTTAATTCATGCAACGTAGAAAAAGTATATTTCCCAAAGAGTATGTCAAAAGTATATGATAATACACTTGCATATATGCACCCAGACGATGGAAAGCTCATAAAGGTATATTATGGCGGCACACAAGAAGATTGGCTAAATATTTTTACCGAATATCACCGTACCGATATAAAGGATGCAGAATGGGGAACTGAAAAAGGAAAAGCTGCGGCTGATAAATTTAATGAAATGATGGGTTCTGAATATGATAGCTCATTATTTGAATATTTCTTTTCAGCAAGTCCTGATGATTTAAAATGAATAAAAGCAAAGAAGAATATCTATGGTTCTTATTATTACTGTAATTTGGTGAAAAATTTTCCACCCATTAAAGCCAACCTTAATCGACATTAATTCAATATTGTGTATCAGTTTGACGGCGGATTTCTCCGCCGCCTTTTATTTTGTATCAAAAAATGCCAGAAGCACGTAAAACGTACTTACTGGCATCATTTAGCCCTTCGCCTATGCCAATTCACAGGCTGACATGATTTACTTTTTACTTATCTTACCATATTTTGACCAAAATTTATATCATTTTTTGAAAGAATTTCTATTAAAAATTGCTTTGCAAATTTTTCCATATTCTTTGCTAATTTTGCTCATATCCTTGTTTTACAATATATTAATGCTAAGATAATAAAAAACAAGGAGGGGAAAACGTATGTCTTTAATCAAATGTCCTGAATGTGGGAAAGAAATAAGCAATTTGGCAAACAGTTGTCCTTACTGTGGTTTCCCTATTAATGACTCTTCTTTCGATAAGGAAATACAAACAATTAATACGGGGGTACAAGAAGTCAATGCTGATTTGCAAGAAATCAATGATGATATTGACAATCTAGCCATAGCATATGAAAATCTCGAAACTGCCCAGGGAATCATAAACTCCCTCACAGAAACCGCAAATATTATTAATAATACAGTAAATCCTACGGAATTTTTTGAAGGATACGATAAAATGTATTATCTATTGGGAAAACTCGAATCTATTCCAGATATTGAATATTCTCAACAACCACCGGATGAAGTTCGCCGTGAATTAATGGGAAAGAAAAAACTGGCAATACAGGAAATGATAGGCAGATACTATAAATACATTATTTCAAAGAATTACTCGATTGATACTTTCTACAATACTTTATCCAAATATTATTCTTATATGGATAATGAACATAAAACTTATATAAAACAGTTATGCGAAAATGGACGTAAAAATCAAAGTGATAACGCAGAAAAGATACGAAAATTCAAAAATTTCTACTTAAATTTTGCTTATATAGCCAATCGAATATTGTTACCCCCGGCAAAAATAGTATTTATTGTCTGGACATTATTATGGCTGTTCGGCACAAGTTCTTTCTTTAAAGATATTCCGTATATTTTATTTGGCTATATTGCATTTTGCGGCATTGCAAATATAATCTATATTTCAAATAAGAAAAGATATTTAGAATATAAAATGAAAATTACGCAAAAGAAAATAAAAAGATTAAAAAAATTAGCGCAACAAGCAGACCCAGTTGCATATCAACGGGAATATGGAGATAACCGTTCTCAACAAACGCAAAAAACAAATACCATAAACTATGATTATATGAATGGACACCAGTTTGAATATTTCTGTGCCGATGTTCTTAAAAAAAATAACTTTACCGATGTTGAAGTTACACAGGGAAGCGGCGACCACGGAATCGACATTCTTGCCCAAAAAGATGGAATTACATATGCAATACAATGTAAATGCTATTCTTCCAATATAGGAAATGCTGCCATACAACAAGCCCATACCGGAAAAAGTCTGTATCACAAAGACATAGCTGTTGTTCTTACTAATCGGTATTTCACGCCACAGGCAATCGAAGAAGCAAATACTTTAGGTGTTAAATTATGGGATAGGGACAAATTAAACGCTTTGATAAATACAAATAATAATCTTTACAGATAAATACCTGTTTATCTGTTTTATAAACTACATTATTCTATAAATTTTGTCTCATCCTTAGTTAATTTTATAGATATTTTTGCTTTATAACATTATAACGATAATATAATTAAAGACAAAAAAGAGGAACTAAATCTATGGCACTTATACGAAAACTTCTTAATGCTCTTAATATTGAGAATAGAAAAAACACACAATCTGAATACCCTTTTCAGTCTAATCCACCCCAAAAAGAAATATCCACTTTAAATGTATACTGCAATCCTCCCGCTGCCAATTTTATAGATTTACAACAAAACAGTGACAAGCAAATCTCACTCTCGGACGAAAAAAGCAAACAAATAATCAATGTTTCTGATTCTGATATCATCAAAGAATATGATTGTAAAGAAGAAAAGTTATCAGAAGCCGCCTCTATAAATAAAGAACCAGATAAAGTTATAGAAAATGTCAGTCCACATAAATCAAATCGCTTAATAATAGACGGACTACATACTTTTTTTATTAATGTTGCCAGAGAAATTTTAGAGCAAAATTCCATAAATACTATTCCGCTCATGTGATAATATAATTTGACAGAAGATGATTTAAGCCAAATTATATGCGATATGAAAGAAGCAAATATTATAGACGAAAACAATAATGTAATAATGCCGCTTGATGATTTTGAATGGTTCGTCGATATATATAAGCCAGGTTTATTTAAATGTAAAAGTGCCATATTTAGCAAAAAACAGTTTGTTGATATTGGCGAAAGAATATTTAGCGACGGGGTGCAAAGCGTATATAATATTCTTCCGGCAGATGAAATCCTTGATTATTTAAATATAATGGAAAACCTAAAGGTTATATCATATGACGATTGCGAAAATAAATATAATATTTTAATCTCAAAAGAAAACTTTTATGACATATGTAAAGGTGTTCCAAATCTTTCAAAAGATTTTTGTATTGACACATTTACACATAGCACCAACACACAGGAAAATCTTCCAGAACAAGAACCTTTTAAATATGTATTTCCACCCATTAGTTTATTACGTTCAAATAAAAAAGCAGAGAATAAAAAAGAAATATCGGTTCGTTCCGAAAAACTCAATCAGACTTTTCTGGCCTTTGGAGTAAATGCTGATATTGTAAGTGTAATACAAGGCCCACGTTTTACAAGATTTGAAATCCAGATTGGTACAGGCGTGCGGATTCGAGATGTTCTTAAAATTAAAAATGATATCAAACTTAGCTTGGAAGCTGCGAATCTACATATTGAAGCGCCCATTTCTGGTAAAACAACAATAGGTATAGATGTCGAAAATGAAAAACCATCCATAGTTACATGCAAAGAAATAATAGAATCCAAAGATTTTAGAGAATTTCCTTCTATTTTAGCAGTTGCCATTGGAAAAGACGTGACCGGAAATATAATTATTGAAAGCATTGATGCTATGTGTCATTTATTAATTGGCGGCACTACCGGTTCCGGGAAATCTGTTTGTATCAACAGCATCATTATGAGCCTTCTGTATAAGGCTGACCCAAACGAAGTTAATTTGATCTTAATTGATACCAAAGCTATTAATCTCTCTATATATAATGGCATTCCTCATTTATTGCTTCCCGTCGTAACTAATTTGCAAAAAGCAATCGCTGTCTTGCAATGGTGTATAAGCGAAATGATGAACAGATATAAAAATTTTTCTGATTTTAGCACAAGAACATTATCAGAATATAACAAATCAATCGAGAAATATTCCGCCACCGATAAGTCATTGCAGAAGTTACCGAATATCGTTATTATCATAGATGATTTTTCAGATTTGATGATATGGGACAACACCACCATCGAAGAGTGCATCTGCAGACTTTCTCAAATGGGAAGGGCTTGCGGAATACATTTGATTATTTCAACACAAAGACCATCCACAGATGTTATTACTGGAACAATAAAAGCAAATATACCAAGCAGAATAGCATTCAATGTATTCTCCGCCATAGATTCCAGAACAATTTTAGATACAAAAGGAGCCGAAGAATTGTCTGCTGACGGAGATATGCTGTTTTATCCGCAAGGCCAGCGTACACCTTTACGAGTTCAGGGAGCATTCGTTACTGATATGGAAATAACTGATGTAATTGATTTCATTAAAAACCCCAAATCAAACTGTCCAAAGTATTATAATACAGAATACGCAGAAAATGGCTTACAATCTCAAACGCAATATATGGATAATACTTTGGACTATTATTTTGAAGAAGCCGGGAAATTTGTTATTGAAAAGGAAAAAGCCTCTATTGGCATGTTACAACGAATATTTAAGATAGGTTTTAATCGTGCCGCAAGGATTATGGACCAACTGGAAGAATTTGGCGTTGTCGGAATGGAAGAAGGAACGAAGCCCAGAAAAGTCCTTATGAATATGGACGAATTTGAACAATACATTGAAAATCTTCCATTAAGCAAAAAACGTCCATGAATCCATTTATTCTTGTCAATCCAGCCTTTTTAAGGCATAATAATATTAGAATAAATAAAACAGAATAAACAATAACATGAGATGTATTTGAATTACAAAGATTTTAATTCGATTGAATTTTATTATTCGATAAACAATAACATGAGATGTATTTGAATAGACAATCCGCAGAATTTGACAATTCCGTATAAATCTGCTAAGATATATTTACATAAAGGTACTGCCGATAGACGGCTAGTCCGAATTATTAGTTGCAAAAATAGCCGCTAAGTTTTCCAGACCTGGGCGGCTATTTTTGTGGTTTATTATTATCCTTGCTTCCGATGG
>CAJTLS010000053.1 GCA_910577295.1 uncultured Eubacterium sp.
AATTGTATGGTAATGGCATCGTCTGGCAGAGGGAGAACCTCACCTTCCAATGTGTAATTGTAATACTTCCGATTCAAATAAAAGTGTATATTTCGAGGACTGAATTTAGCAGGTATTGTTACATAAGTTGCTTGTCCAAAAATTTTCGCTGCTTTTTCTGGTATGTGTTGTATACATAAATCTTCCAGTATTTTTTTCTTTGAGGACTTTTTATACGGAATCTTCTCAGAATCTAACAAATTTTGGATATCCTTTTTTAGACCGAATGTAATTGAATGATTTTGTGGTTCTCTATCAACAATAATTCCGCATTTAATTAATTCTGCTAGAATGTAATCGCAACGCACCTGATACACAGGAGTTGTAGAACGGATTTCACTTGCGATGCTGAGAAGCCTTCCCTGAGCCTCTTCGGACAATTTTTCTATAATATCTATAGTTTGTTCTAAACTTGCCCTTTCTTTCCGTGGTAATAATACAGCATCTGGATTGTTTTGAGCCTCTAAGTCCATCAAGCCTAATTCAATTGCTAGTCTGTAAATGTGTTTACATGGGCGGCGGTGCATAGCGAAATCAATGCATGAGCAAGAATCGAGAAATGTTTCATATCGTCCAGAACTTCCTTGAAAATACCCATAAAGGTCAGATTTGTTTATTTCGATTGGTGTAAGTTTTGCTGATTTTGCTGATTTAATTCTTTTCGTCGCATAGTCAGTTGTATGCACCTCATCCTCCCATGTATCTTTCCATTGTTTTAAGGCTTTATCCTTTTCTTTATACTGTTTACACATAACGTTTCCTCCTTTGACATTTAAAGCTTTTTATAAGCATAACAATATCATAATAGGAAAAATATGTCAAAATTTATCGGTTTGTATCTATTTTTTTGTTGATTTATAACAAAAAACTCTAACGTATTGCGAAGTTTATAAAAACTTTATATTTTTTAATAAAAAATTAATGAATGCATTGTGTATAGTTTGTAAAGTTTGATTAAATTAATATATTTATGTCAATTTGTACGGATATAGTGTCAATTTGCGCACCCCCCTTTAAATCGGTGTCGGAATTATGTACAATTTATATACGATACCGGAAAATATTTAATGATAAAAGGGGGAGCAGATGTGAAAAAGGTGAAAAAGAAATATACGGAAGAAAATCAGTCCGAACAGAAAATTTTTTATAAAAAGAAAATTGTAGAAGCTGTTGAGAAAATTGAGGATGTAAATATACTAATCAAAATCTTTGATTTTATTAAAGTATGGTTGGAGGAATAGAAAAGCGTACGGAGGGTTTATTTCCCTCCGTCATTCTTTTTCAAAAACTTATCTGCCCACTTCCACCATAGTTCTTTATCGTTTTTTGATAACTGCCAGTAATCGATTATGGCTTGTCTGGCCTTTGGGTCGTTTTTGTCAATATATACCGTAATTTTTGTGTAATCATCGTTTATTATTGCATATTTGGGTTCTTCACCTGTTCTTAGCCATTTTTCTGTGATGTTGAACTCTCGGCAAATAGAGTTTATAGCGGTGTTGGATGGGTTTCTGTTTCCTGTTTCATAATTAGCTATTGTATTTCTCGCAGCACCTATTCTTTTGCCAAATTCTTCTTGCGTCAATCCGGTACTTTCTCTTATTGATTTTATTCGTGTATTCAAAGCAAAGCCTCCTTTCTGCGAACAATCATATCAAAATAAGTTCTCAATGTCAACAAAGTAATACTTGACATTGTTCTCGCAGTGCCGTATAATGTTCTCGTAGGCAACAAATAAGTGCAAAACAGGAGATAGAAAGGAAGTGAAATTCATGTTAAAGACATTGACAAGCGCAGAGATGGATGAGGGCAAAGATATTTCCTTGTTATTCTCCACTTTATCCGAGGAAAGCAAAACAATGGGAGTTATTTATCTGTCGGCCTTGAGAGATAAAGAGCTTGCGGACAGTGCAAAGGAGGATATGGGAAATGGCAGAACAGAGAACAGACAAGAACATAAGCAGGCAGGGAACAACTGAAATCGGGAAAGGTTTTGCTAAGACAGAGGGTTTCGATAAATCGGTTGTTTGCTTCATGTCGCTGCTGAAGCAGATATGGGAACTGTCTCAAAAACACAAAAACTTCCGCATGGAATTAGATTACGATGCAGAAGCCTTGAATGTAGAATATCGTTTCTATTTACCGGAAACTGATACTGGAGGAGAAGAATATGGAGAGAGAACAGATTACAGTACGCCTGCCGATTAGGCTAAAAGAGCAAATACAACGCAAGGCAGATAGAGCAGGAATAAGTTTTAATGCAATGGTGCTTATTCTGCTTCAGAACGGAATGAGATAGCGCCATATTGTGCTTCGTAAGAAGATACAGCATTTTTTATCAGTATTTCAATTTCTTTATTAACGGAGCGACCGTTTTCGGCGGCGACAACTTTAAACTTGTTCATTAAGTCCTTATTTATCCTGAGAGGATATGGGTTTGCTTGAATTGACAAGGTTATCACTCCTTTGCTGTAGATATAGGGATTTCACCGTTTTCCTTTTCGTATTGAAGTATATACTTTGTTAGGGCGTGTTCAATTTCCATATTCATGGAGCGATGCTCCAGAGAAGAAAGGGCTTTCATTTTACCGTATAGTTCTTCTGGTAATCGTAGCATAGTTGGTATTTTGCTGGTAGCCATAATAGCACTCCTTTGAAATCTTTTTGAAATCATTTTATAACATATTAATAAAAAATGATAGTTTCATATTGACATCACTATGAAACTGTGGTACTTTGTAACAAAATGATATCACTAAAGGAGGGGTAGGATGAAAGTAATGACAGTGCGGGCACCGGATGAGATGCAAGAAAAATTGTTGAGGAAATCAAAAGAAATCGGAATAACAAGAAATGCGCTGATTCTTCTTATTCTAAAACAGTGGTTGGATAAAAGAGAAAACGAAGATGTCAATTTCTGACATCGGGGAGGATAAAATGATGAAATTTGATAAGGAAAAATTTTTAAAAACAGATTTTGGAGAAGAATTAGAGCTGACAATACGTTGTTGGGATGATGCTCTCGAAAAAAGAAGAAAGGCACGTTGTAATTATGATAAGGAGTATGGATGCTGGGACAGAATTTGTCAGTCCTATCAAGATAAGTGGGAAGTGTTTAAACTGGCTATCCAGCAGTTTTTTGGTATTACATATAACTTTACGCGGACGGATGAGTATTTTGGCCTTGTCACGGAAGATGAAAAAGACTGGCTGTTGAAAGTGGAAAGAGAAAGTGAGTCTGGCGGTGTTGAAGATGACTAGAAAAGAAACAACAAAATTTCTCGGAAACCTTCTGGTGCAAGAGAGGTTAGAAAACGGATATTGGGCAAGCGAGGTCAGTATCGACTACGGCACAACAGATGTAAAGAGAGTGGACTTCATGCAGTTTGAGCCAGCGGGAGTTGTTGGAATAAGTGGAATTGAAAAAGGTATCTTTATCTGTTATGAGGTCAAAAGTTGTAAGGCTGACTTTAAGAGCGGTTTTGGCAGGAACTTTATAGCCGAAAAAAATTACTTTGTAATGCCTATGTCTACATACAAAGTACTCATACAGGATATTCCAAATGGCGTAGGAGTTTTGGTGCCAATACCGCAAAGTATTGGGAATACGAACATTGAACGATACGAGGAATTTGAAAACCCTACGGAATTATCGGAAGAAATACAATGGAAATTTTGGGCGATTAGGCATCCAAGAGAACGGATTAGGAAAAGGTCTATGGCAGAACTATTGTTTTGTATGCTGCGAAGCGGACATTGAGATTGGAGGCGGAATATGACAACAATTTTTAAAAGTTATGATTTACAAGACGGAGGGAAATTAAGCATGACACTTGAATTGCCGGATGATGTTGTGAAAGAAATGGATGAAAAGAAGTTACGCGGTATTCTCGGCGGTATTGCGGAACGCTCACGCAACTTCTATTTGTCGACAGGGAATGAACTTGCCACGATTAAAGACTAGGAAAGGAAAATGCGATTTGCGAATTGCTTTAATTGACGTAGATGGACATAATTTCCCGAACCTACCACTAATGAAATTATCCGCATGGCACAAACAGCAGGGAGATACCGTTGAATGGTACGAACCATTATTTCATAGTATGGGAGAACCATTCGACAAGGCGTATATGTCAAAGGTGTTTAGTTTTACGCCAGATTATCCCTATTACGTCAATGCAAAAGAGATAAATAAAGGTGGTAGTGGTTACTGCATACGGCTTGAGGGTCAAAAAGAACTCTACGACACAAAAAAAGACACCATGCTACCGCCAGAGATAGAAACGATATATCCAGACTATGAAATTTACTACGAAAGGATACCAGAAGTCAAGAATACTGCTTACGGTTTTCTGACAAGGGGCTGTCCGTATGGATATGACACGAACAACCCATGCAAGAAAAATACGCATGATTATTGTCATGTAAGCACGAAAGAGGGATTTTGTTCTCGTAAGGTTGCTGACCTTGATACATTTTGGAGAGGGCAGAAAAATATAGTCCTGCTTGACCCGAACATAACTGCATGCAAAGACTGTGACGGACTTTTCCGACAACTGCTTGATAGCAAGGCATGGATTGACTTTTCACAAGGGTTAGACATAAAAATGATGAACGAAAAGCGGGCGAAAATGATAAGCCAAATGAAAGTGAATAATATTCATTTTGCATGGGATAGGTACGAGGATAAAAAACTTGTTCTTCCAAAGTTTGAAATGTTTAAAAAAGTAACAGGACTTGGCTATCAGAATTTAACGGTTTATATGCTGACGAACTTTGATACAACGACTGATGAGGATTTAGAGAGGGTTTATACCTTGCGAGATTTAGGTTTTAATCCCTTTGTAATGATATATAACAAAGATGATTTTGTGGACTGCGACAGAAACGGAAAACCTATAAGGCTAAAAGCAGAACATGAATTATTGAAAAAATACACAAAAGAGCAGATAGAGCATTTTGATAGGTGTTGGAAAATTCAGCAATGGGTAAATAATCGGATAATTTTTCGGAGTTGTGAAAGGTTCGAAGAGTTTGGAAGAAGTAAGAGAGGTAAAACATACTGGAAATAATTAGGAGGGCGAATATGGAAACAGGATTATTTGACAAGAACGGAAACCAAATCAAAGTCGGAGACAGGACAAGACTTGTTTTGGCGGATGGAGAAGTAAGGGAATTTGATGTTTGTTTTAAGACTGTAAATCGGACGGTGAAATGCCATCCCGATTTTGATGATGAATACGCAAATGTAGCAATTACAGGAATTGTATTCTGCTGGAATGGATATGATTTATTTCCCTGCATAAGCGAAAACGGTATTTCTGATGTGTCAAAAATGGAAATCATGTTAAAAGTTGGAGATAAGGTTGTTATGAATGGCAAGTATCGTGTTCCCTCATCAGCGAAAGGAAAGGAATTTACGGTTATAACAGAACCGCAAGAAATCCACGGAGTGGATTTTGTATATCTTGATGGTACTGGTGTGTGCTATGCCGTAGATGGCTTGACAAAGGTTGAATAATCTACATTTTTACTTTATTTAGTATTGATGATGTGGGATATATTGGATTACTTACAGTGCTTTATCAAAAATGGATAAGCTGCTTGGAGGAATTAATTGAAATGACAGAAAAAGAAGCAATTGAAGAATTAGGAGAAAATATAAGGTTGCCATTTGGAGGCAGTATTTCCGACGAAGCATCAAAGCTAGCAATCAAGGCTCTTGAAGAAATCCGGCAATACCGAGCAATCGGCACAGTCGAGGAATGTCGGGAGGCAATGGAAAAGCGGAGTGGGAAGAAACCCGTCAAAGACAAATATAATCACGATTGTTGCCCTAATTGTGGTTGGATTGTCTATAAAGATGAATACGGTGGCAGATACTTACCGTATTGCGAGAATTGCGGACAGGCTATTGATTGGCCTGAATAGGTGCAGTTGCTTGGGAAAAAAGGAGTGAGGGAATAGGAAATATATGGAACACGCTCACGAAAACAAGCATAAACGATAAAGAAGAACAGTTTATGTGGGAAGATAGGCAGATTAAATTCAAAAACTGAAAGGGGAACGAGAGAATGGATATAAAAGAATTTGCAAAGTCAATCAGCGGAAAAGAATACGGTTATCCGCAGTTTACCAAAGAAGAAATTGAAACAGCGGAAGAAAATGGATTTGTCATTGTTTACGGTGCATCTGATGATTTGATGGAGTTTGAGGGCGCAATTTGTGACGAGGCCGGCCGTTTCGAGGGCGGTAATGTTTATTTCAACGAAACTGGCGTAATAGATGATAATTCTGTAACATCATTTGATAAACAGATAAAAGCTATTTGGTGTGGCGGCGAAAAAGACGATGATGAGCAGGAAATCACATGGACTTACGAAACCGAGATACCACACGAAACCTTTATGATTTACGAGGACGGAGAGCCTTATTGCAGAGGGATTGTATTTAGTATTGATGATGTGGGATAACAAGAGCCGGTGCGGCAACGCCGGAATTTCCGATAAAATGTGAGCGGCAACTCACATAAAACAACAAGGGTTCGGCGGCAACCGAACCCAAGATGGAGCGCTGCGGCAACAGCGGCTCCGGCGGTGTCAGTTTCTGACATATTATTCATGCATACATATGTTCACTACTCATACACTCACACACGCATTTTTATTTTAACAGATTAAGCAATATTGCACAAGCCATATAACATATTTTGTAAAGGGGTGCCAATTTTATGAAATACATATATAAAATCAACGGGGAAGAAAGGTTTCCAACCGAAGAGGAAAGAAAAAAGATGTACAGTACGTTTGTTCAGGCTTTGGGATACCGGCCGGTAAAAGAAAAGAAAAATACAGGGAGGAAGTAGTTATGCTTAGCGAAATGAAAAAGTTGTGCGGGGAAATTATATCACAGGCAGTTACTCTAAATTGCGCTGCGGGAATAGATGTATTTGTCTGCCTGCGTGGGGATATGGGCGTGATATCTGTGGACGTGGAAGAAAACAAAACGTTGGTATACAGTCGCAAAGAGTTTATTAGCAATTTAAAAAAGGTAGAAGAAATAAAAAAAGATATACAGAAAATGATTGATTACAGGAGGAGAAAGTTTAATGGAAAATAATCAAGCACGGTTGAGCGGGAAGATGGTTAATAATTTTGTTTTTAGCCATGCAAAAGGAAGCAGAAAGTTATACAGAGGGTTGATTGAATCGGAACGGTTGAGTGGGGCAGCGGATATCATACCGGTTATCGTTTCAGAATCAATGATTAACACGTTACACGATTACACAGGGGAGTTTGTAGAGATAACCGGACAATTCCGGTCGTACAATTTGCACGAAAACGGCAAATCCAAATTGCTTTTGTTTTTATATGCGCATGATATTTGTACGGAGCCAACCGGAGAAATAATAAACAGTATAATATTAACTGGATTTTTATGCAAAAAACCGGTTTATCGGAAAACGCCGCTCGGAAAGCGAATTACGGACATTACTTTAGCCGTAAACCGTGTTCGTGGTTCGGATTATCTCCCCTGTATCTGCTGGGGAGAGGATGCGCAGTATATTTCTTACCTTGATGTTGGGGATAAGATTACCCTGCAGGGCAGGATGCAAAGCAGAGAGTATCAGAAGAAACAGAAAGACGGTACATTTGTTACCAAGACAGCTTACGAGGTTTCTGTCTTAGAGATACTTGACAAATAATTTTTATGCCAGAGAGGGGGTGATGGGAAATTTATGAATAGGAAAGAAAAGTTTATGTGCTATCCAAATTCGGATATCAAAATAGCAAGCCCGTTCTTTTCTGTTCGCTGCAACGACTGCGCCGCGCAATATTGGTCTACAAGGCCGGTACAACGATGCCGCCAATGCCATGGAGCAAATATCAATTGCGCGCCGGCGAGTCAGGATAATTTATAAATGCATAGGAGGATATGAGCATGAGGATTATATCAATGGTTAATCTCAAGGGAGGCGTTGGAAAAACAACGACAGCAATCAACATGGGGGCCGTTCTGGCGCATGACTACGGAAAGAGAGTGTTGCTTGTGGATAATGATATACAGGCAAACATCACACGCAAATTCGATTTGTTTAATTACGAAAAACCATCCATGGAGCAGATATACCAGCATGATGATATCAATGTCGGAGATGTTGTCTGCCGCTGCGGAACCGGTGGTTGTGTGTTGGATGTGATACCATCAAACCCTAATATGGATGCAGCCATAACAGAATTAATGAAAGACGAAAAGAGGCAGCAGTACAATGTTTTGCAAAATGCCCTCCAACAGATATGGGATGATTATGATTTTTGCATTATTGATAACCCGCCCGGCATCGGAATGAATGTGATTAATGCTCTTGCCTGCACACATGATATTATTATTCCGATTAAAATGGACAAGTATGCAATGGACGGAATGCAGGATTTGGTCGAATTTTGCACGGATATTGCGGAATTTAATGAGGATTTACGTTCCGTCCGCGGGCTTGTTACCATGTTTTATAATATCACGGAGATTGTGGCTGGTGAGATGGTGCTTAAACGTAGTGATTATGATATATATGATACTCATATCCGCTATAGCAAAAAGGCAGATGTTTTTTCCTTTTCGGAATGCGAAAGTTTGTTAAAATTTAGCCCGCGGTCGTCGGCGTGTATTGATTACCGCCGGTTTGTTAAAGAATATCTGGGGCTGCTCCCTGAGGATAATGGGGAGGGATTTTGATGCCTAGAATTAAAATATCGGAAAAAATGAATGATGTGTCAAAGTTGGCGTCTGTCGATACGTCGGGATACAAAGAAATGTATTTGGATGCAGACAGTATTATTCCGGCGGAGGAAAATTTTTATCCTCTGGACGAAATTGAGGAACTGGCGGATGATTTACTGGATAGAGGACAGCTACAGCCGTTGCTTATTGCCCGCGTGGATGGGGAGTACAAACTTGCCGTCGGGCATCGGCGCCGTGAGGCTATTATTTTTAATAATAAGCGTGGGCACGTACATAAGGCGTGGTGTTTTGCCAAGGAGATGGATTATACAGATTTTATGCTTACGCTTATTTCGGCAAATGCATATACCCGTAAGATGGATGATGCTACATTACTTGAGCAGGCAAAAAAATTGAATTATTGGACTCAGGTTGCGTTGCAGGAGGGGAAACTTGAGGTTCACGGCGCTACTCGTGACTATGTGGCTAAAAAGTTACAGATATCGTCTACTAAAATGGCACAGGTAAATCAGGTTAAT
>CAJTLS010000054.1 GCA_910577295.1 uncultured Eubacterium sp.
GCTGCCATGCAACCTCGCCTGTCGGCTCGGTCACGGGCTGTCGCCCTATATCAGGATAGTCTTCCCACCTGCCTGTAAATATATTTACAAGCAGGTGGGAAGACTATCCTGATGCATGGCTTTGAGCTTTCGTGAAAAAAAGTGTTGACAAAAGGTTTGTTTCTGTTATAATAAAGAAGTCGCTTGAACGACGCTTGGGATCTTAGCTCAGCTGGGAGAGCATCTGCCTTACAAGCAGAGGGTCACAGGTTCGAGCCCTGTAGGTCCCATTTAAACTTCTTTTATAATGAAGTTTTTATATAATGTCAAGACAGCTTTGCCTTGGCAGTTTCGATGGCGGAATAGCTCAGTTGGCAAGAGCACACGGTTCATACCCGTGGTGTCGCTGGTTCAAATCCAGTTTCCGCTACTTTAAAACCCTGAGGAAATAATTCTTCAGGGTTTTTATCTTTTAGGATGATGCCGCAGTCATAGAGTTTGACCGTATTTTTAGTGGACTCTTATATAAAGAAAAAAGGATGTGTTTTCATGAGGATTGGAATGGGATATGATGTGCACCGGCTGGTGGCCGGACGCGATTTGATATTGGGGGGAGTAAAGATTGATTATGAGCAGGGCCTATTAGGACATTCGGATGCGGATGTCCTGCTGCATGCCATTATGGATACTGTTTTAGGAGCGGCGGCCTTAGGTGATATCGGTCTGCATTTTCCAGATACGGATTCCGCTTATCGGGGAGCTTCAAGTATTCGTTTGCTGGAAAGAGTGCGCGATTTGGTGAAAGTGGAGGGGTATCGGATTGTCAATCTGGACGCAACAATAATAGCGCAGAAACCAAAGATGCGTCCGTATATTGATGAAATGCGGGAAAATATTGCGAGAGCGCTTGAGATTGGCGTGCAACAGGTTAATGTTAAGGCAACGACGGAAGAGGGCCTCGGTTTTACGGGAAGCGGAGAGGGAATTTCTTCACAGGCAATCTGTCTGTTGGAAGAAGTAATGAATAATAAGTAGGGAGAGAACGGGAATGGATAGAAATTGGACGGCGCACCGCGAGTTATGGGAGAGAGCGTTTGGCGATACGGAAACCTATATACAATACTATTTTGCCAATAAGGCGCCGCGCAGCCGTTGTTTCGATAACTGGCAAGAGAAACAGTTGTGTGCAATGGCCTTTTTTACTCCATATGACGCCATTTTGTATGGGGAAAAGATAGTTTTGCCATACATTGTGGGGGTGGCTACCAAAGAGGAGTTTCGCCATCAGGGCAGGATGACTGCGTTGCTGACGGAGGGATTTGAAAAGGAGGCTGCCAAAGGAAGTCCGCTCGTTTTCCTATCGCCGGTGAATACCGCCATCTATGAACCTATGGGATTTTTTTCCGTATATTGTCGTGATACGCTGCAATTGATGGGGAATGGGGACGAACGGTGCGAAGTGCGCCGCTGGAGCGAATTGAAGTTGGCGGAACAAGAGCAGATATCGCATATGGCAGAAAATATATTGGAGAGAGAGAAATTTGATTTGCGTCTTGTTCATAGTGTTCCCTACTATAAAGAGGTTTGCGCAGAATTAGAGGCGTTAGACGGCACTTTACTGACTTTTTGGAAACAAAATATACCATTAGCGGTGGCGAACTGGATTTATGAAGAAGAGAAAAATAAGATAACGGAATGGATTGGATTGCCAGAGTACAGGGAAAACGTTTTGCAGACGTTGCAATCGTATTTGAAAACAGACATATATATAGAAGATACTTACTTTTTGGAAGATATGCGGCTGCCAAATACGAAACGTATAAAACAACCATTTCCTTATCTTATGGTGCGGATGCTGGATGCTTCTGTGCCGCTGCCGAAACGTTGCTATATTAATGATATCACCTGACAGGGAAAAATCGTACGATGCTGAAAAAGTCTGGAAACAGGAAGAATGCGCCGGCAAAAATAAGCGTGATTCCGAAAAGAATAAGGGTGCGGCGTCTGTTCCATGGACGGCAGACAACGCCTACGACGGATAGTGACAAAATACCGCCGGACAGCAGATTCAGAGTGCGCGTCATAACGGAACTCCATCCGAAATGGGCCTGAAAAATCTGTATTGCGCACAAGATGGCAACGAGAATGATGGCGGCCGGCAGTGAAATATGCAGTACATGGCGCAGGAAACCGTGCGTGGTAACTTCGTCATTTTTTTCAAGCGTGAGAAGAAAGCTCGGTATACCGATTGCCGTGGCGCCAATCAGGCTGAGCTGGATGGGAATGAAAGGATAAGATTTTCCGATAATGATAAAAATGAGACAGAGAAGGACGGAATATATTGTCTTTGTCAGATAGAGAGCGCTGACGCGTTCAATATTGGCAATGATGGTGCGTCCTTCTTTTGCGATGTCCGGCATGGAAGAAAAGTCGGAATCTAAAAGAACAATATGAGCGGACTGTTTGGCGGCGTCTGCGCCATTTGCCATGGCAATCCCGCAGTCTGCATCTTTGAGAGCTAAAACGTCGTTGATTCCATCGCCCACCATACCGACAATTTTACCGTTTGCCTGATACGCTTTTATGATTTGCTGCTTCTGCTCCGGTGTAACACGGCCAAATACGGCATATTGTTCCACTTCTTTTCGCAGGGCGTCAAAATCTTTTGGAAGTGCGGCGGCGTTGACATATTGTTCGGCATTAGGGATGCCTGCCTGCTGTCCTACATAGGAAACAGTGGCAGGATTGTCTCCAGAGATGATTTTCACATCAACGCCCTGTTTGGCGAAATAATTAAAAATATCCATGGCATTCTCTTTTACGCAATCAGCTAAAACAATCAATGCAAGCGGCGTACTCTGCTGAATCTCATCTGGACTGCGATAGAGAATGGGACAGGCACAGAGAAGCAGGACGCGAAGGCCTTTTTGTGAGTAACTTTCTGCCTTGTTTAAGAGCTCGTCATCGCTTGAGAGAAAATCCGGTGCGCCAAGGAGATACGAAGACGTATCGGTAGTGATGCCCATAAATTTCCTCGTAGAACTGAATGGCAGGCGCTCGGCCACGGGTATTTGGCGGCAATCTTGGAAATAATTTTGCAGCGCCTTGCCGGTGGCATTTACATCGTCAAAAGTATAGGCCATACAGCCCATAATGTCTTTAATCGCCGTTTCGGAAGCGCCGAGCGGCAATACTTTTTCGACCATGAGCTCTCCGGTAGTAATCGTACCAGTCTTGTCCAAACAAAGAATATTCACACGCGCCAGCGCCTCAATGGCTTCCATTTCCTGAACGAGGGCCCGCTTGCGGGCGAGTCTCCCCACCCCCAGTATAAAAGATACGCTTGTGAGCAGGACAAGACCTTCCGGAATCATGCCAAGCACGCCGGCAACTGTATTGACGAGGGAATTTGGGAAGCTGTTGCCGACACGGTAATACTGAATGCAGAATAAAAGCATGCCAATGGGAATGATGGCATAACTGACATAGCGAATGATTTTTTTTATGGCGTCTTGCATTTCCGATGTGGCGCGGCGTTTTGTCTGCGCCTTGCGGACGAGCTGGGTGGCATAGTTTTCTTCCCCTGTGTGCAAAACCCGTCCGGTGCCGGTGCCAGCGGTGATAAAGCTGCCGGAGTAAAGAGTGTCGCCGGTTCTTTTTAGGACAGGTACGGATTCGCCAGTCAGTAAGGATTCATTGACCTCAAGGCCGTCCGAAGTTAAAACTGTGCTGTCGGCCACAATCTGGTCGCCTGCCGCTACAAGCAGACAATCCTCTTTTTGGATTTGGCTGATGGGAATTTCTTCAATTTCTTCACCTTTGATTCGTTTTGCTTTCGTAGCAGTAATCACCGATAATTTATCAATTAGGGATTTTACTTTTAATTCCTGAATAATTCCAATCAGGGAATTGAAAATCACAATACCCATAAAGAGCATATTTTTGTATTGTCCGGAAATTACGACGAGCGCCGCCAAGATAAGGTTAAGGATATTAAAATAAGTTATTGTATGGGAACGAATAATTTGTGCTTTTGAGCGGCTGCCTGTATTCATAGAAAAGTATCCTCTTTTACGTCCGATTTTAGTTTGAAATGTAATGAAATAAAACTACATTTCAAGTATAGCGTATTCCTATACGGCGGTCAATAAAATTTGGGAGAAATCGGTTGACAGGCGTCGGTTCTTTTGGTAGAATAACAAATCGTAAGGTTTTTACACCATACACGCTGTTATAGCTCAGGTGGTAGAGCGTCGCCTTGGTAAGGCGGAGGTCACGGGTTCAAGTCCCGTTAACAGCTTTTTTTAATGCGCTAAATTGCGGCATTTGTGGGCTAGCTTAACTTCTTTTTAATTCTCTGCAAGGCGTTATCAATGGATTTTGGCGTCTTACCGAGCGCAGCGGCAATCTGCTGGTAGTTGTTGCCGTCGATATAAAGAGTTACGACCTGTTGTTCCAGTTTGCTGAGCCGCTTTTTAATTGTACTCTCGATATCCGTGACATTTTCCTGATCGATGATGATGTCCTCTGGATTGGTCAGTTCAGCCGGCTGCAAAGTATCTGCCAGAATTTCCCTTGAATTAGTGTCCTCGTTTGTATTCAATGGAGAATACAGAGAAACATAGGTGTTGAGCGGTATGTTTTTTTGCCGATTGGCGCCTTTTATTACATTATAAAGTTCGTGCTCGATACACAAAGTCGCATAGGAGGCAAAAGAATTTTTATACGATTTGTCATAGGTACGGATGGCTTTATACAGGGCAATCATTCCTTCTTGTATCAAATCATCATTTTCACCGCCGATTAAGTAGAGCGTTCTCGCCTTCTTGCGAACTAGAGGTTTGTATTTTTCTAATAAGCAGTCCGTGGCGGCGCCGTCTCCCTGACGCGCCAGAGCAAGTAATTCCTGTTCATTCATGGGAACCCTCGTTTCTGCGCTGGCGCACAATTTCAAATGCCATGACGCCGGCGGCGACGGACGCATTGAGCGAATCGATATCCCCCTTCGTTGGTATGGCACAACTGTAGTCGCAATGCTCTTTTACCAGACGGCTTACTCCGGCGCCCTCATTGCCGATTACAAGCCCAATGGGGCCGGTCAGATTCTGATTATATACGACGTCGCCATCCATATCGGCGCACACAAACCACAAACCACGGTTTTTCAGGTCTTCCATCGTGGAAACCAGATTTGTCACTTTGGCAACGGGAGTATAGCAGATGGCGCCGGCAGAAGCTTTCACTACGGTGGCGGTCAAACCTGCGGCGCGCCGTTTTGGCAGAATCACGCCATGAGCGCCGGCCAGATTCGCAGTACGGATGATGGCGCCCAGATTGTGCGGGTCTTCAATGCCGTCGAGCAGCAAAAGAAAAGGCGCTTCCCCTCTCTGTTCGGCGAGAGCAAACATGTCGTCTATGGAGCGGTAGGCAAACGCGGAAAGCGTAGCGATGACACCCTGATGGCGTCCGGTTTCACTCATGTAGTCCAACCGTTCCTTAGAAACAAAATCTACCATCGTTCCGGCTTTTTTTGCCTCCCGCAGGATGGAGAGAACCGGGCCGTCTTTACAGCCGTTCTGCACAAATAACCGCTCAATGAGCCGTCCGGAACGAAAAGCCTCCAATACGCTGTGTCTTCCCTCAATACGGGAACTATTTGTTTCAGTAATCCATTCTTCTGCCATAAGATGTATCCTTTCCTATATATTTATATGTAGTTGTTCTAGTCCGAATTTGAGCAATTCCACTGCGCGGAGAGAGCGGCCAGTCATATAAAGATAGCCGAACAGGGCTTCCAATCCGGTAGCGTTGCGGTAGTCGCGGATATCGGCATGTTTGGCAACGGAAGAAGTCTTCGCATTGCGCCCCTGACGGAAAACCCTTTGCTCTTCTTCTGTCAGGCTGTCCTGTATAGCCAAAATCAGTGAGGCCTGTGAGGCTGCATTGACAATCTCGCTTGTGCGCCGGTGAAGATTCTTAACCGGCCCGCCGGTTTTTTCCAGAATCATAGTGCGAATGATGATTTCAAAGACAGCGTCCCCAAGATAGGCAAGTTTAAGAGGGGAATAGCTGCGGATATCCGTTTCTTCCGCAGGAAAGAAAGTGTGTATCTCCTGCAATAAATTTTGTGAAATATTCATAGAACTCCTTTGGTTTTTTTATTTATTAGTCTTAATTGTAGCAGTTTCCCCGACTATGTCAAGAAATGTGTCAAAAAAATGTACAACATATCCAAAAAAGGTGAAATGAAAAAGTAACTTCTATCTTGTAAAACTAAATTCTATCCCCAAA
>CAJTLS010000055.1 GCA_910577295.1 uncultured Eubacterium sp.
CTTACTTAGCAGGGGTCTGCCGGGTCTACGAGGTATCGCTGACCGAGATTCAGAAGCCCAAGCGGGTCGTCTCCGCCAACACCCGCAGCAGAGGGATAAAGGCCCTGGACAAAAGAAGAGACGCCTCCAGGGAAGCGTCTCCTCGGCTGTTTGATTTTGCCTCTGTGGTCGGCTGTCGCAGAACTGAGTATGCCCGGCTCCGGGGCAGCGACCTGGTGCGTGATGAATCTGGATACCTCTGCGTTCGCATCCGGCGGGGCAAGGGGGGCAAATACCAGGAGCAGCGTATCCTGCCCAGGGATGAACTGCTGGTCCGTTCCTATTTCAATGGCTCAGAGGAGCCGGTGTTTGACAGAGCCGAGCTGGCCAACAAAATTGACCTGCACCACCTTCGGGCGGTTCTGGCCCAGCGGGCCTATCAGTATTATGCCGACCGTCTGCGTAGTGAGCCGGGGTATCGGGAGCAGTTGGAGTTGGAAATCAAGGCCCGTTGGCGGACCCATAACAAGCGCCGCTGGGACCAGCATGAATTTGCGGGCATATACAAGCTGCGGGGTTCCAGCAGGAAACTGGCTCAGAGGCTGGGCCGGCCCGTAGAGTATGACCGGCTGGCTGTAATGGCCGTCAGTGTATTCCATTTGAGCCATTGGCGCAATGACGTGACTGTTTCCAATTACTTGTTAGCATATTAATGAAATAGCTAAACTGCATCCGCCGAAGCGGCCATTGCTTTCTTGCGCGCCAGGCATTTGCGGACGCGGAGAGCACCCGGCGACGGGGGTGCTTTATAGGTACCCTTTCGATACGGAAGCATGGAGATTACCGTCTTCCGAGTGATATGTAACTTATTGGAAATTTGGTCAGCGGTAAGTCCTTTGTTATACAATTCAGTTACTTCCTTGATTCTAGGTGTGGAATACAGACCTGCATTGATGAGGTAACGCCTGACGAGCTGGTCAGAAACCTCAAACATTACAGCAGTATGCTTTATAGACCCGTTTTTCAAATAGTATTCGATGACCTGCTTTTGAAAATCATCCATAAGATTTTCCTTTCTCCCCGTATGGCCTAGTTAGGACAGCCAATTTGATAACATCACCCGAAGATAGTGTTTTGAAGAATTTGTAGCACACCTTCCTGCCCCACATATGCAAAGCAAGGGGCGTTCTCACCTCAACCGCTTTTTGATTCCTTGCTGTCTTGTTGAGGACAGCAAGACAGCAAATCTTTATTGACCAAGTAGAAGGCGCACACCCTCTCTGATTTGTCATAAGCTATCCGCCTTCCTTGGTCTGCTAGAACTTTTGAGCCGTGTGTCTCCCCTTTATTTTTCAGGCCTTTTCTGTGGAGTCGTCATAAAGAAAATCCTGCTAGCTTCAGCAAACTGTGCTGGCTCCTTACATTCACCGAAAATCTGTTCCTTGCTAGCAGCTAAAACCATTGGCTCGCCGGCTGCCCCGCAACTGATTGGCTCACCAAACAAACGATATACGGGCACCTTGTAACCTTCTCCATGCATGTTACAAGCGGCATAGATACGTTTGCCTATGCTTTGCATTAGTTGTTCATTCATGTGTAGTAGTCTGTAATCTCCATTTGCTGCTATCTCAGCCTCACAGCAGGATATTCCTATTTCGGGAATCTCCGTTTCCATATTCACCATGATGCCATGTGGAGGTAATTCCCCAATATAGATGTACCCGGTTTCCGACCCTGGAAGCTTAGGCTCATATGGCGTAGGAATGAACTTTGTGAGATATCGTTTGTAGAGTTTGCTCAAATACTCATCGTCCATATTGCATAATGCTTCCACCATTCGCCAAATGGACTGCCTATGGGAAAACATTATTGGTTGTTTTCCGGTTATGTAGGGCGGCGTATATTCCAACCCCCAGCCACTTTCAGCTAACTCGTCCAGTATATCACCCATTTCGGTGGAGTCCGCCTTCCATAGCTTACTTGCCGTATACATTCGATTCTGAAAATGGATGTACATTTCTCCATCTATTTCCTCCGTGCTGAGAGTGCCAATTGCACTATATCTTAGATACTGGATATATGTATTTTTTCCGCACAGGGCTTCAGAGATAGGAGGAACATCAAGTGGTTTGTATATCGCGATGAAGTCATGCTGCAATGCCGTATCTGTCTTAATTGATACATTTCCAGCAACCTCATTAATTAGATACTTTTCATTCCGCAGCAGTAATTTGAAATAGTCGGTAAGTAGCTTTTCCGAATCCTCTACCTTAGTATTTTGAAACTCTGGCATCGTCTCCATAAGTTTCACTGTGTTTCGTGCAATTTCCGTAAGGAGCATATCCTGCTGTATTGCGAGGGGAGCTTTGGAAAATATGTCCGCAAGCTGGCTGGGTGTGAGTTTCTTCATGTCTGCCATGATAATCATCCTTTCATTATCCACGCTGGCCTTATAGCAAATGGTAAGAAGACGCTAGCTCCTTTACATAGCGTCTGAAGTAAAATTGTTCCTTACCACTTATCTTAAAGCGGCAAAGAACGATTCTTCGACCTTTCCTGGGCCTTCGATATACCTTGACAAGCTGGTTGTCCTAGGAACTAGCTGCATTATAATTGATTTAATTGATTTTGTCAAGGGTAATATGGAAATTTATTCAACTCCATAAAGGAAATTTATTTATATATGAATTATTTTATATATCTTTTTAGGGGTAATATATTGACTTTTAGGGCGAATTATGCTATGGTGAGAACACATCAACTTGACTATGGGAGCATTCAAATATGATATACGGAATACAGCCAACAAAATTCTTCGAGACATTCGTCGCCTTGGCAGTGCAGAAGGGACTCAGTCCATCAGTAGCAGCAGAGGAAGCCGGACTCAATCGCTCGGCAGTCACCGCCTGGAAAAAAGGGCGTATTCCGGGGGAGGCAACACTGTCAAAACTTACTGCTTATTTTGGGGTGACAAAGCAATACCTGCTGGAGGGTCCTCCTGACGAATTGGTAACTGAAAGTAAAGTTGAGTTTTATGATGAGCAAGGAGTCTCTTCAGTAGAAGGCAAAGTATCCTCCGCTGATGCTCTTGAGGAAGGAAGCAGATTAGAAAACCGGACATTTGTAACCCTTGCTGTTAATCTTCTAAAAATCTATTGTCCCAATGAAGATGCAGATTCTCTAAAAAAAAAGCTGAAAATGTCTTCCGCTGTTATACAGGCGCTTGAGGATGAGCGCCTTGACAAGGTTCTTGTTAATACAGAATGGAATGCCCGATTTTACTCACTTCTGGAGGACAAAAATATTGCTCAAATTTTGGATGACCTAAAACACGCTCAACATGTACTCGAACATCAGTGGAGGATGGCAATTTCAAACAAAATACCACAAATCATTTGGGATTATATGTATCAAAAACGACTTGATTTTGAATTTGTTAAACCAGAACCTCTGAATACCTTTAACCACAAACCTCTGAAACTAGTAAAATTGAGGGACAGTGGAAAACATTGGGTATTTTTCTTCGCAGAATTTAGGTCAGTTGCTCTTAGGCTACATCAAACGTTTATGAAGAGTAACTTTAAATGGATAAATGATATTCCCGATGTTGAGCGACTTATTATTATGCTCATAGATGTTCCAAATTCTGTTTCAAATGACGAGTTTGCTAAATTTCAAAAAAACGTATATATGGCTTATCTAAGCAAAGTAGAAGCTATGCTTCCAAATATTCAATTTTTCTCCCTTCACATCAACAGCATGACAGGAGAGACTATGGAAGAAGAACAAATAGGTCTCAATTTGTTAACGGATACAAATTCGGATTAAATATTTAAATCTCTTAAGAGAAACGCCGGCCGGAAGGATGTGTACCATTCTTCCGGCCGGCGTTTTCCTATTTATTACAAGATGTATTTGAAATATCTCGCAAGTTCTGCTGACTCCATATTTCCAGCAGAGCGAAAATGACCTCCTCCATCTGCTGTGCGGTATAACCTTTGGGAAAATATCGCTTCAAGCGTGAGCTTTTTAAACTCACCTGAGATGTGGTAGGGCGTTCTGTTGATAGGATGGCATTGATAACATCGAAGGTAAGAGTACCAGCCTTGCTGTGCTCTTTAATTTTAGCTAATTGTCCCTTTGAAGGAATGATTTTCAGTCGTTTCATCGCCGCCAGTGTGTCATTCTGTTCCACCTCAGATAAGTCTGAAAGATGGTCAGCGGCGGAGCTGACGGACAGTTTACCCTCATCCACTAAGGCCAGCAAGGGCGGCACCAACTTCGTTAACGAAACATATCTCGTTACAGTCATGCCGGACTTTTCACCAGCATCTTGAGCTACTCTATCCCGAGCACTCAACTTAAGCACGCTGCGTGCAGAAGTGAGGTCGTTCCGCTTGCCTTGGTGCTTCATAGCCTCCAGCTTCATTTTGTAAGCGAACGCTTTCTCGCTGGGGAGAAGGCGCTCACGCTGAAGATTAGCGTCTACCATGATGATAGTCGCTTCATCATCGTCCAGACTCCGAACGATGACTGGCATGGTATCCTTCCCGGCCAGCTCGCTGGCCCGCTTGCGCCGGTGCCCGGAAACCAGTTCATACTGGCCTCCACCTACAGGGCGAGCAATGGCAGGCACCAGAACACCATACTGCGCAACGCTCTCCACTGTTTTGCGCATTTCTTCGTCATCCCGCACCCGGAAAGGGTGATTGTGGAAAGAAATCAGCTTTTCCAGCGCGATGTCTTGGACCTGCTCTGTGGCAGTCTGTTGCTCCACTCCGGATGACTGGAACAGGTCATCGAAGGAAGTCATTTGGATTTTAGCCGCACTGCTTCTCATGCACACATCACCTCTTTGGTTAAGGCAGCGTAAGCCGCTGATACCTTGCCAGAGGGGTCATGCAGGTAGATACTCCGGCCCTCTGCGCTGGTTTCAGCCGCCCGGATGGACGCCGGGATGATGTTGTCAAACACCCTCAGCTTCCCATCGTACGTAGAGTGGAGAAGGTCGATAACATCCCGCGTGTAGATGGTCCTCATGTCTGCCATGGTGACCAGGATACCGGCAATGCCCAGTTTGGGATTGATTTGCCGACGCACCTTGGAAATTGTTCGCAGGAGCTGTTCCAGGCCCTTGATGGACAGATAGTTGGCCTGCACCGGAATGAGGACCTGGTCGGCGGCGGCCAGAGCATTGATAGTCAGCATTCCCAGAGAGGGACAGCAATCCAAAAGAATAACATCGTACTGTTCCTGAATACCACTCAGACATTCCCGCAGGACGGTCTCCCTACTCATGGTGTTTACCAACGTAACCTCCAGACCGGAGAGTTCGATGTTGGCGGGAAGCAAGTCGACCCCTTCTGAGTGGTGAAGGATACCCAGGCCGGGCTGGAGGGGCAGGTCTTGAATGACCTGTCCCATGACTGTCGCCAGGGTAACCTCCATCTGGTCGGGCTGCTGATAGCCCAAGCTAGCGGTCAACGAGCCCTGAGCATCCACGTCCACCAGAAGGACCCGCTTGCCCTCACG
>CAJTLS010000056.1 GCA_910577295.1 uncultured Eubacterium sp.
CTCCGAAATGTAGCAGAAAGGGCTGTCGCCCTATATCAGAATACACGGACTGCCTGTCGGTAAAGATATTTCCAAACAGGCAGTCCGTGTATTTTACTGCATGGCTTTGAGTTTTCGCAGGTTTCAAGGTTGGGTATTGTCAGCCTAATCACCAGTAAAGATTCGGTGGATATTTTTAAGAGGCTATGCTATGATAAAATTAGGGAATGTAAAGGGGGGAGACTATTGGAGGTAGGAAATACATTGTCGAAAAAGATTGATACGGCAGGGCAGAATGCATCATATGATGCGTATTGCCGGAATCTTTTAGTAAACAAACAGATTTTAGCCCGTATTTTGAATACGTGTGTGAAAGAATTTCACGATTGTCCGATAAAAGATATTGAAGAAAAATATATCAAAGGGACACCAAAAGTACATGAAGTTGCTGTACACAGAGATGAGACAGCGGAGTTTATTGACGGGATGGGCAAAGAAGATGTTGGCATGAAAGAAAAACCGATAACATATGACATTTTTTTTCGGGTGCTGTCCCCGAGAGACGATGAAATGATTCAGATGATTATTAATATAGAAAGCCAGAAAGATTTTTATCCCGGATATCCGCTTATTAAACGGGGCATATATTATTGCAGCAGAATGATTTCCAGCCAGTATGGAACGGAAATGTCTGATTCGTGTTATGAAAAACTGAAAAAGGTTTACAGTATCTGGATATGTTCGAATCCACCTAAATACCGTAAAAATACGATTACTGCTTATTCTGTGAATGAGCAGAACCTTGTTGGCAGTGTGACAGAGAAAGAAGAAAACTATGATATGCTTACTGTTCTTACCGTCTGTCTTGGAGGTTCCGGTGATGAAAATTATGAGGGGATTTTGAAAATGCTGGATGTTCTCTTGTCAGACCGGATATTGCCGGAAGAAAAGAAAAAGATATTAAAAAATGAGTTTGATGTTGCAATGACTAAAACAATGGAAAGAGAGGCGATGGAAATGTGTAATCTTTCACAGGGAATAATAGATAGGACTACAATCAATCATATTATTAGTATGATGAAGAACTCGGATATGTCTGAGGAAGAATGTATGAAATTGTTAGATATTCCACAAGAACATCGGGAACTGTATCATATGATGTTACAGGACAAAATGGAAGTCAGTCATGTATAATATGAAATTTGCAGGGACTCCGGACTCATGGCTTTGAGTTTGGGGTCTTTTATTTAAATGATGGGGGAGAAAAGGCTGCCAACCCATTATCAAAACAATCCGTTGTTTCGTTGATTTTTTTTTCAAAATGGTGTAAAATATATATTAAGTGTGCAATAAAATAAGTAGATTGGAGGCTTACTATGAAAGGACAGATGAATACCGAGATGGGGAAAATCATTGTGGATGAAGATGTACTGGCAAAATATGCCGGTTCCGCAGCGGTTGAATGTTTTGGCGTTGTGGGAATGGCATCCGTTAGTGTTCGTGATGGTATTGTCAAGTTATTGAAGAAAGACAATCTGCGCCATGGTGTTAATGTCACTGTAGAAGAGGGAAAACTATACATTGAACTTCATATCATTGTTGCTTATGAAGTCAGTATTTTAGCGGTTGCTGAAAATCTGGTTGACAATGTAAAATATAAAGTAGAAGAATATACAGGCATGGAAGTTGGCAGGATTACCGTATGTGTGGAAGGGGTACGGGTAATTAACTAATTAGCGGGCCTAATTTATTTGGAGGAAATAACAGTGAATATAAAGACGATTGATGCCAAGGTAATACAAAAATGCTTTTTGGCCGGCGCCAATGCCATTGATGCCAAAAAGGAAAAAATTAATGATTTGAATGTATTTCCGGTTCCGGATGGTGATACGGGAACGAATATGACAATGACGATTATGTCGGCGGCGAGGGAAGTTGCCGCTCTGGAAAATCCGGATATGAAGAGCCTGTGCAAAGCGATTTCCGGCGGTTCACTCCGTGGGGCAAGAGGAAATTCAGGAGTTATCTTGTCTCAGCTTCTGCGTGGCTTTACAAAAGAAATTTCACACGAAAAAGAGATAGATGTTGATGTTCTGACAAGAGCTTTTGAGAGAGCGGTAGAATCTGCGTATAAGGCGGTAATGAAGCCGAAAGAGGGAACGATTCTTACCGTGGCGCGCGGTGGCTCGGATAAGGCGTTAGAGTTAAATGGGCATACCGATAATCTCGCAGAATTTGTCAATCATATTATCATGCATATGCGTGATGTACTTGAGCAGACGCCAGAGATGCTTCCCGTATTAAAGGAAGCCGGTGTGGTAGATTCCGGTGGGGAAGGTCTGCTGACAATTATGGAGGGCGCGTACGACGCCCTGATTGGAAAACAGGTGAATTATGCGGTAGAGCCGGAAGCGAAACGAACGGAAGCTGGCCCAGGTATTAAAGTAGAGGCTGTCGCAGATGCCGATATTAAATTTGGATATTGTACGGAATTTATTATTATGACGGAAAAAGAGTTTCAGAGCAGGGATGAAAGGGAATTCAAGGGGTATTTGGAATCCATCGGTGATTCCATCGTCTGTGTTGCGGATGAAGATATCGTAAAAATCCATGTTCATACGAACGACCCGGGATTAGCTATTCAAAAGGCTCTGACCTATGGCTCTCTGACGCGGATGAAGATTGATAATATGAGGGAAGAGCATAATGAGCGCGTCATTCAGAATTCCCGTCAGATGGCGGAAGAGCAGAAAGAAAGCGACGGAAAACAGTCCGCGGCTTCTATGGGCGACAAGACGAAAGAAAATGTTACCGTCTCGGAAATGCCGCACAAAAATAATGCTTTTATCAGTGTTTCCGTGGGCGAGGGTCTGCGTGAAATCTTCCGCGACCTCGGCGTTGACTACATTATTGAGGGCGGGCAGACGATGAATCCGAGTACGGAAGATATTTTGAGCGCTATTCAGAAAGTGAATGCGGACAATATTTTCATTCTGCCGAATAATGGCAATATTATATTGGCTGCCGAACAGGCCAGAGAATTAACGGAAGATAAAAATATTGTTGTGATTCCGACGAAGAACATACCGCAGGGAATTACGGCAATGATAAATTTTGTTGAAGGGATGACGCCGGAAGAAAATGAAGAGGCGATGAGGCAAAGTCTGTCGGAAGTGAAATCCGGTCAGGTCACGTATGCGGTTCGCGATACGCTCATTGATGGAAAAGAGATTAAGGCCGGGGATATTATGGGATTGAGTGACAAGACAATCGAAACAGTCGGAACGGATGTCGTTGAGACAACGCTGGCGCTGTTAAAGAAGATGTTGGAGGAAGAGTCAGAAATTGTTACCATTTATTATGGTCAGGAGGGCTCGGAGGAAGACGCCAAGAAAATAGCCGCAGCGTTAGCAGAAGTCGATGAGGATTTAGAGGTAGAAATACATTTTGGCGGTCAGCCGATTTATTACTATTTTGTCTCGGTTGAATAGTAAATGTGGTAAAAAATAAGGATAAGTAAATTTATGATTACGGAAAAGAGGGGAAACATGAATATTGTATGTTTAGATTTAGAAGGGGTACTGGTGCCGGAAATATGGATTGCATTTGCAGAGGAGACGGGAATACCCGAGTTAAAAAGAACGACAAGGGATGAGCCGGATTATGACAAGCTGATGAATTTCCGTATACAGACGCTGAAAGAGCATTCGCTTGGTTTACGGCAGATACAGGAGACGATTGCCAAAATCGACCCGATACCGGGCGCCAAAGAGTTTTTAGATGAGCTGCGCTCACTCACACAGGTTATTATCATTAGTGATACGTTTACGCAGTTTGCGGCGCCGCTCATGAAAAAGCTTGGTTATCCGACTATTTTTTGTAACACTCTTGAAGTGGCGGAAGATGGTGAGATTACCGGTTTTAGAATGCGTGTGGAAAATTCCAAGTATACGACAGTGAGGGCTTTACAGTCGATTGGTTATGAAACGATTGCCAGTGGTGACAGTCATAACGACTTAGGCATGATTCAGGCTAGTAAAGCAGGATTTTTGTTTAAGAGCACAGAGCAGATTAAGGCTGATTATCCGCAGCTTCCGGCGTACGAAGAATATGACGAACTATTGGCAGCGATTAAAAACGCTTTGTAGAAGGGGACTGGATGAATATGGCAAAGCAGATAGGACGTAATGAGCCTTGTTGGTGTGGAAGCGGACGCAAGTACAAAGTGTGTCACGCTTCCTTTGATGAAAAAATACATTCCTTTGAAGAAGCCGGACATATTGTACCGCCGCATAAGATTATAAAGACACCGGCACAGGTGGAAAAGATAAAGGAAAGTTGTGCGATTAATATTGCCATTCTCGATTATTTGGAGACGGTTATCCGTCCGGGGATGAATACGGCCGAGATTGATAAAATTGTTTATGACATGACGACGGAGCGCGGTGCAGTTCCGGCGCCGCTGCATTATGAGGGATTTCCTTACAGTGTGTGTACATCAGTAAACGAACAGGTTTGTCACGGATTTCCGTCCGAAGATGTTGTTTTGCAGGAGGGCGATATTGTCAATGTGGATTGCTCTACGATTCTCAATGGATTTTATTCGGACTCATCCCGTATGTTTTGTATCGGGGATGTGTCTCCGGAAAAAAAGAAACTGGTAGAAGTGACGAAAGAATGCGTGGAAAGGGGGTTGGAGCAGGTGAAGCCGTGGGGCTTCTTAGGCGATATGGGGCAGGCCGTACACGACCATGCGGAAGCGAATGGCTATACGGTTGTGCGGGAAATTGGAGGGCACGGAGTCGGACTCGAATTTCACGAGGAGCCGTGGGTTGGATATAATTCCCGAAAGGGAGAAGAAATGCTTATGGTTCCCGGTATGATATTTACGATTGAACCGATGGTCAATATGGGAAAACAGGAAATTTGTACTGATTCCCATAATCATTGGGAAGTTTACACGAAAGACCATATGCCGTCGGCGCAGTGGGAAATTATGGTGCTTGTGACTGAAGAGGGGCATGAGGTACTTTGCTGGTAATCTAACGGCAGGTCGGAGGTTAGGTCTGCCATCGTTAAGTTTAGAATAGGTAATTGCGAAACAAGTTTGAAATCTTGATTCCAGCAGGGAAAAAATCCGGTCATGCCGGATTTTGAGGAGGTGGATGTGGGTAGCCCGGATTTTAAGACATAAAAACAAAGCAGATAGGAACATCTGCCTGCGAAATGGCATGTGGTATGTGAGGTTATGCGATCAGAGGTTTTAGACTGCGGATAT
>CAJTLS010000057.1 GCA_910577295.1 uncultured Eubacterium sp.
TATTTGACAGAATTGACGCAGCAAGTTTATAAAGAGAGTCAAAATCCTCAAATTTTTTCGATGTTTTTGGAAATCATAAAAAAAATTGATTGTGGTTTAAATCCTCTTGTTCTGCTCAATCCGTTCTCACCCCCTCCCGAAATCAACTGCTCAATAGCTTGTCAATCCCTAAAATTTTATTTGGTACAAATTTTCTTTCATGTTGTAGTAAAATCTTTTCACAGGCATTGCAGTGCCGAGTAAAAATTTAAAGGAGAAACAGCATGAACAAAAATTACAACTGGGACAAACCATCTGACAGGAAACGCTTTTCTCGCGATATGGCTAAACTCGCAGAACAGAAAGCGAACTCTATCAAAAAGGAAATTGAAGCATCGTATGTCTTTCCCCAAAGACCGAATGTAAATTTCCCTTATTCCCCGATTGCAGAAAAACATATCCGAAAAAATGATGTGTCCGAACTGCCTTAATGTAATCGGTGTGACGATGGAAAGTACCGAATGCCCTGTCTGTGGTCACAAAATCAAAGTAACCGAAAACACTCACTTCTTACCGTAATTTCTTTCAAAACCAATTCAGTTGCTGCTGGGTTGGCTTTTCTCTTTGCTTTCCGGCTTTCTTCATCAGGCGGATTGTCTTTTTCAGCTTCTTGTTTATTTTGCTGACTCTTTTAGAGAACTTCTTGACCGCAGACTGGTCGATTCTGGTTTTAATCCTTATCTCGCCGTCATATTCGCCCGTGGCGTCCTTATCCTGCAATAAAGAAGCTAATCGCCTGTCATGCATATGGGTCAAGTTCTGCAAGTTATAAACTGCCGCTTTTAACTGCTCCGAATCTTTTTCCAGTTCTTCAAAACGCTTTTTAGATACAAACATTCTCTTTCATCTCCTTACTGCGTCACTAAATTGTCTAAATTAGACAATTTATTCTCAAAAAAAATTGCCATACATCATCAGGGCTAAGGGAGTATTTTCCTATAATTGTAGAAATTTCTCCTTGTGTAAATTCACCGCCGTTTGTTTCGTTAATCTTTGCAGAAAACGTAGTTCTGGATATTCCCATATACTTTGCCAACGATGTACCAGTATCACCATGTAACCTCATTACAGATTCGAGTCTAAGTTTATTCAAATTCTCACCCCCGTTCAAATTGTCTTTTTTGGACAATTCCATGATAACACTGCTCGTTTTACTCGTCAATCACTTTTTTATCTTTTTAAGACATTTTTTTTTAAATATCTTGCATTATATATTAAAGTGTTGTAAAATTAGGACAATTAAACGGAGGTAGATGAAATGGGAATGGCTGAAAGAATAAAGGAGCGTCGTAAAGCAATGGGATATACCCAAACAGAATTAGGAGAAAAATTGGGCTTACAAGCATCCGCCATAGCTAAATACGAGAATGGACGTGTCAAAAACATGAAAAGAAGCATTATAGCAAGCATGGCAAATGTTCTTGAATGTTCTCCTACTTATTTAATGGGATTAGATTATGAAGAAAAAATTACTGCCTTGGATAATGTTTACCCTATAGAATTAAAACGATTTCCACTTGTTGGAGAAATAGCTTGCGGCGTACCAAAATACACCAATGAGGACAGGGAAAGCTATATCATGGCAGGAACAAACATTCAAGCAGATTTCTGTTTAAAAGCCAAAGGAGACAGTATGATAAACGCAAGAATCCATGATGGCGACATTGTTTTTATCAAAAAGCAAGATATTGTAGACAATGGAGAGGTTGCCGCAGTTGTTGTGAACAACGAAAGCGAAGCCACATTGAAAAGGTTCTATTATTATACCGAAAAGTGTATGGTCATTCTCAAAGCCGAAAATCCGGCTTATGAAGATATGATTTTTACAAATGAGGAACTTGATAATTTTCACGTTTTAGGAAAGGCTGTAGCTTTTCAGAGCGATGTAAAATGAGGATAAATACATGGGATTTTTAAAGAAAATATTTAACTCATCAAGCAAAACTATTTCCGTATTTGAAGCCGATTCAATGTTGCGGCGAACTAATGAATTAGAAAATATAGCAAATAAAACCACTGATAGAGATGAATTTTATAATTCCATAAATGAAATAAAGTCTATTTTGAGAGAACTATCAAAATATGAGGGTAAATTGCCCTTTATTGGCTCTCCGTCAGATGATTTAAAAAAATTAGAACAAATGGAAAAAAGTCAAATAGAACTTTTGGAAAAGAGGATAGCCGAGAAAGAACATCATACCCAATCCAGAAAAAATAAAATACATGAAACGAATAAAAAGATTAAACACGCTACTGAATTGAAAGATATCGCGAATAAAACAATAGGATTTGAATATTTTTTTCCTCCAACCTCTTTATTAAATAAAAACAATAACACAGGGCAATCTTTGGAGATAATAAAACAACGAGCTTTAAAATTAATACAGACACTTAGAATTTTTGGCGTTGATGCAGATATTGTGGACATCGAATGTGGCTCTCGATTTACAAGATACGAAATTCAAATTGGAAAAGGTGTGCGGATTAAAGATATTATTAGCATCAAAGATGATATTAAGCTTATCCTAGAAACTACTAATTTACATATTGAAGCGCCAATTACAGGAAGGACAACAATAGGTATAGACGCCGAAAACGACGAGTTTTCATTGGTAACTCTTAGAGAAATAATAGAATCCGATAAATTTATGAATTTCCCATCTAATTTGGCACTTGCAATAGGAAAGGATATAACAGGAAGCATCGTAACCGAAAGTCTTGATAATATGTGTCATTTACTAATTGGCGGAACTATCGGTTCTGGCAAGTCGGTATGTATCAGCAGTATCATAATGAGTATTCTGTATAAAGCCCACCCAGGCGATGTAAAGTTATTGCTAATAGATACAAAAGCGGTAAGTTTGACTATGTATAATGGTATTCCTCATTTGATGATTCCAGTTGTGACAGATTTAAGAAAATCAACAGCAGCTTTAAAATGGGCAGTTAATGAAATGATGGAAAGATACGGAAAGTTTGGAGCTTTTGGCGTAAGGGATTTGAAAGGATATAATAAGGCCGCGGAAAAATGTTATCCCAATGACAAATCGCTACAGAAAATGCCTAGAATCGTTATTATCATAGATGATTTTTCAGATTTGATGATAGCGTATAATAGTGGGGCAGAAGAAAGCATTTGCAGATTAGCACAAATGGGAAGAGCTGCCGGAATACATCTTGTTATTTCCACGCAAAGACCATCTGTAGATGTGATAACAGGAACTATCAAGGCAAACATACCAAGCCGGATAGCATTTAACGTATTTTCTGCTATAGATTCAAGGACAATTTTAGACACTAAAGGGGCGGAGGACTTATTATCTGATGGCGATATGCTATTTTATCCGCAAGGAACAAGAGTGCCTATGCGCGTACAAGGAGCGTATGTATCTGATATGGAGATAATAAGTGTAATAAATTTTTTAAAAAATCAGATGGTTGGATACAGTGGTGCAGATTGACGAGATGCCGCCGGAACGAATGAGAAACATATTGAAGATTATTTTGGCGTTTGTGGAGGAGGAAAAGAATAATAATTAAAAAACCGCCCAGTGTTGGCGCACTGAACGGCTTTTGATAGATACCCGAATATGATACCTGTACGCAAAAATATTGTATCATCTTTGGGCCAGCCATGCAAGCGAAAAATCGCTGGCTGTTATTTTTATACACTTTTTAAGGAGGATTGATAAATGGCAAAGCACAAAAAACGCAAAGACGGACGCTACGCAACAACGGTTATGGTGGGATACAAGCCTGATGGCAAACCAAACAATGTTTTTCTATCTACCAAAACAGAAAAGGAGTTAAAGCAAAAAATTTTTGAACTGAAAATGAAGATTAAGACCGGGGAAGCGGTAAAGGCATCTGACACACTGCTGAAAGATTATGCCGACAGTTGGCTTGAGACATACAAAGCATCTGCAAGTATTAATACCAGGACAATGTCCGTAAATGCTATCAACTGCCATATAAAGCCAGAAATCGGGCATTTGCCGCTAAATAAGATTGTCCGCTCCGATATCCAAAAATTGATTAATGACCGGCAGGAACACCCCCAGACGTGTGAAATTATTTGTCTGACACTTGTACAGATATTAAACAGTGCCATAGATGATAAATTGCTGCACGAAAATGTGGCAAAGAAAGTGACGCTGCCAAAACGGCATAAAGCAGAAAAGCGCGCCCTGACGGAGCTGGAAAAGAAAGCGATTAAAACAGCTGATTTTACCATGCAGGAAAAAGCCTTTGTGCTACTGCTATTTTATTTCGGATTGCGCCGGGGAGAATGTCTTGCTCTTACCAAGGCTGACATTGATTTAAAGAAAAGACTCTCACAGTCAACAAGACCGTTGTATTTGACAAAAACACGCCTACAATAAAAGACGGCGCGAAGTCCGACGCAGGGAATCGCATACTGCCTATCCCTGACAGCGCAGAATCGTTTCTAAGGGATTTTTTGCGGTCGGTCGATAGTTTTACCTATTCAAAGGAAAAACCACAGAGACGCTCTCTAAGACGCAGTATGTAAGAATGTGGGAACGAATTATTAAGAAGATGAATGCTGCTGTGACCTCTGACAAAGAAAAAGAAATCGGCGCCGAACCCATACAGGGATTGACGGCACATATCTTCCGGCATAACTACTGTACCATGCTGTATTATTCCGGCATAAGTCAAAAGAAAGCCGTGGAGCTGATGGGACACTCTGACCTGAAAATGATTATGGAAGTGTACGCCCACCTAGACGAGGAAAAGGAAGCTGTGCAGGAGAAATTGAACAAAGCTATTGCGCTATAATCCTGCTATAATTTTGCTATAAAATATCTGTATGCTATAATAATGCTATAGCTATAAACCGACTTTTGAACACATTTTTTATCAAAACAAAAACACTT
>CAJTLS010000058.1 GCA_910577295.1 uncultured Eubacterium sp.
TTTGTGAGGTTCTTGTTATCCAACGTTCCCTCGTCCGTCCAGTTTACCATATCCTTAGTGGAGAGAATGGTCAGTGAGTGGTTGTTGTAACCGTTCTTTGCTAACTTACCTTTGGAATAGTCAATTCCTTCTGTTGTTCCGTATACATACAGCTTACCGTCGTTAGCGCTGTTGTCTATCGCTGTCGGGTCAGCTATAAAGTTGAAATTCGTAAGCATACTGTCAACGTCGTGAGCCACGCCGTCGTTCGTCGTATAGCGAATCGGCTGGGTCAGTGTAATTTTATCTTCCCACCAGTTGTTGTTCTCGATATGCTGACCGAAAATATCATCTTCTTTCAGATTATATGCTTTCGTACCTGCTTGGCTTAATGCCATGCTTTTTCCATCTTTGTAAGCAACGACTTTGCCTTTGTAGCCTAACGTATAATCATTGAAATAAGCATAATTCTGAGTAGATGGCTGCATTGTTGGTTTTATCGTCGGTGTTGGCACTGGTGTATCTGTCGGTACCGCCGTCGGTCCACCAGGTTTCTGAGACGGTGGGTTCGGAGTATTTGAACCCTGTGACGGTGTTGGTTTATTCGTACCCTTTGCTTTTACCGTTACTTTACAGGTAAGTTTCTTATTCTTCTTACCTTTCTTGTAAGTCGCCGTTATCTTGGCCGTACCTTTTTTCATACCTTTTACTGTAGCGTATGGCTTTTTCCCCTTAGATTTTTTCTTTGTAATTTTTGCCACTTTTTTCTTACTTGTTTTCCATTTGACTTTTGTCTTTTTCTTTGCGTTTTTAACAGTAATTTTCACTTTGCTTCCTACCTTTATGGTAGCTTTTGTTTTGTTCAGTTTCAATTTCTTTGCTGCCTGTGCAGGCTGAAATGAAAAGGACGAAACAACTAAAGCGAGAGACATAGTTACTGCTAAACCCTTTTTTGTTACCCTCATTCAAAAATCCTCCTTTATAAATTTGATAGTTAATTGCTCGCAATGATACGATAAACTATATCACTATTATATAACATCCGTCCACAAATTTCAACACATCAATTTTGATGTATAATACACCGGAATTGATGTATTACGAACAAACCCTGTGAACAAAATATTCACAGGGTCAGATTTTTTACCATAGCGGAACTTTTGATTATAGTTCACTGTTTTTCTCATAGAAAAAGGATTTTACTCCCTGAAGCCGATACTGCTCCGGCCCGATAATCTGCTCCGTACTGCCGACAAACAAAATTCCCTGTTCCATCAGGGAGTCTGTAAATTTATGATACATTTTACGCTTGGCGTCGTCTGTAAAATATATCATAACATTGCGGCATACAATCAGGTGCATATCGCGCGGGTACTCGTCTTCCAAAAGGTTATGCTGTCGAAATGTTATCGATGATTTCAAGCGATCGGATACTTTCACAATACCGTCAGGACAGCTCTCGATATATTTTTCCTGAAACTTTTCAGGAAGCCCTTTTATGCTGTTTTTCGTATAATATCCCTTTTTTGCCTTTTCCAGCACTTCATTGTCCAAATCAGTAGCAATAATTTTAAACTGAGTCGGCGGCAAAATCTCGCTTAACACCATCGCCAGCGAGTATGGTTCGTCTCCCGTGGAACAGGCGGCACTCCATATCCGCAGAGGCCGTCCGAATTTTTTGAGCAGAGAGGGAAAAATAATCTCCTCCAGCACTTTCCACTGTACGGGATTGCGATAAAATTCAGAAACGTTTATCGTTAAGTAAGTTATGAAACGGTCATATATTGACTTATCTCTTTTTATCAATTGAACAAATTCCCCGTAAGTAGCAATCTTTTGTTTGCGAATAAAATTGTCAATACGGCGTTTCATCTGATTTTCTTTGTAGGAATTTAAATCAATACCTGCTAATTTTAAATAATCCCTTTTAAAAGTTTCATAACTGTTACTTTCCATTATTCTTCTTCCGCTACCTCTTCTTCTTCCGACGCCTCATCTGCGGATACTTCCTCTTCTTCCTGTCTGTTTTTTAACTCAATCGCCTTAATACTGAGGCTGATTTTCTTTGTATCCTCGTTAAAGTCAACAACTTTGGCAGTAATTTCCTGCCCAATCGTCAATACGTCGGCCGGTTTCTCAACATGCTCTATCGAAATCTGGGATACATGAAGCAGTGCGTCAATCCCCTCTTCTAATTCAACAAAGGCGCCGAAATCTGTCATACGTGCAACGGTTCCGGTTACAATTGTACCAATCGCATACTTTTCAGCCGCATTTTTCCATGGATTGTTCTCTTCCAACTTCAAAGTCAGGGCAATCTTTGTCTCTGCGATATCTTTAATCATTACATTTACTTTGTCGCCTACTTTAAACAGCTTCTTCGGGTCTGCGACACGTCCCCATGACATCTCGGAAATATGAAGAAGGCCGTCTGCCCCTCCTAAATCAATGAACGCGCCAAAATCGGTGAGATTTTTAACTGTACCCTCAACCATCATGCCGACTTCAATCTTAGCAAGAAGTTCTTCCTGCATTTTCTTTTTCTTCTCAACAATCAATTGTTTGCGGTCGCCGATAATTCTTCTCTTGCGTGGATTTACCTCGGTCAGAACAAACTCGATTTCCTGTTCCTGATATTTGGTTAAATCTCTTTCATACATATCCGAGACAAGACTGGCTGGAACAAACACCCGGCCCTCGCCGTAAGCAACGCTTAAACCACCTTTTAATACCATAACAACTTTACCGGTAAGAACTTCTCTGTTCTCCAGTGCTTCCTGAAAACGCTCGTTCATCTTATCCAGCTGTAGTCTCTTGTAAGTAAGTAAAACCTGACCTTCGCCGTCATTTACTTTAAGTACTTTTACCGTCATCTTGTCGCCCGGCTTAACTTCGGCAGTTAAGTCAACATCATTGTTACTATATTCATTCTTCATTAAAATACCATCTGCTTTATATCCAATGTTTAAGATAATTTCATTGTCCTTAACTCCGATAACTGTCCCTTCTACAATCTCACCGTTGTGGATTGTTACTATTGAATCCTCTAATAATTCTGCAAAACTTGCTTCTGACATGCCTCTAAAACCTCCTGTATAATATTATTTGGGGTGGATGCCCCAGCGGTAATACCTAGGCTGGCAAATGAATCAAAGGAAATCCCTTTCAAATCATCCGCTGTCTGTATAAAAAAAGTGTTCTCACACTGATTTTTACAAATTTCATATAATTTACGGGAGTTTGATGAATGTTTCCCCCCAATGATAATCATCGCGTCCGAGCGGGCTGCCAGTTCCTCTGCCTCTTTCTGACGCGTAGACGTAGCATTACAAATTGTATTCACAGCAATTATATCATAACCTTTTTCAGAGAAAATTTCAACTAATTCTTGAAATTTTTTGTAATTAAATGTCGTCTGTGAAACGATGCATATTTTCTCGTCCGGATAAGTCAGAGAAAAGTTCCTCGCTTCCTCTGCCGTTTCAATTACCGTACCCCGTCCGTTTGTCCATCCTAATATTCCCTGCACTTCTGGATGATCTTTGGAGCCGATAATGATAATCCGGTATGATTTTTCGCTGTATTCCTCTACCGTCTGGTGTATTTTTTTTACAAAAGGACAAGTAGCGTCTTCATAGCGCAGTCCCCTTTCCTTTATACGCCGGATGACATCTCGGGAGACGCCGTGGGAACGAATTACTAACGTGGCGTTATCATCTTCCCCTGAAATTTCCTCGGGATTGCAGACTACGCCGACACCGTTTGCATTCAAATCCTGTACAACCTGTTCGTTGTGAATAATCGGGCCGAGCGTATATACTTTTTTCTCTTTGTCTTCAAGTAAGTGATATACCGTGTCAACCGCCCTCTTCACACCAAAGCAAAATCCAGCGCTATCCGCTAATGTTATCGTCATTTAGA
>CAJTLS010000059.1 GCA_910577295.1 uncultured Eubacterium sp.
TTAAATTTGACGGAAGTATACTGAAGTTGGAAGTAAATAAAATGCGGAATAACACCTGGCGCCGCATGAAATAAGTATGCTTTTCGCCGTCTTGCCGCTGGCCAGCTTGTATTTGGCATACTGGCGCACGGCGAAGTGCTGGGGGCTCCTCCTGGCGAGGCCGTCGAACATGTAATCCACGGCGTTCTTGAAGGATTCGTCGTCCTCCCGCACCTCCATGCTGTTTATCATCTCCACCAGCGTGTTCATGTTCCGTTCTTCCTCCGGCCCCTCGAATACGATATAGGCCACCAGCGCGCAGTAAAGGAGGGTTTCCGCCTTCGTCCAGAAGGGGTCCCCCTCCTTGCCCTCCCCTTTGGTGTTGGCAATCAGGGCGTTGACGAATTTTAAAACGTCGCTCTCCGTCTTGATATAGGCAAGGGGTTCCGATAGGTAATCCTTTGATGTTATCTCCGGATTTTCCCCCGGCTAGCACCGGACATGCGACTTTCACCGCATCCGGCGCCCCATCAAGCATAGTTTCAGCAGTGATACACACTCACTCTTTCACATTAGCTAAATCAGTTTGTTACGATTTGCATTGACATTTCTGCCAATCCTGCGGCAACACGCAGTTTGTTTACTTTAGTAATTTGTGCCTTATTCAAATCATACTTCTTTGTCAGTGTAGCGAACTTTATACTGTCTGTTGTTGAGATAAGTTCATATCCAGTAGGTGATAAAAGCAACAGATTACGGTAACTGTCTCTGCCATTTTTACACTCATTCGATTTTCTGTAACAAATACAGTGAATCACTTCCAGATGTTCCCCGGTGATTGCACATTTACCTTCCTGTCCGGCATAGAGAGAGATTCGGTTATCATTGAACTGTACCGTTTCTCCTGTTACCGGGTGGCGCATGAGCCAGAGCATATCTTCAACGTTCAGTTTCAGATTGCTGTGGATTTCCATTCTTCCGTCCGGAGTATATGGATTGATTTTCCTGCTCTTGCGCATTGGTATTTTAAACTGCACATATGCCAGAGGTACTACTGGTGTATCTCCAATCCAGCGCATTTGCTTCGATTTTCCATACCGGTTTTTTAAATATTTGTTGTTTAGCTCGCCCTGCTTTTTATATCCATCTATCCGATGGAGAAAACGACCGTTATTCACATGAGCCATTCGGCTGAAATTCAGATTTATCCTCGTAGCAATGCAATAATAGTTCTGCATACCTATGACTTTGGCGTTGTATTCGTGAATGTTGCTCTTTATATTACTTGCTGTCTTGCTGTTTTGAATCTCTATAATTGCTTTTGAGAGTTCTTTCTGCATATGCGACATTGCCTTGTCACAGACATTTGAACTGATTACCCATGTCCTGCGTTTCCTTATCAGCTTCATACGGAACCCCAGAAATTCACTGTCTCTTTTCCTGAGATTTGTGACCTTTGATTTTTCATCAGAAATTTCCAGTTTGAGCCGCTTTAGTAGCCAGTCCTTAACCGCATGGTATGCTCTGTCAGCGTCCTTACGGTTTCTGCAAAAGATTTTAAAATCATCTGCATACCGGACTATACGCATTTCCTTGAGATTGCTCTTTTTGAGCGCCGTGTAGCTGTTGCACTTTTTCTCTGCCCCATTCGGATAATATGTGACCTTACAAGGAGACTTCATATGGTCTGCCATACCCTCCCACTGTGACGCTATCCACCAGTCCAGTTCGTTCAGGACAATGTTGGCTAACAGCGGGGAAAGTATGCCGCCCTGAGGGGTTCCCCTGTCTGGATATAAGATTTCTCCATCTGGCATTTGAATTGGCGCTTTCAGCATTGCTTTGATTATCTGAATCAGTTTGGTATCCCGTATACCCAGCGTCCATATCTGTTGTAACAGCTTTCTATGATTTACGTTGTCAAAGAAACCCTTTATATCCACGTCTACCACATAGTGGAGCTTATTCCTTTGAGCCAGTCCGTAAGCGTAGGAGACAGCGTTTTCAGCACTCCTGCAAGGTCTGAAGCCGTATGAATGTTCATAAAACTTTGCTTCACAGATTGGCTCCAAAACCTGCAAGATACATTGCTGTACAATCCTGTCTATGATACACGGTATACCCAACGGTCTAAATTTCCCATTTGGTTTGGGAATCTCTACCCTCCTTACTGTTTTTGGCACATACCTTGTAAACTGTTTTTGAATAAGAGAGACGAAATCTTCTTCTGACATATCTGCCAGGGATTCTATCGTTCTCCCATCTGTGCCGGCGGTATGGCTCCCATCATTGCTTTTAATATTTCTGAAAGCAAGCATGATGTTATTTGGTGCCGCAATGATTTCCACGAGATTATTGAATATTTCTCCATCTTTGCTTTTTGCATACAGTTCATCAAAGATGTTCTGCATGTCGTAGTATTCCGCATGGCGCAGTTTGCTTCTTTTTTTAGCTTTTTGTGTCATGTACATCACCCCATTTCATTGATTCGAGTGACAATTTCTTATTCTTACTCGACTGCATGATTAGAGAGTGTGTACTGCTGATTTTCTGCCTGACTTGTGGCCATTCCTCCGTCGCCCTCTTTTTCGCAGGCAACATCGACAGTTCGACCACGACCTTTCAGCAGAGATTCATCCGCTTATTGTTCTTCGCCGGATTATCCATAGGACTCTCTGCCTTTCCTTGTTCCGATAATTCTATCTGTACATATATACCCTTAGGTGTTCCCTCTAAGCCTGACAGCTTGCATGTGCCTGTAACACATCACGGTGGTTCGTAACAACCATTCCTACTAGACCGCACTGTCTGGGCATGAACCCACACATACATTTCTGTATGTGGCACTTTTAGACCTTTACATTCGGGAGTTTCGTCAGGCATTGCTGCCATTCTCACCTTAGGTATTTTATAGACCCCCGGCATATGGGGTGCGCTGTCCACCTCTGGACAGGTTTCGTCAGCGTTATCTGTTACGGCACCTTTCTGCCGACTTTACCGGGCTTCACACCTCATCACAGAGTGATGACGCATGCCGGAGTATCAGGGGAGGCGTTTCAAGGCGTTACCCTATCATTCCACCTCTCGAATTATCAGTTCACAGAACTGGTTAAAAACAGCGCTGTGCGCCGCCTTTTCAGCGGCGAACAAGTCGCACG
>CAJTLS010000060.1 GCA_910577295.1 uncultured Eubacterium sp.
CTAAGGATCTAGTGTTGGAAACGACGTGAGGGTTCAAGTCCCTTCTTCCGCAGTAAATTTTATGAATGTGTGAAATGGGACTTGAACCTGTTCAACTGTCCCTTCTTCCGCAGTTAACTAAACTTCGGGAAGCTTGAGAATCAAGCCTTCCGATTTTCTTTTTGACTGTGAGCGAAGCGATTAGTTTACCGCGCTGCTCTGCTTTGCCCGATTACATATATGCCAACCAGCATTTCAACGATTGATAGCCCTAGAAGGTTTCTCCAGTTCTTGTGTTCGTCTTAACAAATCCATAATCTGCACATCATCGTATGTCCGTACACTTTTTTCTTCTGTTTCCTCACCATCCATTAATTCTACAACGGTAATTTCAAGTTCTTCACACAGACTTCGTACAATACTATAATCCGGCATACATTTTCCTGTCTCCCACTTTGAAATGGTTTTATTAGAAACACCCAGTTTTTCTGCCAGTTGTTCTTGCGTCAGATTTTTTTCTTTTCTCTTTCTTAATATGAATTTTCCTGTTGCTAATTGGTCCATTTGTTTTCCCTCCATTGATTTAGTTTACAACGGAAGAATACTTTTCTTTATGCTGAAAAGACATCCCTTATTTGGAGAATTTAGGGGGAATCGGCATTTATCTTAATAAAACAGAAAGCCTCGAACTCGCATCCGTTCCCTATTTTTCATAAAAAACCAATGTAAGCCTATCGTTAACGACTTCTGTTTTACCAGTCTGCCGATACCCCATTTTCTCATACAAATGACAATTCTTAGGCTCCTGCAGAATGGTGTCCAGTTCCCACTTTCCGTTCCCATGTGCTTCTTCACATAGCCGGATTGCTTCCTGCGCAATGCCCTTACCCTGAAATTCGGGCAGTACAAATATCGGAGAAATCCTCTTGTTTTTTCCGGTTTCTTTGCTGTCAACAATACGGACTGCCCCGGCTTTCTGCTGTCCGATACAGATAAAATAGTAATATGTAAAGTCCTGCTTCAAACGCGCTTCCACTTTCTCCACGCTCTCACTGCCGGGGCTTGTATCATAATCCTGATATTTCTCCAGCAGTTCTTTGAACGCGGCTACCTGCATTGCGTGTAATTCTTTCGCATCGTCAACGCCTGCCCTCGATAAATAGATTTCCATATGCTTCCTCCACTCTAAATATATTTTATCATCGACCAATCCCGCTGCCCGTTCTTCCGTACCACCCGACACGGATTGCCATATGCGATCATATTGTCCGGAATATCCTTGGTGACAACGCTTCCGGCGCCAATGGCGGTCAATGGCGTTCGTCGGATGAAACGCCGTATAAATCTGCACGTTTGGTGTAATCAACAAAGAACGGTGCCGTAATCCAAAGATTCTCTCCTTTGCCTTATGCCATCTGGTCAAAAGTTCCTCATCACCGCAATCGTAAAGTTCTCCCGCCAACATCTTTTCTCTCACAGTCATGACAGCCTCCATAATTATGATATTTTTCCTAGATGACTCCTGCTATGAAAATTTCCAATCCGATTACAATCAGTATCAAGCCGCCGAGTATCGCCGCCCGATTGGAAAATCTTGTGCCGAATTTCTTACCAATCGTCAGTCCTGCCATGCAGATGACAAACGTTACCGCCGCAATGATAAGCACACACACAACAGCCATAACCAGACCATATCCGGCAATCGTGAATCCGACGGATAAAGCGTCTATGGACGTCGCCACACCTTGTACGAAAAGAGCCGTCATCCCGACTTCAGACTTGTGCGTCTCATCATCTTTCTTCCTGATTCCTTCCATCAGCATCTTGCCTCCTATAAAAAGAAGCAGCGCTAACGCAATCCACGGAATCAGCTTCTCAAAAGCCTGAAAATATTGTAGTATGGTGTGTACACAAATCCATCCGGTCATCGGCATAAACGCCTGAAAGAAAGCAAAAACACCGGCAATGCCGCACATCCTGCGCTTCCCCATGTCCGGTTCATTCAGTCCGTTCGCCAAAGACACCGAGAAAGCGTCCATCGCCAATCCCACGCCAAGCAATGCACTGTTAAAGAAAAATAAAATACTCCACTCCATCTTTTGTTCCTCCTAATATAATAACCAAGTACAGCGCTAAACTATACTTGGTCATATGCCTTAAGAGAATACAGACCTCATGCATAGTTTCAGCTATACATGAGTCTCGCAATTTAAAACAAGCCAGACCGGAAGGTCAGTATGTTGACTTGCTACGATATACGCTTGCTACTCCCTCACGGGATGATATTGGTATTAATTTATCATCAGGAACTCTTTTTGTCAATCGTGTTTTATCCGCATCAGCGGTAAAGAATAAATTATAAAAATTGAACCTTTACTCTCCTAAATCATACCTCTTGTGTTTTTACATCCTTACCTGCGAGAATCACAGGAGTTATCCACATCTTATAATCATCATTCCCTGTTTCTCTGCTTTTTGTGGATATTTGTTTCAATTTTCTATTCCATTCTATCGCCACCTTTGCTATAATTATCTTGTTATTCGAGATACACTGTTGTGTATCGCTGAATGTAAAGTACATCTTCATCCGTTATGGGCTGTCTGCGAAAACTTTCCAATAACCTTGAGGATGTATTTTTTATGCTCTGCTTTATCTCTTTTCTCAGCGGGTTCCATGCAAGATATATCTGCATGATCATATCCGCTATCTGCGTAAGCAGATAATGGTTCTTCATGG
>CAJTLS010000061.1 GCA_910577295.1 uncultured Eubacterium sp.
ATTCAGCCGTATCTTTTTCTGCCTCAGATTTTGCCCATGCCATCAGGGCATCGAAGTCACCATCAAACTGTCTGAGCAATCCATTGAGTTTGCCAAGTTTCCGGTAAATTCGGGAAGAAGTTTTACCGTTTTCCTTACGGTAAGACTGGTTGATATAAACATCTTTGTTATTTTCTACGCCAGTAATTGAAACATACATAAAAATCACCTCATAAGTATTATAACACAACTAGTGCAAACTAGCACGCATTATTTCGAAAAATTTGACAAAAAAATAAGCCCCAACAGACTTAAATACGAGGTTTACGTGTTATGATGTTTTAAAGGAAGTGTCAAACTCCCGACATAGAAGCGCGGCACTTCACTGAAGCTTCTGCTGATTTCCTGCAAAGCCTCTTCCTGCGCTTGCATCCATTTATTGAAGTATCCTTCCATCGCTGACTGCGGATATACACGATTGACAATGATTGCATCTACATTATAGTGATATAGATACAGACAGGTAAAGTTGCGCTTTGCCTCACTAATGACAATCTTCTCCGGTGTGGTGACGACTCGCAGACTTACAACCTGCTTGTTCAGCATTAAATTCTGCAGCCGTTTCATCTTGTCCATTAAGTATTCGATATCGTCAAATACATTATCTTTGGGCATCGGAATCTTCATCGCGCTCTCCACTACTTTGCCCACCGTCTTGACGCCGATTCTTTTAATCGGCAGAATCTTTTCTATGAATCCCGACAGCCGTTCCGGATATTTAAGAAGTGACAATGTTTCCCCTGTGGGCGCACAGTCCACGATAATCGTATCGTAAATTCCGCTCTCATACACATCAAGAATTTTAAACATGGAGAATAATTCTTCCAAGCCCGGAAAAACCAGTAACTCCTCCACCTCAATTCCGCTGCCGCCTTTTAAAGTCAGAAGTTCTTTAAAATACTCCTTAATATTGCCCCAGCTTTTCTCACTCTCATAGACCGTATCGACTTCCAGCGCATAAAGATTCTCCGTAACCTTTATCTCTTCCTTACCGATTTCCATATCGAAGGAGTCGCCCAGACTGTGCGCCTGATCCGTACTCATAATGAGTACCTTCTTACCGCTGCCCGCTATTTTACATGCGCTTGCCGCCGCCATACTCGTCTTGCCGACGCCGCCTTTTCCCGTATATATGATAATTCTCATGCTTTACTCCGTTTCTGCGCTACTTTGTCGCTTTCATCCCAAATTGGAAAATTTTACTCTTCCATTCCTACCGTTATGCAACATGTCACGTTTTTCCTTTGGAATGTCTATTATGTAATATCAATTTTTCTCATGCTGTTTGGTCGATCGGAATTCTGCTTATGATTTCCCACATGGTCACTCTCTTCGCTTTTGTTTTTATCAGCCCTGCTCTGCCCGTTCTCCACCCACGCCTTCACAAGTTCTGCCGTCATCATTTTTAGTTCCTTCTCAATTACTTCCAAATGACCGCTCATCTCTTCCGGAAACAGTGCATAAACTGCTTTCTTCTGATATTCTTTCGCTGTCATAATTCGCTCTAATATTTCTGTGTTCATTCTCTGCCTCCCCGCATGTCTGCTCTCTTTTCCGTCTGTTGCTTCAATATCGTCTACGCTACCATAGGGTTCAAACCTGCAGCATCGCCTTATGGCGTAAAATGGATATGCAGTTTCTCGTCCTCAAACTTCGCCCCTGAAACCGTATAGTTACGGAGAATATTCGGCAGCGGAATGTTACGCTTGAAATTTCCGGTTCTCACAATCAAATCCGTAGCAGACTGATACAAATCAATACCCCCTTTGTCTGCGCGAGGCCGCTGAAAAAGTAGATACCACCGCCTATATTTGGTATAATGTAATTATCAAATACAGGCGGTGGCACTATGGTTGAACAACAACAGAAGTTAGTATTAAGTCCCTACATGAAAATATATGAATTAGTCGTTCCAAAAGACAACCTGCTCCGACAGATAAAAGAACTGGTAGATTTCAGTTTTATATACGATGAGCTTATTAATAAATATTGTCTTGATAATGGGCGCAATGCAGTTCCGCCTGTCAGGATGTTCAAATACCTGCTCCTGAAATCTATTTATGATCTATCTGATATTGACGTTGTGGAACGCTCTAAATACGACATGTCCTTCAAATTCTTTCTTGATATGGCGCCGGAAGAAAGCGTAATCAATCCAAGTTCCCTGACAAAATTCCGCAAACTGCGCCTGAAAGATATGAAC
>CAJTLS010000062.1 GCA_910577295.1 uncultured Eubacterium sp.
CTCTCTAACCAGATGTCCAGAAAGCAGGAAAACAGTGTTTTGCGTTCCATCGGTCTAACACAAAAACAGCTGTGTAAAATGAACATCTGCGAGGGGCTGTGCTATGCGCTCTTTGCAACATTGGCGACGCTGATCGTTGGGCTTCCGGCTTCCATCTTTGCTTGCAGAAAAATGAGTATAGGAGCTTTTGCAGGAAATGTAGTACCTTACAAATTCCCTGTTTTGGAAATGGGCCTGTTCATTCTGGTGTTGTTCGGAATGGAGCTAATCTTGTCTGTATGGACAATCCGCAGACAGAAAAAGCAATCCCTGATTGAACAAATGCGGGCGATGGAATAAGCGTATAAAATTTGGAGGAATTATCTATGGCTGACGATAAAAGAAAATTAACAGAAAGAGATTTTTTGCAAAGAATCATTTTCATTCGATTGATTTTGGATTTATTTGGAGCAGTTTTTCTCCATACTGTACTTGCTCCGAACCGTTGGAAAAGTGGCAATATTTACCGGAAACTGCTATGCCTACATTAGTTTTAGGCGGTGGAGCAGCAGTGGTTTCTGTAATGACAAATCAATTACGCTATTTATTCTGGCAGAATTTATGATTATTTCAGGTGGCGGAGATTTTCTTATTATACTGAAAAGTATGCTATACCGCACTGATAAGCAAAAAAGTGTGTATTGCGACCATCCTTACGAATTTGGTTTTGTAGTTTTTGAGAAATAGGAACAAATACTGCTTAATCATGTTATTACTGTTATAGCTCCCCATAAAAGGGAAAACAAATGCCACTGCGAATGAAAAAGAGCACATAGACTGCCTTCTATGTGCTCCAAATGCTGCTTTGCCGCTTCTGTTTCGACATTTCATCTCACTTTGCCACTTTCCTTCTTCCAATCATGAGCAGACAGCTCAAAAACAATACGTCCACTGCTATTTGGGAAAATATCTCCGCACTCTTCCAGCCAAATACATAAGATAACCCCATCTGTACTGCGATGATTCCTGCCATTGCGCCTGCTGCCATTACTATTTTCTTCATTTTGATATCCCCTCTTCTTTGTTTTTTATTTTCTGATATAAGGATATCAAATAACAGCGGTCTGCTCCATCGATTTTCCTTACATTTTCGTGCCGTATCTTACAATCATGTAAGATAGCGTTCTCACAAATCAAACGCCAGCGCCGCGAACGCATCTTCCATCTTCGGCTGCGCGCTCCGTGCATTCATCAAAAACGCCTTCATCTCCGTATGGTGCTCTCCCATATCCTCTAACACGGCGCTGAAATTTCCGTCATGAATACAGCCGTTATCCAATAAGAACTGATAATATGCCCGTTCGTCGCCGTATTCTTCCAGAACCACCTTCCACGTCTCTTCCGAACTTTCCCCTTTCGTGTGAGCGCGCAGATAAGAAAGCAGTTCTTCCTTTGTATCCGGTGCAAGGCCGATATCGTTCATGAGCCGCAGCATCGCGAGACGGACTTTGAACCGCCGGCGCTGTTCAATATAATAGTCCAGATTATTCTCTTTGCTGCCGTAATCTTCTTCTCCGCACAGAAGCATTTTGGAAAAACCCTCTTCATCCGCCTGTGCCATCAGCGACTGCATCCGCGCATCCCACTGTTCCAGCCAGCTTTGGCTCCCCGCCGCGAGCGGCTCAAATAAATAAAAAGCATCCAAACTGCCCATCACCGCCGCAAGCAGACGGGAAATTTCCGCTTCCGGCCCGGTGATATCGTCCGGGGCCACGGATAGAATACCCTCTCCGCTCACCGTCAGAATCTGCTGCAGTCGAAAACAGTCTTTCAAAATGCCCTGTCCGACAACAAGCGTCTTTCGCGGCAGGATGAGCGCCCGCAGCGCACTGCAGCAGGCAAAGGCCCAGTCCTGTATTTCTGTAACGCTTCCCGGCAGATTCACCTGCTGTAGTTCTTTTGCCCCAAGAAAAGTCTTTTTTCCGACGACCGTTACCGGCTTTTCCTCTATCCGTTCCGGTACTGCCAGTGTGATATCCCGTCCCCGGTATCCGGTCAGGATAATGCTGTCTTCCCGTATTTCATATTGCAAAATACCATGTGCCGTTTCCATTTCCCCTGTCTGCATTATAATAACCATGCCTTTCCCACAACCTGCGATATTTGCGCCGACGCTGAAAGCGTCTTGGCACCAATATTCGCAAGACGAATAAATTCGTCTATGAAAAATCTCTGATTTTTC
>CAJTLS010000063.1:0-981 GCA_910577295.1 uncultured Eubacterium sp.
GATACGGTTTCCCATGTGAAATTCGGCACGGGAATTGTTAAAAATATTGTGGAGGGCGGCCGTGATTTTGAGGTGACGGTAGAATTTGAAAATTTTGGCGTCAAAAAAATGTTCGCAAGTTTTGCAAAATTAAAAAAACAGTAGTAAAAAATCCCATTTAGTGGTATAATATCCGTAATCGAACTGAAATAATAACGAAAGGTTGTGTTGTGATGAGTATGAATAAATTAGAAGAATTAATCGCGGCTGCCAAGTTAGGTGAGCTTGGCAAGAAGAAGGAGATTATCGTGGAAGAGAAGAAATCCTGCAATCCGGTCGTATGTGTTCTGGCAGTTATCGGCGCCATTGTAGCGGTAGCGGCTGTAGCGTATGCGGTTTACAGATATTTCACGCCGGATTACCTCGACGACTTTGAAGATGATTTCGATGATGATTTTGACGATGACTTCTTTGAAGACGAAGAAAATGAGGGCGAAGAATAATTTCATTGAATATGTAATCCGGACCGCCAGATTGTTTTAACAGTTTGGCGGTTTTGTTGTTTTAGTGAAAATTTTTGCAATTATGCGGCTGTATGCCGGGGATGATGTGCATATTAAGAGAGTATGTATATCAGGGAAGGTGTATATTTCCTATATTTTGGAGACGGCATGAATGTCAGAGAGGATATAAATTAAAAAAGTACGAAAAAGGAGAATTAGGATGAAAAAGGAACGGAATGAACTGATAGAATTTTTAATGGGAGCGGGGATGCTGGCGGCAGGACTGTATTTGTTCTGCAACAGAGTGACGGTTGTCTCCGGCTTATTTACTGGCATGATACGGGTCGGAGGATTTAATATTGCCTCGGGACTTTGTATTGTGCCGTTGATTTTCGGTATTATTTTAATCTTTTATAATCCGAGCGCGTTTATCGGGAAATTGGTGACTATTTTGGGGGTTATTGTGATTATTGCGGCAATTATCGCTTCGACGCGTATT
>CAJTLS010000063.1:1024-1267 GCA_910577295.1 uncultured Eubacterium sp.
GCTCTATGAGTGGCTTTTGTATCTGGTGCTGATTTTTGGCGGCGGTACGCTGCTTGCCAGAGTGCTTTTCGCGAAACCAAAGAATAAAGATAAGGATGGATGGGGCAGAGACTGATGAAAAAGGGTGATATTTTAGAGGGCATTGTTGAGAGGGTGGATTTTCCGAATAAAGGGATTGTTGCCGTGGAGGGCGGGGATTGTAAGGTTGTGGTGAAGAATACCATTCCGGGGCAGAGACTTCGC
>CAJTLS010000064.1 GCA_910577295.1 uncultured Eubacterium sp.
ATATTCATGACTCCGGCACTGCCGTAGTGCAGATATTTTGGCTCCTTTCCCCAGCCTTCTTTCTCCGTCAGCGTGACCGTCTCGATCCAGGGGAAATCATACCGCCAGCCGCTTGCCAGCCCGTATACGTTATGCCTTTCGTTGCTGACAATCTTTGTCCTCTGGGTTTTTTCTTCATAATCCGGCTTCCCGTCAAACGATACTCCCCTTCTGCCCTCCCCCTTTTCATACTTGACTAATAAGTTTTTCAAGGCATTTTTATGGTTTTTTAAAACGGCCGCATTTACTATGATACGCCTCTGCGAACCATCTGACGCTGTGTAATTGACCCAGATGGTGTCTACCTCCAGTTTCTGGGTATATTCCACGGTGGCGTGACCTAAATTGGCTTCGTTGCTGTCATAGTAACGGTTGAGTTCAAAATCCATGCCGCCTGTCCCGTCCAGTGACAGGTCATTGCGGGAAAGCATCAGGTGGCCGGTGGCGGTGTCTACACCATCGATTTCCTCGGCTTCCAGAGGGGAGCCGGCCAGACGGTTTTCGTAGACGCTGCGGAAGGTGTCGCCGTAGGCGGCTTCCACTGCCGTGTTGTACACCTCACCAACGGTGAGGTTCTCGCCAACGGTGAGGTTCTCGCCAACGGTGAGGTTCTCGCCAACGGCGGGATTCTCCTCCGCAGCCTGGCAGATGCTGCTGTTTGCACACAGTACCGTTCCACCTATCATGGCAGTTGTTATTACTCCAAACAATATTTTCCCCAATCTTCTCATAGATTTCAAACTCCTTCCTTACACAGTCAACAATTAATCAAGACTCTGCTTTTTCAGTTCTTCGACTGTTTTCCCTGCATCCAGTTTCTCTATCACTTCACCAAACGTATAGGTTCCATTCATAAGCAGGACGGCAACTTCCACCCGCTCTTCTTTTGCCAGCGATTTTTCTTTCAGTGTCTTTACCTGTTCTTTTGTCAGGCCCAGCTGTTCTTCGGTAGTCAGAATCTCGCTGTCTTTCACTATATCCGACCATTTCCGGTTATCGGAAACCTTCCCCTTGGCTTTCGCCAGCTCCATTGCCTTTCTTCCGGTTTTGACAGACAGCTTTTCGGCT
>CAJTLS010000065.1:0-227 GCA_910577295.1 uncultured Eubacterium sp.
TGGAAGCAGCCATTTTTTCTTCTAAGAGCTGCTCTGCTTTGTTCGGAGTTGTTGTTCCATCTTCCGTTACCACTTTCTTTTCTTCCGACTTTTCGCTTCCCTTTGCTTCCTCTGCCTTTTCCTCTAATTTCTCCGCAAGCTGCTCCGCATTTTCACGGGCTTTTTCTCTTGACTTCTCAATCCGCTCTTCGGCGTTTTCCTGCGCTTCTTTACGGAGTTTTTCGTTT
>CAJTLS010000065.1:259-987 GCA_910577295.1 uncultured Eubacterium sp.
CATCTAAATATGCATGACGGCATACAACTGTACTTCCAGTTGCTGCAAAAAAACTATCTACATACTTATGTGCAGCTTCCACATCTTTCAATCTCTGCGTATATTCTTTTGCTGCCTTTGGATCATTCTGCATCTTCTCTAAAAGTTTCGGGTTAATATTCAAAACATCTACTTTACCATCATTTTTTGTATTAACCCCATAGCCGACTTGCAACTTCATATTAGGAAACTGTTTCTGCAAATTATTAAGGTATTCCTCATTGCCGCCACTCTTTGCTACTTCGGCGTTTTTCTCTGTAGCCGCTGTTTCCTTTGTTTCTTCTTTCTTTGCCGCTTCCTTCCTTGATGAAGCATATGTGTTTTCATAAACACTGCTATAATTTCCCACTCCTGTGATTGCCATAATCATATCCTCCTTAAAATTCAATTCCTTTTACCTATAATATTTTGAACAACGCCATCATCCAATTGTTCTCTTGCCTTATGTATGGAATCCGGACTACCTCATCCGTTGAATCAGTTTCATATAAACATGACTGCCCACCGCATAAAAAACCGGGAAGTTTATAAAATCCTCCAAAGACAATATATATCTGCCCCTCTGCATTGTTTTTTCCCAAAAATGCCTCAAATGCCTCCCTGTCCACATAAACATAACTGTCATCATAAGAAATCATCTGATCCAATCTGCTATCATGATTTGAAATGGTAACTCCATCTTCACCGAC
>CAJTLS010000066.1 GCA_910577295.1 uncultured Eubacterium sp.
GCAGATATGGCAGACAAAGACGGCAAAAAAACCACAAAAACATCTACCTACACTTATGATTTATTAGGGCGGATTACAAAAGAAACCCAGACAGGAAGGGAAGACATCACCTACACCTACGACAGCAACAACAACCGGAAAGAGATGAAAGCGGGGAATAAGATAACCGCCTATCAATACAACAAAAACGACGAACTGCTCCGAACCGACACCTTAAACACCGACACGGAAGAAGACACCGTCGTCCTCTATAAAAACGACAGAAACGGAAACCAGCTCGCCACCGTCAACCGCTATGAAATCCCAAATGAGAGGAAAGACAGGCCATACATCGATATCGACGTGACACTGGGAGACAACCGGCTGAACGAAAACGCCGTCAACCATTATAATGCACTAAACCAGCTTACAAAAACACTGGCAAAGAACTATAAGGTAAGCTTTACTTATGATGCGGAGGGCCTGCGGACAAGTAAGACAGTGAACGGGGAAAAGACCGTATTCGTCTGGGACGGCGACCAGCTGGTAATGGAACTGTCCGGGGGCGGCAAAGTAAAGAAACGATACATCCGTGGAAACGACCGGGGTTCCGGCAGTAACCTTTTATATGCTGACAAAGGAACAGAAAACGCCTCTGGGGAGGCGTCCGAAAAACAGTACTATGTGACAGACCCGCATGGGAATGTAGTACAGCTGACCGACGAAAAAGGAAACGTCATCAAGACCTATGAGTACGACTCCTTTGGCAATGAAGTAAAGCCGGACAGCAAAGACGACAACCCGTTCCGCTACTGCGGGGAGTACTACGATAAGGAGACAGAAGAAATCT
>CAJTLS010000067.1 GCA_910577295.1 uncultured Eubacterium sp.
AATGGGTAAAGGTAAAGGTGCTCTGGAGTACTGGGTTGCTGTTGTGAAACCGGGGCGTGTTATGTTTGAGATCGCTGGTGTACCGGAAGAGGTAGCAAGAGAGGCACTGAGACTGGCTATGCACAAACTGCCGATTAAATGTAAGATCGTTTCTCGTGCAGATTTAGAAGGAGGTGCGGGCAGTGAAGAGTAAAGAATTTTTGAACGGAATTGCAGGCATGTCACTGGCTGAATTAAACGATGAGCTGGCAGCTGCCAAAAAGGAGCTGTTTAACCTGAGATTCCAGAACGCAACAAACCAACTTGATAATACAAGCAGAATCAAAGAAGTCAGAAGAAACATTGCTCGTATTCAGACAGCAATGTCCAAAGAACAGAGAGCGGCAAACTAAGCTGAAGAAAGGAGGATTTTGTTGTGGAAAGAAATCTTAGAAAGACCCGTACGGGAAAAGTTGTGAGTAACAAGATGGAAAAGACCATCGTTGTGGCAGTAGTAGACAATGTAAAACATCCCCTTTACGGTAAAATCGTTAAGAGAACTTACAAATTGAAAGCTCATGATGAAAACAATGAGTGCAATATTGGCGATAGAGTTAAGGTTATGGAGACAAGACCGCTGTCCAAGGACAAGAGATGGAGACTTGTTGAAATTATAGAAAAAGCCAAGTAAACTACCTGGCTTCAGCGAAGTGATTCATTCGCTTGAATAATTGAAACTCAGGAAAGGAGTATTTGTTATGGTACAGCAGGAGACCAGATTAAAGGTTGCTGATAACACCGGAGCAAAAGAGTTGTTGTGCATCC
>CAJTLS010000068.1:0-232 GCA_910577295.1 uncultured Eubacterium sp.
TCCGGGAAGAGGTGGCGCAGTGCCTGCAGCAGGGGCGTAACATTATGTTTTACCATGATATAAGAGGTAAAAACGCGCTGAGTTATATGTGGGCAGTAAACGGTGGGACGATCTATCTGACTGGCTATGTCCCGATTGAGGCGATCCAGCAGGAGGGAAGGACTGTAAACCAGAATATTCTGATTGTTGTTATCGTGATGTTGATTGCGTTTTTCTTATGCTGTGCTTTGTA
>CAJTLS010000068.1:296-743 GCA_910577295.1 uncultured Eubacterium sp.
AGCAGTTGGCGGAGGCACTGCAGGCAGCACAGATTGCGAGCAATTCCAAGACCACTTTTTTGTCGAATATGTCGCATGATATCAGAACGCCGATGAATGCCGTTCTGGGTTTTACGACACTGCTTGCTAAGGATGCGGGGAACCCGGAGAAGGTAAAAGAATATACAAAGAAGATTATGGCGTCCGGGCAGCATCTGCTCAGTCTAATCAATGATATATTGGATGTATCCAAAATTGAGAGCGGCAAGGTAGTGCTGTCAATTGAGGAGTTTACATTGCATGACCTGGTATCTTCCGTAGACGCGATTATTCGTCCGATGGCACAGGCAAGGGATCAGAAATTCTTTGTAGAGGTAACAGGCATTAAGCACGAGTATCTGCTGGGTGATGAGACAAGGGTTAATCAGATTTTGATCAACCTTCTTTCTAATGCAGTGAAATATACGC
>CAJTLS010000069.1:0-431 GCA_910577295.1 uncultured Eubacterium sp.
TGTTTAGGTATTAGATTTTCAAATGTTTGGATATCAGATTTTTAAACGTTTAAGAAATTGAATTGTATAGCTGTGTATGATATACTATTTGTATTAATGTAAAAATAGAGCAGAACTTGGTTGGAGGAGATTATGGGAACGGGAATTATCATATGCGGTCTTAATGGCTGCGGAAAGAGTACGTTAGGAAAAGCCCTTGCAGGAAAGCTGAATTATCATTTTATAGATAATGAGGACTTGTATTTTCCTAAGACAGACCATAATTATATCTATGATTCTCCTCGTTCACGGCAAGAGGTAGAAAGGCTGTTTTTTAATGAAATAAGGACACATGAAAACTTTATTTTTGCTTCTGTAAAAGGAGATTATGGGGAAAATAGCTGCAAGCTTTCATTCTTATTTGAGCCGCCAAGGAGGCAGGAGGAGTATTA
>CAJTLS010000069.1:501-721 GCA_910577295.1 uncultured Eubacterium sp.
TTGAAAAACTGATAGCTGTTGTTGAGAAGGAGCAAAAACAGCAAAAGGGATGTATTGATATTAAATATTTGAAAAGGTTTTTTGTCTTTGATGATATAAATGAAAAACCAAGAGAGCTGACGAGAATTGTTAAATGTGTAAAATATTTTTCTTATTGGGATTTTGACAGCCTAGAAAATTACTCAAATGCAACCCATTGGCTTTTTGAAAAATATTCCAA
>CAJTLS010000070.1 GCA_910577295.1 uncultured Eubacterium sp.
ATAAACCGGTTGCGATAAAGATTGCAAAAGGGAATAAGAGATATGCGGTTCAATACGATTCCGTGTATAGTAAAGTATCTGGAAGACTAGTGTTGGGATATATCAATAACGGAGTATTAAGAGTTCCTGAAAAAGTTACTAATATAAATACTGATATAGCCGGAATATTAGGCAAAGGCACTAAGTTAAAAAAAGTTATAATGCCATCCGGTGTTAAGAAAATTTATAATTTATTTGGTTTCGAAAATTGTGCGGATGAATTCATCTGTGAAATCCGCTGCCAGAAACCGCCTAAACTGACAGCTTCATTTTATGGAGGAAGAATCGGTTCCAAGTATACGATATATGTACCGAGAAACTGCAAAAATAAATATGTAGAAAGTTGGAGAGGGAAATTTGAACCGATTCTAGATGTTAAATATATTGAAATGTAGAGATTGCAATGGGATAAAGGTCCTCAGTTTGAAGGAGGTAATCATGAAAAAAATAATTTTTATAGGGTTAGTTTTTTTTCTAACAATACTCAATTTCCAATATGCAGAAGCAAAAAAGAGAACATATCAAAATGGAAATTTCCGTTACACATACAAGATGGAAAAAAAGGGCGTTTGGATTACAAATATAAAACCGCTCTCCAAGAAAGGCATTGGCACACTGAAAATTCCTT
>CAJTLS010000071.1:0-386 GCA_910577295.1 uncultured Eubacterium sp.
GTTCTCCATGAGTAACAATTGAGGAAGTTCGTCGCATTCATTTAGAAGCCTTTCCACTTCCCATAGTAGCCCCGACCTTGTACCGCTTCCTTTTGTCATTCCTTTTTGCATTCCTGCGACAGACAAATCTTGACAAGGGAATGAGTATGTCATTATGTAGCAGAACTTGTCCGTATCACATATCCCTAAATCTGCACCGCTTATTTCCCTAATGTCTGTTTCTTTAAAATCAGTTCCATGAATTGCGTTGTAACTCGCAACTGCATACTTATCAAATTCAACCGCCCGGTAATGCTCAAAATCCGCACCCAGATCGCGTAGTGCCATTGCCTGACTCCCGATCCCTGCAAAAAGCTCTATCAGACGGATCGGATTGCTGATCCAGT
>CAJTLS010000071.1:416-643 GCA_910577295.1 uncultured Eubacterium sp.
CTCTTTTGCACTCAGTATCAGTCCGATCCCCGTGGGTATTGTCATAACCGCTATCGTCGCATCCCCATTCATTAAGCATACCGCCGGAAGTGTAATGACCAGCATTGCAAGCCCTGCTGCCGTCTGCCTTTTCACATGTCTGCGCCATCTTTTCCATCCATACGCCCGCTGCGTCTCCCTGCTCCATTTCCTCACATACCTGTCTACCGCTTCCGGGCTTGTCGTGT
>CAJTLS010000072.1 GCA_910577295.1 uncultured Eubacterium sp.
TCTTATTCCCCGCTTTCATCTCTTTCCGGTTGTTGTTGCTGTCGTAGGTGTAGGTTTTGACTACGTCTTTGTGTTTGGTAAGTGTTGTGGTTTCTTTTGTGACCTGTCCGGCGGCGTCGTCATAGACAAAGGCGGTGTCATCCTGTGTGGCTACGTCTCCGTAGGTGTTGTAGGTATAGGTGTGTTTTGTTTCTTTTCCGGTTTTCCGCTCTTTTGCTGCCATTTCAGTCAGGCGGTTCTGGTAGTCGTATTCGTTTTTCAGGGTGTTGCCGTTTTTGTCTACCATTTTGTGAGGTTGCTGTTTCTGTCATAGGTGTAGGTTTCTCTTCTGCCCTCGGGGTCAGTAAAAGCAACCAGCTGATTTTTTCCGTCATATTCATACTTCGTCTCGGCTACAGTATCGGTCTTTTTCTGTCCACTGGCAGTGAGCTGATAGGTTTTTCCGGCATAAGAGAACGTATCCGCATCTTCAGCAGAATCCGTCACTTCTGACACGGTAAGTGTCAGTGGTGCAGTCATTCCTGTAAACTGGCGTACTTTGTTCCCCTG